>NZ_RJVR01000263.1 GCF_003999195.1 Streptomyces soli
CCACGCCTGACACCCCGCCAGCCGACGACCAACACGGTCACCGGCGGTCACCACACGCCCAAATCCATCACCCAGCGCACACCAGCTGAATGTTTACGATCGAGCGTCGGTTGAACTGAGGAGCAAGCGCAACGCTGCTTCCGCTTGCTGAGGCACAACCCCGTTGCCGAGTGCGCGCAGTTCACCGCTGCGGGGTAGCTCCAAGCCTGTGACGTAGCCAGACGGTAAGCCCATCAGCCACTCAACGAGCCCTTTCAGCCTGGACACCGATCGGGTGACGCCGGTGAGTCGGCGTGGGGAGCCGCAACGCACGAGGCTCCCGTGCCGTCGAGGGAGGTGTTTGAAGTCTCAACCCACCGGCACAGGAGTCTCGTTGGTTACCTATCCTGCCGCACTCGACCTGCCGCACGCCCTGGTCAAGCGGGTCACGATGCTCATCGTCACCCGTGAGAGTGACCGGCGGTGCAAACTCCCGCCGCACCAGCGTGCGCTCGTCGCCCTGGTGTACCTGCGCACCCACGACACCCTCGCCCGCATCGCGGCAGGCTTCGGCATATCCGTCGGCACCGCCCACGCCTACGTCCCGGCCTGCTCGCCTCCCGCGTCCCGGGCCTGCTAAAGACCCTGCGCAAGAAGGACTGGGGCCCTACATGGGAGCGGAGGGGCCTGATGTATGGAACTGAGATGTCCCTGCTCTAAGGTCGACGTCCGCGGCGTCGGGGCCGTCGCCGCGCGTCTGGCGCCGGTGATGGTGCGCCGAGTCGGTGCGGTGACGAGACTGACCCAGGCTCCCGGCCAGGTCGACGGTGGCAGCCTGCGGGTGGGGTGGCGCCGGCCGCGGACGTAGGTCCCGGTGACGATGCCATGCCAGCCGTTGCGGCCGGAGCGGGAGGTGCCGCCGTACGACGGTTCGACGTGGCCGAGGACGGTGTCGCCCACCGGCCTCCCAGCACGATCCCAGCACGGGAGGGGTGAGCAGGGGTGATGAGAGGTGACGAGAGGTCAGATTTCCCAGCACCATCCCAGCACGGGAAAAAACTAGGGGCCCAACCCCGAAGAGTCGGACCCCCTCTAACCTGCATGTTTGCCAGATCAGCGACGTGGTGGTATGTCACCCGCTACACGTTGAAGCGGAACTCCACCACGTCGCCGTCCTGCATGACGTAGTCCTTGCCCTCCATACGGGCCTTGCCCTTGGCGCGGGCCTCGGGGACGGAGCCGCATTCGACGAGGTCGTCGAAGGAGACGATCTCGGCCTTGATGAAGCCCTTCTGGAAGTCGGTGTGGATGACACCGGCGGCCTCGGGGGCGGTGGCGCCCTTTTTGATGGTCCAGGCGCGGGCTTCCTTGGGACCGGCGGTGAGGTAGGTCTGGAGGCCGAGGGTGTCGAAGCCGACGCGGCCGAGGGTGGCCATGCCGGGCTCTTCCTGGCCCATGGACTGCAGGAGCTCGAGGGCCTCGTCGTCGTCGAGCTCGATGAGCTCGGACTCGATCTTGGCGTTGAGGAAGATGGCCTCGGCGGGGGCGACGAGGGCGCGCTGCTCGTTCTTGAAGTCCTCGTCGGTCAGCTCGTCCTCGTCGACGTTGAAGACGTAGAGGAAGGGCTTGACGGTGAGCAGGTGCAGCTCGTGGAGGAGCTTGCCCTGCTCGGTGCCGGCGGTGATGCCGGCGGAGAAGAGGGTGCGGCCCTCCTCGAGGATCTTCTGGGCGTCCAGGACGGCGGCGAGGACGGCCGCCTTCTCCTTCTGGAGGCGGGATTCCTTCGTCAGGCGCGGGACGGCCTTCTCGATGGACTGCATGTCGGCGAGGATCAGCTCGGTGTTGATGGTCTCGATGTCGTCCTTGGGCGAGACCTTGCCGTCGACGTGGACGACGTTCTCATCCTTGAAGGCGCGGATGACCTGGCAGATCGCGTCGGACTCGCGGATGTGCGCCAGGAACTTGTTGCCCAGGCCCTCGCCCTCGCTCGCGCCGCGCACGATGCCGGCGATGTCGACGAAGTCGACCGTGGCGGGGAGCTTGCGCTGCGAACCGAAGATTTCGGCCAGCTTGTCGAGGCGGGGGTCGGGGACACCGACGACGCCGACGTTGGGCTCGATCGTGGCGAACGGGTAGTTGGCCGCCAGCACGTCGTTCTTGGTCAGGGCGTTGAACAGGGTCGACTTGCCGACATTCGGCAGGCCGACGATTCCGATCGTGAGCGACACGTGACGACTTCCCGTAGCAATGAAGGTGGAGAAACCCAGTCTACGGGCCTCGGCACCTGGCCTCCTATCAGCTTCGAACACTCACCCAGGGGAGGTGAAAAGGCGTGTCCTGCCCCCATTTTCCCTGGTTGCCATGCCTACTTTTGGTACGTGGAGCATCACAGCACGCACACGAACGCCGGCCGGCTGCCGCATCCCCGCGACACCGCAGCCGCCACAGCCACCGCACGCCGCACGCCGCGCCGCCCGGCGGAGCGGCTGACCCGGCTGCGCGGTCCGCGCGGCCCGCGCAGGCTGGAGCCCCGGCTCACCGCACTGGGGACCGGGCTCAGTCTGACGGCGGTCGCCCTGGGCGGCGGGGCGCTGGACACGCTGATGTTCGGGGAGCCGGGGGTGTTCTTCGGGGTGGTGTTCGTGTTCGCGTGCGTCGCGGCGGCGCTCCTCGTACGCCCCTACGATCTGTCGGCGGCCCCGATCAGCGCGCCCATCGCCTTCACGGTGGCCGTCGCCCTCACCGCCGACAGCGGCACCGGCGGCGTCGCCGGGCACGCGATGGGCGCGGTGACGGCGCTGGCACTGCTGACGGGCTGGCTGTACACGGGGACTCTGCTGGCGGCGGCCATCGTGGGCGTACGGAAGGTGGCCGACGTACGGAAGGCGCGGCGCCGTCCGGACCGGGCAAGCCAGACCTAGGCCTGGGCCTGGGCCACGGCGGCGGCCATGGCGGCGCCGACGATGCCGGCGTTGTTCTGCAGCGCGGCGGGGACGATCTCGGCGCGGACGCCCTCGATCAGGGGCAGGAACTTGGACGCCTTACGGCTCACGCCGCCGCCGATGACGAACAGCTCGGGCGAGAAGAGCATCTCCACGTGGGTGAGGTACTTCTGCACCCGGTGCGCCCAGTGCTCCCAGGTGAGGTCCTCGTCCTCCTTGGCCTTGGTGGAGGCCTTCTTCTCGGCGTCGTGGCCGTGGAGCTCCAGGTGGCCGAGCTCGGTGTTGGGGAGGAGGCGGCCGTCGACGAAGACGGCGCTGCCGATCCCGGTGCCGAGAGTGAGCATGACGACGGTCCCCTTGCGGTCGCGGCCGGCGCCGAAGGCCATCTCGGCTATGCCGGCGGCGTCCGCGTCGTTGAGCAGCGTGACGGGGGCGCCGACCCGGTCGCTGAGCAGCCTCTGGGCCTCCAGGCCGATCCAGCGCTGGTCGACGTTGGCCGCCGTGCGGGTCGTACCCGCGGTCACGACACCGGGGAAGGTCGCGCCGATCGGGCCCGACCAGCCGAAGTGCTCCACGACCTGACCGACGCAGTCCACGACGGCCTCCGGGGTAGCCGGGTGCGGGGTCAGCACCTTGTAACGCTCGTCCGTGAGGTCGCCGACCTCAAGGTCCACCGGAGCACCCTTGATGCCCGACCCGCCGATGTCCACACCGAAAACCTTCATGGGACAACGCTATTACGCGGGGTCGGCCTCCGCTGCACCCAGTGCGGCCGCCTCGGCGCGCAGGTCCCGGCGCAGCTCCTTGGGCAGCGAGAACTGGATCCGCTCCTCCGCCGACTTCACGATCTCGACGTCGCCGTAGCCGCGCTCGGCAAGCCAGTCCAGCACGCCCTCGACCAGGATCTCCGGCACGGACGCGCCCGAGGTGACGCCGACCGTCGTGACGCCGTCCAGCCAGGCCTCGTCGATCTCATCGGCGAAGTCCACCAGGTACGAGGCTCGCGCGCCGGCCTGCAGGGCGACCTCGACCAGGCGTACCGAGTTCGAGGAGTTCTTGGAGCCGACGACGATCACCAGGTCGGCGTCGGCGCCGATCTGCTTGACCGCGACCTGGCGGTTCTGCGTCGCGTAGCAGATGTCGTCGCTCGGCGGGCTGACCAGCGCGGGAAAGCGCTCCTGCAGCTTGCCGACGGTCTCCATCGTCTCGTCGACGGACAGCGTGGTCTGGGACAGCCAGACGAGCCGGTTCTCGTCGCGGACCTCCAGACCGGCCACGTCCTCCGGGCCGTCGACCAGGTGGATGCGGTCCGGCGCCTCGCCCATGGTGCCGATGACCTCCTCATGGCCCTCGTGGCCGATGAGAAGGATGTCGTAGTCCTCGGACGCGAAGCGCTGCGCCTCCTTGTGGACCTTGGTCACCAGGGGGCAGGTCGCGTCGATGGAGGCCAACTTGCGGCTCGCGGCCTCGTCGTGGACCTCGGGAGCCACGCCGTGGGCGGAGAAGATCACGATGTTGCCCTCGGGCACCTCCTCCGTCTCGTCGACGAAGATCGCGCCCTTCTTCTCCAGGGTCCGCACGACGTATTTGTTGTGGACGATTTCCTTGCGTACGTAGACCGGCGCGCCATACTGCTCGAGCGCCTGCTCCACGGCGATCACGGCACGGTCAACGCCCGCGCAGTAGCCACGAGGAGCGGCGAGGAGGACTCGGCGGGCTGTCGTAGCAGTCATGCCCTCCATCGTACGGGGCGCGGGAACCGGGGCAGTGAGCCAAGCTGCTGTCCATGACGACCACTGCCACCGACCAGGAATAGGGCGGCGGCCGGCTCCGCCGCAGCCTCGGCTTCCGTGATGGATGGGTCACCTCCGTCGGCGGGCGAAGGCCGTCGCCACGCCCGCGCAGAGCGCCGCGGCGAGCGGGAGGCAGCTGAAGCAGCCGCAGCCGGGGCCGCGGCGGCCGATGCGGAAGCCGCCGCCGATGCGGGGCTGGCGGTCGCGGTCGGGGCGGATGCGCATGGTCCCAGGGTGCGGGGCACGCCCGGGTAAGGACAGCGGGGTGCGGCATCCGGGTCGGTGTCGGCGGTGGCGGCTAGTCTCGGCGTATGGCTGTGAACACATCGGCGGAGGCGCCGATCCCGGTCGGCGAGGTGTCGCGGCTGATCGGGGGATGGATCGACCGGCTGGGCGCGATCTGGGTCGAGGGGCAGATCACCCAGCTCTCCCGCCGCCCCGGCGCGGGGGTGGTCTTCCTGACGCTGCGCGACCCCTCGTACGACCTCTCGCTCACCGTGACATGCCGACGTGCGGTCTTCGACGAGATCTCCGACCTGGTCGGCGAGGGCGCGCGCGTCGTCGTGCACGCCAAGCCGGAGTGGTACGCGCCGCGCGGGCAGCTGTCGCTACGGGCCACGGAGATACGGCCGGTCGGCATCGGGGATCTGCTGGCACGGCTCGAGCAGTTGAAGAAGCGGCTGGCGGCCGAAGGGCTCTTCGCGGCCGAGCGGAAGAAGCCGCTGCCCTTCCTGCCGCAGCTCATCGGGCTGGTCTGCGGGCGGGCGTCCGCCGCCGAGCACGACGTGCTGGAGAACGCGCGGCTGCGCTGGCCCGCGGTCCGCTTCGAGGTGCGCAATGTGCCGGTGCAGGGGGCGTACGCGGTGCCTCAGGTGATCGACGCGGTGCGCGCACTCGACGCGCATCCCGAGGTGGACGTCATCATCGTCACCCGGGGCGGCGGCAGCGTGGAGGACCTGCTGCCCTTCTCGGACGAGCAGCTGGTGCGGGCGGTGGCCGAGTGCCGTACGCCGGTGGTGTCGGCGATCGGGCACGAGCCGGACTCCCCGCTGCTGGACCTGGTGGCCGACCTGCGGGCGTCCACACCGACGGACGCCGCGAAGCGGGTCGTCCCCGATGTCGGGGAGGAGTTGGCCCGGGTCGAGCAGATGCGGCACCGCGCGCTGCGCGTTGTGCGCGGGCTGCTGGACCGCGAGGAACACGGGCTCACCGCCGCGCTGAGCCGGCCGTCGATGGCGCGGCCGCACCGGATGGTGGAGGAGCGCGAGGAGCAGATCGGGGCCCTCCTCGATCGCTCCCGGCGCTGCCTGCGCCACCGGCTGGACCGGTCCGAGGACGAGCTGGCCCACACCCGGGCCCGGGTCGTCGCGCTGTCGCCCGCGGCGACGCTCCAGCGGGGGTACGCGGTGATCCAGCGGGAGGACGGCACCGTCGTGCGGGTGGCGGACGAGGTCGCCGACGAGGAGAAGCTGCGCGCACGGGTCGCGGAGGGCGAGTTCACGGTCCGCGTCACGCGCTGACCACCGGTGTCGGAGGCCGCCTCTAGGCTGAAGGCATGGCAGCAGGAGCAGGTGCAGATCAGGACACGCTGGGATACGAGCAGGCGCGGGACGAGCTCGTCGATGTCGTACGGCGGCTCGAGGCGGGCGGCTCCACCCTCGAGGAGTCGCTGGCCCTCTGGGAGCGCGGTGAGGAGCTGGCCCGCGTCTGCCGCCGCTGGCTGGAGGGGGCCAGAGCCCGCCTCGACGCGGCGCTCGCGGAGGAGGGCGACGGGGCGGGTGAGGACGAGCCCGACGAGTAGGGGTCTGTGAGGGCGGTCACGGACACCCGGGCGGCGACGGCAACCACACCGTCCTGGCCGTCGTCAACATCGGCAAGCCGGGCGAGAACGCCTGGTACCCGCGCAGCCCGCGGCTGGCCTACGACGAGGTCGTCACGACCGTCTGAGCAGGATCAGAAGCACAGCCTCACTGGCCGCCGCGCTCCTGCAGCGCGGCGGCCAGCTTCGCGAGCTGATCGAACGAAGCCGTACCGGTGACCATCGTCGTCACGCCGCCCTCCTCACGGACCAGCGCGTCGTACTTGTCTCCCTTGTAACGCGCCCAGGTGAAGCCGTCGACTGTACGGCTGCCTGACCGGACGGCGCTGTAGGTCTTCTCCTTGATGAAGGCCACGGCATTCGCGTTGCTCTGCTCGACGGCCGCGTACTCGTTCTCCGGGTCGACGAAGCCGAGGTGCCAGGCGACGGCCTTGGTGTCGGAGGCGTCGTACATCACCGAGGTGGCGCGCCACTGCTTGTCGAGGCCGACAGGGGCGGCGACGGCGAAGGGCGCGTCGCGGCGGGCCTGGCCGAGCTCGACCGTGTAGCTGACGGACTTGACCGGGTCACCCTCGCTGTGCGGGATGAAGATGTATATGACGGCGACGACAACGCCGATCACCGCCATCGAGAGCACCAGGTCCCGCACTGTCTGATTGCCACGCGTATTCGCCACGCCCCTATGGTCTCCCATCCCCGGAGCTCCTTCGGCAGGTGGGGCAGGCTACACGCGCGCCGCTCATGTGACAGGCCCCCTGCTCATTCTCACGGGGGCCGGATAAGGTCGTAGCACCCTCTTTTCCGGCCGTCCTCGTACAGAAAGGTGCGCTGTGATGACCGAGCAGCATGAAGCCCATCTGCCCCCGCAACTCGAAGTGAGCCCCGAAGCCCCGGATCGCAACCTGGCCCTCGAACTCGTGCGGGTGACCGAGGCCGCGGCGATGGCCGCCGGCCGCTGGGTCGGTCGCGGTGACAAGAACGGCGCGGACGGGGCCGCCGTGAAGGCCATGCGTACCCTCGTCTCGACCGTGTCGATGAACGGCGTCGTCGTCATCGGCGAGGGCGAGAAGGACGAAGCGCCGATGCTCTACAACGGCGAGCGGATCGGCGACGGCACCGGCGCGGAGTGCGATGTCGCCGTGGACCCGGTCGACGGCACGACGCTCACCGCCAAGGGCATGAGCAACGCCGTGTCCGTGCTGGCGGTCGCCGACCGCGGCACGATGTACGACCCGTCGGCCGTGTTCTACATGGACAAGCTGGTCACCGGCCCCGAGGCCGCGGACTACATCGACATCACCGCGCCGCCGGCGGTCAACATCCGCCGGGTCGCCAAGGCCAAGGGCGGCTCCCCCGAGGACGTCACCGTGGTGGTCCTGGACCGTCCGCGTCACGACGGCATCGTCAAGGAGATCCGGGAGGCGGGGGCGCGGATCAAGTTCATCTCCGACGGCGACGTCGCCGGCGCGGTCATGGCCGTACGGGAAGGCACCGGCGTCGACCTGCTCATGGGCATCGGCGGCACCCCGGAGGGCATCATCGCGGCCTGCGCGATCAAGTGTCTGGGCGGCACCATCCAGGGCAGGCTGTGGCCGAAGGACGACGCCGAGCGGCAGCGCGCGCTGGACGCGGGCCACGACCTGGACCGGGTGCTGTCGACCAACGACCTGGTCAGCGGTGAGAACGTGTTCTTCGTGGCCACCGGGATCACGGACGGCGAGCTGCTGCGCGGGGTGCGGTACCGCGCGGAGACGGCCACCACCGAGTCGCTGGTGGTGCGCTCGAAGTCCGGCACGATCCGGCAGATCGACTCCACTCACCGGCTCTCGAAGCTGCGTGCGTACAGCTCGATCGACTTCGACCGGGCCCGATAAGGAACGATCCGGGGCCCCGCCGAATCGGCGGGGCCCCGGATCCTGAGCGTCAGCCCGCTGCGGGCATCCGCGTCGTCGTTCGTTGCAGCTCGGCCTCGCGGCGGCGGCGCCGGGCCAGCACCACACGGCGCTCGGCGGCGGTCAGGCCGCCCCAGACGCCGTACGGCTCGGGCTGGAGCAGCGCGTGCTCCCGGCACTCCAGCATGACCGGGCAGCGCGCGCAGACGCGCTTGGCGGCTTCCTCGCGGGAGAGCCGCGCCGCGGTCGGCTCCTTGGAGGGTGCGAAGAACAGGCCCGCCTCATCGCTGCGGCAGGCCGCTTCCGAATGCCATGGGCCGCCGAGATCCCGTGGCTCGCTCCCATTGACGGACGCGCCCCCGGATGCTGCGGATACTGCCGGGGGCTCGATCGGTTGAAGCACGGGATACTCCTAAACGACGGCTCGGCGTTGTCTCACCCTTGCCTGTCGCACCGCGCGGCGGCGGTGAGCGACGTGTCCCCAAGCCTTACCCGCTGTGCGCGTGTTCATGCGCACGGTGTCGCTCCCGGGTGTGCGCCGGAGGTGCGCCGGGCGGAGTGCGCCGCAGCCGTCGAATCAGGTGCCGGGTCAGCCGCCCGGTCAGGCGTCGAGCTCGGGCTTCGCGCGGTGCGGCTTGAGGCGCTTGCCGCGCTTCGGCGAGGCCTCCACGCCGCCCCAGAAGGCGAAGCCCTGGACCTTGATCACGGGCGCGCCCGGCTCCGGGGACTCGAAGGACTTCACGTCGAAGCCGCCCATGATGCCGACTCCGCCGCTGCCCAGGACCGTGACGTTCTCCGGAACCTTGATCGAGATGCCGCCCATGATCGCCGTGCAGTTGATGACCAGCTCGGGCGAGGTGAAGGTCGCCTCGGTGAGGTCGATCTCGATTCCGCCCATGATCGCGACGGCGTTGATCTGGTGGCCGACCCGCCAGCGGCCCTTGCGCTCCGCGGCGCCGAGGATGCCGACGAGGTTCGGGTTCTCGCCGCTGCCGTCGGACGCCCACCTGCTCGGCGCGGGGGCCGGGGCGGCCGGGCGGCCCGCGGGCAGGTCGCGTACGAACGGCTCGAGCTCGCCGACGGTCTTGGCGGCGTAGACCCCGTCGAGCCGCTCCGAGAACTCGTCCGTGTTGAGGCGGCCCTCGGCGAGGGCGTCGCGCAGGATGTCGGTGATGCGGTCGCGGTCGGCGTCCGACGCGCGGAGTTCGGCCTCGGCCACGGGTGTCACGGGCGGCTTCACGGGCTGGGTTTCTCGCTTCTGAAGCGACGACTCGTCCACGACGCCTACCGTACACAAACGCGATAGATCGCGACTAGGGCCTGCCCGGCGGATCAGGCGGACCCGGCCATGATCCGCCGGACAGGCCCTGGGAGGAGTGAGGGTCACCTCACACAGTCGTTGGCCCCGCCACGTTCTACGCTTGTCGGGCTTCGTCGACGCAGCCCAGTGAGGATGTCCCCCAATGCCCGAGTTTGCCTATTCGGATCTGCTTCCCCTCGGCGAGGACACCACGCCCTACCGCCTGATCACCTCCGAGGGCGTGAGCACCTTCCAGGCCGACGGCCGCACCTTCCTCAAGGTCGAGCCGGAGGCGCTGCGCAAGCTCGCCGCCGAGGCCATGCACGACATCTCGCACTACCTGCGCCCGGCCCACCTCGCCCAGCTGCGCCGGATCCTCGACGACCCCGAGGCGTCCCCCAACGACCGCTTCGTGGCGCTGGACCTGCTCAAGAACGCCAACATCGCCGCCGCCGGCGTCCTCCCCATGTGCCAGGACACCGGCACCGCCATCGTGATGGGCAAGCGCGGTCAGAACGTACTGACCGAGGGCGATGACGAGCAGGCACTGTCGCGGGGCGTGTACGACGCGTACACCAAGCTGAATCTGCGCTACTCGCAGATGGCCCCGCTGACCATGTGGGAGGAGAAGAACACCGGCTCCAACCTCCCGGCCCAGATCGAGCTGTACGCGACGGATGGCGGCGCCTACAAGTTCCTCTTCATGGCCAAGGGCGGCGGCTCCGCCAACAAGTCGTTCCTCTACCAGGAGACCAAGGCGGTCCTGAACGAGGCCTCCATGATGAAGTTCCTGGAGGAGAAGATCCGTTCGCTGGGCACCGCTGCCTGCCCGCCGTACCACCTGGCGATCGTGGTCGGCGGCACGTCGGCCGAGTTCGCGCTGAAGACCGCGAAGTACGCCTCCGCGCACTACCTCGACGGGCTGCCGGCCGAGGGCTCCCCGACCGGTCACGGCTTCCGCGACAAGGAGCTGGAGGAGAAGGTCTTCGAGCTGACGCAGAAGATCGGCATCGGCGCGCAGTTCGGCGGCAAGTACTTCTGCCACGACGTGCGCGTGGTCCGGCTCCCCCGGCACGGCGCGTCGCTGCCCGTCGCGATCGCCGTGTCCTGCTCGGCCGACCGCCAGGCCGTCGCGAAGATCACCGCCGAGGGCGTCTTCCTGGAGCAGTTGGAGACCGACCCGGCCCGCTTCCTCCCGGAGACCACGGACGAGCACCTGGACGACGCCGACGTCGTACGGATCGACCTCGACCGGCCGATGGACGAGATCCGCGCCGAGCTGTCCAAGCACCCCGTCAAGACCCGGCTCTCGCTGACCGGCACGCTGGTCGTGGCCCGCGACATCGCGCACGCCAAGATCAAGGAGCTGCTCGACGCGGGCGGCGAGATGCCGCAGTACCTGCGCGACCACCCGGTCTACTACGCGGGCCCGGCCAAGACGCCCGAGGGCTTCGCCTCCGGCTCCTTCGGCCCGACCACGGCCGGCCGCATGGACGCCTACGTCGACCAGTTCCAGGCCGCGGGCGGCTCCTTCGTCATGCTCGCCAAGGGCAACCGCTCCAAGCAGGTCACCGACGCCTGCGCCGCCCACGGCGGCTTCTACCTCGGCTCGATCGGCGGCCCGGCCGCCCGCCTCGCCCAGGACTGCATCAAGAAGGTCGAGGTCCTGGAGTACGAGGAGCTCGGCATGGAGGCCGTCTGGCGGATCGAGGTCGAGGACTTCCCCGCCTTCATCGTGGTCGACGACAAGGGCAACGACTTCTTCAGCCCGCAGCAACTCTCTCAGCCGACCTTCACCAGCATCCCCGTACGCCAGGCTGACTGACCCCGAGGCCGACCTTCAGTCGACCGTGAGCCCCTGGCAACCGCCGGGGGCTCACGTCGTTGCCGGAGCCACCGGGTCCCTCGGACTGCCCAGGGCGGCACAACGCCTCGTATTGCGCCCCCTACGGGCGTTGCACCGATTTCCTCTTCTGGAAACTTTTCTTTTAGAGGCCGCGCGAATAGGTGGGGTGGGTGAAGGAGCGGGGCGAGGGGGGCAAGTCTGGCAAGGCGGAGGGGGCACTCTCCCCCAGACTCCGTCCGGGGGGACCCCCACCAGCCTTCGGCCGGGGGGACCCCCACCCAGCCGCCAGGCTGGGGGACGTCGTCGACCGACGACAACGCCGCCAGGCGCCGCCCATAGGCACGCGACGCCGCCCCACCTATTCGCGCGGCCTCTTAGGACCCGCGCCCGCCACGCCGACCTTCACCCGCATCCCGGTGGGGTCCTCCTGACGGGCGACGGTTGGCAGTGCCCGGGAACACACGGCCATTCCCGGGCACTGTCATAGGTATGAGCGACGACAACGGCGAATACCGGACCGAGCACGACTCGATGGGCGAGGTGCGCGTCCCCGCGTACGCGAAGTGGCGGGCGCAGACGCAGCGCGCGGTGGAGAACTTCCCCATCAGCGGGCAGCGCCTGGAGCGGGCGCACATCGAGGCGCTGGCCCGGATCAAGGCGGCGGCGGCGAAGGTCAACGCGGAGCTGGGGGTCCTGGACAAGGATGTGGCCGAGGCCGTCCAGGAGGCGGCCGCGGAGGTCGTGGCGGGGAAGTGGGACGAGCACTTCCCGATCGACGTCTTCCAGACCGGCTCGGGCACCTCGTCGAACATGAACACGAACGAGGTCATCGCGACCCTCGCCTCGGACCGACTGGGCCGCGACGTCCACCCCAACGACCACGTCAACGCCAGCCAGTCGTCCAACGACGTCTTCCCGTCCTCCATCCACATCGCCGCGACGGCCGCCGTCACCCGCGACCTGGTCCCGGCGCTGGAGCACCTGGCCGCTGCCCTGGAGCGCAAGGCCGAGGAGTTCGCGGAGGTCGTCAAGTCGGGGCGTACGCACCTGATGGACGCCACGCCGGTCACCCTGGGCCAGGAGTTCGGCGGATACGCCGCCCAGGTCCGCTACGGCATCGAGCGGCTCAGCGCCTCCCTCCCCCGGCTCGCGGAGCTGCCGCTGGGCGGTACGGCGGTGGGCACCGGCATCAACACCCCGCCGGGCTTCGCGGCGGCGGTGATCGCCGAGGTGGCGCAGGCGACCGGGCTGCCGCTGACGGAGGCGCGGAACCACTTCGAGGCGCAGGGGGCGCGGGACGGGATCGTCGAGACCTCCGGGCAGCTGCGGACGATCGCGGTCGGGCTGACGAAGATCTCCAACGACCTGCGGTGGATGGCCTCCGGCCCCCGCACCGGCCTGTCCGAGATCAACCTGCCCGACCTGCAGCCGGGTTCGTCCATCATGCCGGGCAAGGTGAATCCGGTGATCCCGGAGGCGGTCGTCATGGTGGCGGCACAGGTCACCGGAAACGACGCGACGATCGCCGCGGCGGGCGCGGCCGGCAACTTCGAGTTGAACGTGATGCTGCCGGTCATCGCCAAGAATGTCCTGGAATCGATCCGCCTGCTGGCCAATGTCTCCCGGCTGCTCGCGGACCGTACGGTCGACGACATCACGGCCAATGTGGAACGCGCCCGCGAGTACGCCGAGTCGTCACCCTCCGTCGTGACCCCGCTGAACAAGTACATCGGATACGAGGAGGCCGCGAAGGTCGCCAAGCGGGCCCTCGCGGAGCGCAAGACGATCCGCCAGGTGGTGCTGGAGTCCGGCTACATCGAGCGTGGAGCGCTGACCGAGCAGCAACTGGACGACGCGCTTGACGTGCTGCGGATGACCCGGCCGTGACCGGTGGGGCACGCCCGGATTCCGCGCGAGTGATCCGTCCGTAACAGACGGTGCGTAAGCTCTGTCCATGACAGCCGAAACTCTCCTCCACGGGAACGGTCCCGGTGACACCCACGGCCACTGGTCGCCGGGCGAGCAGGTGCTGTGGCGCTATCGCGGCAACGCGACCGACCGGTTCCACATCTGCCGGCCGGTGACCGTCGTACGCGACGATCCCGAGATACTGGCCGTGTGGATGGCCCCGGGTACGCCCTGCGTGAAACCGGTGCTGGCCGACGGCTCGTCGATCGACAGCGAGCCGCTGGTGACCCGCTATGTGAAACCGCGCACTACGCGCGTCGAGCAGTGGCGGGGCGCCGGGGTGCTGAAGCTGGCGCGGCCCGGGGAGCCGTGGTCGGTGTGGCTGTTCTGGGAACAGGGCTGGCGGTTCAAGAACTGGTACGTGAATCTTGAGGAACCGCGGCGGCGGTGGTCGGGCGGGATCGATTCGGAGGACCATTTTCTGGACATCTCGGTTGCTCCCGACCGCAGTTGGCGCTGGCTGGACGAGGACGAGTTTGCGCAGGCCCAGGCGGTGGGAGTGATGCCCGTGGCGACGGCGGAACGGGTCCGGGAGGCCGGGCAGCGGGCGGTCGGGGTGATCAGGGCCTGGGAGCGGCCGTTTCGCGACGGATGGGAGAACTGGCGTCCTAATCCGGCGTGGCCGGTACCGGCCCTTCCGGTGGACTGGGACCGTCCGGCAATGTGACCGCGTGAGCCCCTTGATGCGCCCCCGTACATCAAACGTAGGATCGTCTTCCGCAAGACTGCGCAATTTCCCGGTTCACACTAGGGTTTGACGCTACGTCATCGAGCATCGAGGTAAGGTCTATGTCAGGTCACAGGAGGCCCAGGCTGTGGGAGTCGGAGTTTATGGCGACATACAGCTCCACCGTGCCGGCCAGGCCGAGGCGTTCGACGCGATAGGCAGCCGCTACGACGAGGCGTTCCCCGACAAGGAGGGCCAGATCGCGGCGGCCGGATGGCTCGCGGAATCGCTGCCCATCGGGGCGCGGGTGCTCGACATCGGCTGCGGTACGGGGCTGCCGACCTGCCGCCAACTCGTGGACGCGGGGCTGGAGGTGACCGGCATCGACGTGTCGGCCGGGATGCTCGCGCTCGCCCGCGAGTCCGTGCCGGAGGCCACGTTCCACCGTGCCGACATCATCGACGTAGGCCGACTCGACCGTTCCGACCGGCTCCGGCGCTTCGAGGGCGTCTCCGCCTTCTTCTCGCTGCTGATGCTGCCCCGGGCCGAGATCCCCCAGGCGCTGGCGATCGTGCACGATCTGCTCGTCCCCGGCGGATGGTTCACCTTGGGGATGGTCGAAGCAGACTTGGATGACTTCGAGATGCCGTTCCTTGGTAACACTGTCCGGGTATCGGGTTATCTACGGGATGATTTGCGTCAGGTGGTGGAGGACGCGGGATTTGACGTGCTGAAGGAGGACTCGTTTCCGTACTCGCCGGCGGCGCTCGACGCGCCGCCAGAGGAGCAGCTCTTTCTGCACTGCCGACGACGCGCCTGACGCGGCTGCCCCGTCACGCCCCCGCATGTGACGCACCCGACCGGATGGAA
Source organism: Streptomyces soli (assembly GCF_003999195.1). Classification (GTDB taxonomy): domain Bacteria; phylum Actinomycetota; class Actinomycetes; order Streptomycetales; family Streptomycetaceae; genus Actinacidiphila; species Actinacidiphila soli. The sequence continues at coordinate 15,077 of NZ_RJVR01000263.1, forward strand.
CGACCAGCGTGAGCACGGAGCGCACGACCCAGCAGGCCGCTGCCGCAGCGACAGCGGCGAGTGCCGCACGCCCTGCCGCCACCCCGCCGGCTCCCGTGGCGGACGGCAACGGCGCCGGGACCGCCCCGGATCCCCGTAGCGGCTTCGCCGCTGCCGCCGTCCCGACCGCCCGTACGAAGCGCAAGGGCGCCCGGGACCGCAAGCAGGCGGCACGGGTGGCCGCCGCCACGGCGGACCCCTCGCTGCCCAACACGCCGCCGCACGGCACCCGGGGGGTGGCCCGCGACCTGTCGGCCGCACAGGTCGCCGCCGGACACCCGGCGGACGACGAGTCCAGCGGCGTCCAGGCGCTCAAGGCACTCGGCACCCAGGGCGGTGCCCCCGGGCGGGGGCCGGCCGGCCCTCATCCGGCCGCGCAGCCCGGCGCTGAGGCCGAACGGCTGCGCTACGTCGGCGCGGCGACCCGCCGTATCGCCCGGGGCATCGACCTCGACGAGATCCTGCTCGGCCTGTGCCGCTCGGTGGTGCCGGCCTTCGCCGACGCGATCCTGGTCTATCTGCGCGACCCGCTGCCGGTGGGCGACGAACGCCCCTCCGGACCGCTGGTGCTGCGGCTGCGCCGCACCGACCGGGCCCCGGACGAGAGCGTCGAACAGTCCCCCGAGACCGGCGCGCTGCTGCCCGTGGTGCCGTCCACCGAGGGAGCGTACGGTTCTGCCGCCGACTACATCGACGTCCCCACGGACGGGCCGCTGGCCGAAGTGCTGCGCGGGGTACGCCCGGTGTTCTCGGAGTCGCCGCAGGCCACCGCCGCCCTCAACGAACTGGTCGGCGGCTGCCCTGACGCCACCTCCGTCGGGCCCGTACCCGGCGGTTTACTCCTGCCGACCGGCCGGCGCGCGATCCTGGCGCCCCTGCGCGGCCGCCGCCGGGTGATCGGCGCGGCCGTGCTGCTGCGCCGCCCCAACCGGCCCGCATTCGAGCCGGACGACCTGCTGGTCGTCGCCCAGTTGGCCACGCACACCGCGCTCGGCGTCGACAAGGCGGTGCTGTACGACCGCGAGGCGTACATCGCCGACTCCCTGCAGCGCGAGATGCTGCCCGACTCGCTCCCCCAGCCCACCGGCGTACGCCTCGCCAGCCGCTACCTGCCCGCCGCCGAGTCGGCCCGGGTCGGCGGCGACTGGTACGACGCCATCCCGCTGCCCGGCAGCCGGGTCGCGCTCGTGGTCGGCGACGTCATGGGCCACTCCATGACCTCGGCCGCGATCATGGGCCAGCTCCGCACCACCGTCCAGACCCTCGCCGGCCTCGACCTGGCCCCGCAGGAAGTGCTCTACCACCTGGACGAGCAGGCCCAGCGGCTCGGCCAGGACCGGATGGCCACCTGCATCTACGCGGTCTACGACCCCATCGCGCACCGCGTCACCATCGCCAACGCCGGCCACCCGCCGCCGGTGCTGCTGCACGCCAACGGCCTCGCCGAGGTGCTGCGCGTCCCGCCCGGCGCCCCCATCGGCGTCGGCGGCGTGCCCTTCGAGGCCGTCGAACTGCCCGCCCCCGCCGGGGCGACGCTGCTGCTCTACACCGACGGCCTGGTCGAGTCGCGGACCCGCGACGTCTGGGGCGGCATCGAGATGCTCCGCGAACGGCTCCACGCCGCCTCGCAGATCGTGTCCCCGCCCCCGCTGGAACCGCTCTGCGACGAGGTCCTGGAGATACTGGGCCCCGGCGACCGCGACGACGACATAGCGCTGCTCGCCGCCCGCTTCGACGGCATCGCGCCGCGCGACGTCGCGTACTGGTTCCTGGAGCCCCGCCCCCAGACCGCCGGGCGGGCCCGCCGGCTGATCCGGCAGGCGCTGCGCCGCTGGGACCTGGAGCCGCTGACCGAGGCGACCGAGCTGCTGGTCAGCGAGATCGTCACGAACGCCCTGCGGTACGCGGAGCGCCCGATCACCCTGCGCCTGCTGCGTACCGACGTGCTGCGTTGCGAGGTCGGCGACGACGCCCCCACCCTCCCCCGGATGCGGCACGCCCAGCCCCAGGACGAAGGCGGCCGCGGGCTGTACCTGGTCAGCCGAATGGCCCAACGGTGGGGGGCGACACGGCTGAGCGCGGGCAAGGTGGTCTGGTTCGAGATGGGCATACCCGGCGGTCCCGACCGCTGAGGTCGGCCGAGCGGCCCGTGAGAGGCTGAGCGCGGCATCGGCAACGGGAGAGGCACGGGGTGTAGCGCAGGTGTACGTCGCAAGGGTCGGCCTGTCGGGCATCAAGGGCTTCGCGGGCGTGCGCACGGTGGACCTCCCGCTCCCCACGGGGGGCGGCTGGACCGTGCTCGCCGGCCGCAACGGCTCGGGCAAGACGACGCTGCTCCAGGCCCTGGCATTGGCGCTGAGCGGGCCCTCCGTGGCGCGGAACCTGGTGCCGGACTTCAGTGGGTGGATCACCGCCGGCACCCGCACCGGATGGGCGCACGCCGAGGTCACCCGCGACCCCTCCTACGACACCCTCTTCGGGCGCGGCCGGGCACCCAAGGGCAGCGTCGTGCTGGGCCTGGAGTGGACCCTGCCCGTGCGTTCCAAGGCGGAGCGGGCGGAACCGCTGCGGCCGTCCATGGAGCCGTACGACGCGCAGTACGGCTACCAGAGCCCCGAGCGCGGGCCCTGGGCCGGGAATCCACAGGGCTGGTTCTGCGCCGGGTACGGGCCTTTCCGACGGCTGGTCGGCGGCTCCGGTGAGGCACAGCGGCTGATGCTCGCCCCCGGCCCGGTGGGGCGGATGGCGACCCTCTTCCACGAGGACGCCTCCCTCGCGGAGGGCGTGTCCTGGCTGGTCGACCTGCATCTGCGCCGGCTGGAACGGCGCGCCGGGGCGGCGACCACGCTGCGGACGGTCACCGCACTCCTGTCCGACGGGCTGCTGCCGGACGGCTACCGCGTGGCCAAGGTGGATTCGAACGGGCTGTGGGTGCGTCGCGGGCCCCGCATGCGGTCCTTCCCGCTGCGCGAGATGAGCGACGGCTACCGCACGGTGGCCGCCCTGGTGCTCGATGTCGTACGGCAGATCCAGGCGGCATACGGCGAGTTGCCCGCGATCACCGCGGAGGGCCGAGTGGAGATCACGGCGCCCGGGGTGGTGCTGATCGACGAGATCGACGCGCACCTGCACGTCACCTGGCAGCGGCGCATCGGTGACTGGCTGCGGCAGCACTTCCCGAAGATCCAGTTCATCGTCACCAGCCACAGCCCGTACATCTGCCAAGCCGCCGACCCCGGCGGCCTGATCCGGATGCCCGGCCCCGACGAGGACCGCGCCCCGGAGGTCGTGGACGAGGACCTGTACCACCGCGTCGTGTACGGCAGCGGGGACGACGCCGCGCTGTCGGAGCTGTTCGGCCTGGAGACCCCGTACTCGACCCGGGCCGAACGGCAGCGGCGACGCCTGGTGGAACTGGAGCGCAAGGCGTTGGCGGGGCGGGCCGACGAGGCGGAGACCCAGGAGTACCAGGAGCTGGCCGAACGGCTGACCAGTTCGCTGGAGACCCGGGTGACCGAGGTGGCGGCGCGGCTGAGCGGTGGTGACGGCGGCCGTTGATCCCGGTGCAACGGGCGGCGGCGCCGCAGAACACGCAGACGCTCCTGGGCCGGCGTACGGATGCCGTCAGGAGCGCGGGCGCGACCACCCGGGCGGCCCGCGAGGAGTGGCGCAAGGCCGCCACACCCAAGCGGCACATACGCGACCTGCTGCGCGGCATGGCCCACGGAGCCGAGCGGTGCATGTACTGCCTGGACAACCTCGGCACGGACATCGACCATTTCCAGCCGATCGCGGTCGCACCGCTGCGCGCCTTCGACTGGCCGAACCATCTGCTGGCCTGCTCCAGTTGCAACAGCAACCACAAGCGGGACGAGTACCCCTGCGACGAGGCGGGTAACTGCCTGCTGGTCGACCCGAGCACCGAGGATCCGGCCGATCACCTGCTCCTGCTGCCCGCGTCCGGCGAGTACGAGGCCCTGACGCCCAAGGGCGTGCAGACCATCCGGGTCTTCGGCCTCAACCGGAAGGATCTGGTGATCGGGCGGCAGACGGCATTCGTCGTGTGCCGCTCGGCGCTGCACGACTGGCACGCGCTCCTGCTGAGCGGTGACACGGTGAGCGCGGCGGAGATCGCACGGGCTCTGCGGCTCACGCCCTTCGCGGACGTGCTGCGTTCCCTGGAACGGTCGCCCCTGGCGCCCTCCGCGGAGGTGGCCGTCTTCGGGGCGAAAACCGCCGCCGCGCTCACGGAATGGCGCAGGACACACCGGGTCATTCCGGGCAGTACGCACCGCTGAACACACTGTGTTCGTACAGAATCTTTTCTTGGACCTTGTCCAAACTAAGTCGTGTCACCCATTGCCCGGCATGCCGTGCCAGTGATTCAGTGTTTGTGTAGGTCGTGGTGGTCGGACAGTCCGGCACCACGACCCCGGAGCCCCCGACGGACTCTTCAAAGAATCGACGGGAGGACAGACTCACATGAGCACCCCCTACACCACCAACAACGCCGGAATCCCGGTGGAGAGCGACGCACATTCGCTCACGGTGGGCTCGGACGGCCCGATCCTGCTCCAGGACCACTACCTCATCGAGAAGATGGCCCAGTTCAATCGCGAACGGGTCCCCGAGCGAGTAGTACACGCCAAGGGCGCGGGCGCGTACGGCGTCTTCGAAGTGACGAACGACGTCAGCCAGTTCACCAAGGCGGACCTCTTCCAGCCCGGCAAGCGGACCCGGATGCTGGCCCGTTTCTCGACGGTGGCGGGCGAGATGGGCAGCCCCGACACCTGGCGGGACCCCCGCGGCTTCGCACTGAAGTTCTACACCGAGCTGGGCAACTTCGACCTGGTCGGCAACAACACACCGATCTTCTTCGTACGCGACCCGATCAAGTTCCAGGACTTCATCCGCTCGCAGAAGCGCCGCCCCGACAACGGGCTGCGCGACAACGACATGCAGTGGGACTTCTGGACGCTGTCCCCGGAATCCGCGCACATGGTGACGTGGCTGATGGGCGACCGGGGCATCCCGAAGACGTACCGCCACATGAACGGCTACGGCTCGCACACCTACATGTGGATCAACGGTGCCGGCGAGAAGTTCTGGGTCAAGTACCACTTCAAGACCGACCAGGGCATCGACTTCCTCACCCAGGAGGAGGCCGACCACCTCGCGGGCGCCGACACCGATTGCCACCGCCGCGACCTGTTCACCTCGATCAAACGCGGCGAGCACCCGTCCTGGTCCCTGAAGGTGCAGGTCATGCCCTTCGATGACGCGGCGGACTACCGGTTCAACCCCTTCGACCTCACCAAGGTGTGGCCGCACGGGGACTACCCGCTCATCGACGTCGGCCGGATGACCCTCAACGAGAACCCCGAGGACTACTTCGTCCACATCGAGCAGGCTGCCTTCGAGCCCAGCAACATGATCCCGGGCATCGGCCCCTCGCCCGACAAGATGCTGCTCGGCCGGCTCTTCTCGTACGCCGACACCCACCGCTATCGGATCGGACCCAACTACACGCAGCTGCCGCCCAACCGGCCGCACGTCCCGGTCCACTCCTACGCCAAGGACGGGCCCATGCGCTTCGAGCCGGCCCGCACGGGTGCGCCGTACGCGCCGAACTCGTACGGCGGTCCGGAGGCCGACCTGACCCGCTTCGGCGAACCGGCCGGCTGGGAGACCGCCGGCGCCATGGTCCGCGAGCCCTACAAGCTGCACCGCGAGGACGACGACTGGGGCCAGGCCGGCACCCAGGTCCGCCAGGTCCTCGACGATGCCGCCCGCGCCCGGCTGGTCTCCAATGTCTCCGGGCACCTCAAGAACGGCGTCAGCGCCCCCATCCTCGAACGCGCCCTGCAGTACTGGCGCAACATCGACAAGGAGGTCGGCGACAGCATCGCCGCGAACGTCAACGGCGGCTGAGCGGTCGGTCTCCTCTTGACGGCAGCCCCGAGGCACGTGAGCCCTGCCCGTGCCCCGGGGCTGCAACGCGTTCGCGTACTCATGCGCGTACGGAACCGATTCGCCGCCGTACGCATCACATGGGCATGGGCGGACATCTCTGGGCAAGGGTGGGGGCGGCCGTGCCGCTGCTGGCGGTGGTGGCGGGCTGCGGAGCGGGCACGGATGTGGCCTGCACGGCGATCGGGAACCAGCCGGGGTCCGGGGTGGGGGAACAACCCGCCGTTACGCCAGGCGCGTGAATTCCACCGTGACCTCCGGGGGGCCGGAAGCCGCGCCCCGGTAGATGCCCTTGTGGGGGGTGACGTCGCCGTAGTCACGGCCTCGGCCGACGACGACGTGGGACTCGTCGGCGCGGACGCGGTTCGTGGGGTCGTAGCCGAACCAGTCGCCGGCCCAGTATTCGATCCAGGCGTGGCTTTGGCCGGCGACGGGGCGGTGGAGGTCGGCGTCGCGGTCGGGGTGGAGGTAGCCGGAGACGTAACGCGTCGGGAGGCCGATCCCCCGGAGCAGGCCGGCCGTGAGGTGGGCGATGTCCTGGCAGACGCCGGCGCTCTGCTCCCAGGCTTCCTGGGCGGTGGTGAGGACGCCGGTGGCGCCGGGGACGTAGGCGACGCGGTCGGCGACCATCTCGGCGACGGAGACGGCCGCTTCGTGCGGGTCCAGCCCGAGCGCGGTCTCGTGGGCGGCGTCGACGAGGTCGGGGCCGACCGTCGTACGGGCCGTCGGCGAGGAGTGCTCCAGCAGCCGGGTCGTGGCGGCGCGTTCGGCGATCTCGGTCCAGCCGGCCGGCTCGGCCAGCGGCGAGGGCGGCGCGGTCTCGACCAGGGAGACGGCGGTGATGGCGAGGTCGGCGTGCGGGTCCATGAGGTCGAAGCCGGTGACCTGGGTACCCCAGTAGTCCCAGTAGGACCAGGTGGCGGTGGCCGGGCTGACGGTGACCCGCGCGTCGAGGGTGGTCTGGTGCGGCAGGGTGAGCGGGGTCATGCGTACTTCGTTGTGCGAGGAGACCGCCGCTTCCGCGTAAGCGACGCGTGTCTCGTGCCGGATGCGCAGTCTGCGTCCCACAGTCGTCACGCCCCTTCCTGCGCCCACTCGATGGCGCCTTGATACGGGAAGAACCGTTCCGCCACAGCTTCCGCCGAGGCCATACAGGCCTTCTGCAGATCACCCAGCAACCGTGGCAGCGCCTCCTCCAGGGTGCCCGACTCCAGGTATTCCAAGCGCGTGCGCATCCGCCCGATCGGCTGGCGTGCGGCGTCGTGCCGGGGGTTGCCGAGCGCGGCGAGGCATTCCTCCGCCGTGGTCAGTGCGTGCAGGGCGGAGCGTGGGAAGTCGCGGTCCAGGAGAAGGAATTCGGCTACCCGGGAGGTGTCGCCGAAGCCGCCGTAGACCCGGGCGAAGGCCTCGTCCGCGCCGCTCGCGCTGAGCAGGGTCGGCCAGTCGGGGGCGTGGGCGGCGTCCAGGACGCGTACCGAGAGCAGCCGCACCGTCATGTCGACCCGCTCCAGGCTGCGACCGAGGACGACGAAGCGCCAGCTGTCGTCGCGGCTCATGGTGGAGTCGGTGAGGCCGAAGAAGAGCGCGGCCCGGCGGCGTACGAGGGCGAGATACGCGTACGGGCCGGTCCGGCGGGCGGCGGTGCGCTGCTCGCCGAGCGCGTGCCAGGTGGAGTTGAGGCACTCCCACATCTCGGAGGAGACCGCCTCGCGGGCGCTGCGTGCGTTGAGGCGGGCGGCGCCGAGCGCGCCCTCGATGGATCCGGTGCTGCGGGCGTCGAAGGCGAGGCTGTCGAGTACCTGCTGCATGTCGCAGTGCTGGTCGCCGGGGGCGTTGAGCCCGAGGATGGCGTAGAGCGAGCGGCAGGCGGCGTCCTCGTCGCGCCAGGGGTCCTCGAGCAGCCGGTGCAGGTAGGCGTCGAGGATGCGGGCAGTGGCGTCGGCCCGCTCCACGTAACGGCCGGTCCATGTCAGGGCCTCGGCGATCCGGGAGAGGATGATGTCGTTCATCGCGGTGCCTCCTGCTCGGAGGAGCTCGGGATTGGTCACTGCTGCTGTCCCTCTTGCTCGCCGTTGAGGGCCGCGCGGTGCCCGCTGGGGCCCAGCTGGCGTGGTGCGACCTCGGGCGTGCCGGATTCGTACGTCGCCGCCGAGGGCTCGGGATCGGTGATCTCGGGGGCCTGCGCGAGCACCCAGGTGTCCTTGGAACCGCCGCCCTGGCTGGAGTTGACGATGAGGTTGCCCTCCTGGAGGGCGACCCGGGTCAGGCCGCCCGGGAGCACCCAGACATCGTTGCCGTCGTTGACGGCGAAGGGCCGCAGGTCGATGTGGCGTGGGGAGACCCCGCCGGTGGCCAGCGTCGGTGAGGTGGACAGGGCGACCGGGCGCTGGGCGATCCAGCCGCGCGGGTCGGCGGCCACCTCCTTGCGCAGCCGGTCCAGGGTGGGTCGGTCGGCGTGCGGGCCGATGACGATGCCCTGGCCGCCGGCGCCGTCGACCGGTTTGACGACGAGCTTGTCGAGCTGGTCGAGGACGGCCTCCAACTGGCCTGGCTCATCCGGCCGGTAGGACTCGACGTTCGGCAGAATCGGTTCCTCGGAGAGGTAGTAGCGGATCAGATCGGGGACGTACGTGTAGAGCAGCTTGTCGTCGGCGATGCCGTTGCCCACGGCGTTGGCGAGGGTGACGTTGCCGGCCTGCGCGGCGCTCAGAATGCCGGGGCAGCCGATCACCGAGTCCGGCCGGAAGTGCAGCGGATCGAGGAAGTCGTCGTCGAGCCGCCGGTATACGACATGGACGGGCATCTCGCCGCGTGTCGTACGCATCCAGACCCGGTTCCCCGAGCACACCAGGTCGTGTCCCTCGACCAGCTGTACGCCCATCAGCCGGGCCAGCAGGGCGTGTTCGAAGTACGCCGCGTTGCTCGGGCCGGGGGTGAGGACGACGACCTGCGGGTCGGTCACCCCGGCCGGGGCGGCGGCGCGCAGCGCGGCGAGCAGCCGCTGGCCGTAGGCGTCGACCGGGCGGACCGGTTGTTCGGCGAAGAGCGAGGGGAACATCCGGGTCATCGCGCGGCGGTTCTCGATGACGTAACTGACGCCTGAGGGGACGCGTACGTTGTCCTCCAGGACCCGGAACTCGCCCTCCTCGTCCCGTACGAGATCGATGCCGCCGACGTGCACCCGGACGCCGTTCGGGGGCTCTATGCCTTGCGCGGCGCGGTGGAAATGGGGCGAGTTGAGCAGCAGCCGCCAGGGCACGACGCCGTCCTCGAAGGCTCGGGCCTGTCCGTAGGCGTCGGCGAGATAGGCCTCCAGGGCACGCACCCGCTGGGCGACGCCGCGTTGGATCAGGTCCCATTCGAGGGCGTCGAGGATGCGCGGCACGAGGTCGAGCGGCCAGGGCCGCTCCTCGCCCGCGAAGGCATAGGTGACCCCTCGGTCGGTGAACGACCTGGCCATCTGGTCGGCCCGGAACCGCAGTTCGGCCGCGTCCATGGGCTGCAGGGCAGCCAGTAGCGGCTCATAGGCGGTCCTGACCACACCCGGCCGCTCAAACATCTCGTCCCATGCGTCGGCCAACGCATACGCGTCAAATATGTCCGCCATGAAGCGAAGTTAGGCGGCATCTGTATCGCGACGATCACGGCGTGATTTCCGGCAGAAGACACGCCAAGGTCACAGAGCCGGGTGAACCAGGTGTTTACCCACCCGTAAAGCGGCGCCGGTTTGAGCCGTCGAAGCCCCGGTCATGCGCCTCTCTCCTGAGGCCCCGCCTCATCGCCCAGAGCTGCCTCGACGACGGTCCCGCCGTACGGTCCGGGCTCGGCGGACAGCTCAGCCTCCCGGGCGTGGGCCCGCAGATAGCCGACGACCGTGTTGGTCACCGCGACCAGCGGCACCGCCACGACGGCGCCGCCGATCCCGCCGATCAGCGAGCCGGCGGCGACCGAGAGGATCACCCCGAGCGGGTGCACCCGTACCGCCCGGCCGAGGATGAACGGCTGGAGGATGTGGCCCTCGATCTGCTGCACGGCCAGCACCACGGCGAGCACCAGCAGTGCGATGACCGGCCCCTCGGTCACCAGCGCCACGATGACCGCGATCACGCCGGACGCCACCGCGCCGACCAGCGGCACGAAGGCGGCCAGGAAGATGATCACGGCCAGCGGCACGGCCATCGGCACTCCGAGGAAGAAGATGCCCATGCCGATGAAGACGGCGTCGATGAGGGCGACGATCACGGTGCCCCGTACGTAGAGGGTCAGCGTCCGCCAGGCGCGCGGCCCGGCGCCCGACAGGCCGTCGCGGGCGGCGGCGGGGAAGAGGCGCAGGACCCAGTTCCAGATGTTGCCGCCGTCGTAGAGCAGGAACAGCGTGCTGAACATCGCCAGCAGGATGCCGGTGAGGAATTCGACGACGACGGTGACGCCCTGCAGGCCGGCGTCGGTGAGTGCATTGGTGTTGGAGCCGATCGCGTCCTGCAGATTCTTCGCGATCTGGCTGATCTGGGCCTCGGTGACATGGAACGGGCTGTTGAGCAGCCAGCGCTTCAGCTCGGTGATGCCGTCCTGGAGGCTGCTGGAAAGGTTGTCGATGTTCTCCATGACCTGCCAGACCACGAACCAGCCGACCAGCCCCATCACCACGAAACCGCCGATGAAGGTGATGGCGGTGGCCAGTCCGCGCGACAGCCCGGCCCGCTTCAGCCGGCCCACGAAGGGGTGCAGCAGCGCGGTGATCAGAAGGGCGGCGACGAAGGCGAGGACGACGAGCTGGATCGTACCGATGACCTTCATCAGCACCCACACGGTGCCGGCCAGCACCAGCAGCCGCCAGCCGACCTCGCCCGCGACCCGCATACCGAACGGCACCGCGGCCACCGGGTCTCCCGACCCGGCCGGGCGCCGGGGCTGAGGCGTGCTCGCGGCGGCCGCGGCCCGGAGCGCGATCTCGGCCTTCTCCTCGGCCCTGGCCTCGGCCTCGGCCGCGGCCCGGGCGGCGGCGCGTGCCTCTTCCAGCCGGCCGGCGAGCTTCGCCAGCTCCGCTGCGAACCCGGCGCCCCACTGGCGCTTCTCCGACATCGCTTCCCCTGCTCCCGTGCCCCCTGTGTGGCACATGTGTGGGGACGACTTTACGTGGGGGTGAGGTTGACTCCGCGCACCGAGCCCTTGTTACGGAACAACGAGTGCCCCCGAGTGCGGGGCACTCGGGGGCACTCGGAACAGACCTGGCCCGGTAGGGCTAGTACCAGTGGTTGGCCTGCCAGAAGGACCATGCGCCGCACGGGCTGTTGTAACGGCTGTTCATGTAGTTGAGGCCCCACTTTATCTGCGTGGCCGGGTTCGTCCGCCAGTCCGCGCCGGCCGTGGCCATCTTGGAGCCGGGCAGCGCCTGGACGAGACCGTACGCGCCGGAGGAGGCGTTGGTCGCGGTGTAGTTCCAGCCGCTCTCGCGCGTGACGATGTTGGAGAAGCACTGGTACTGGCTCGAGTCGCCGATGATCGACTGCGCCATCGCCTGGACCTCGGCGGCGGTGTACGAGCTCTTGACCGTCGCGGCGAGGGCGGAAGCGGCCTTCTTCGCCGCTGCGGCCTTCGCCTTGGCGGCCGCGGCGTCGTCCGCTGCCTGCTTGCGGGCGGCGGCGGTCTTGGCGGCTGCCTTGCGGGCTTCTTCCTCGGCGGTCTTGCGGGCGGTCGCGTCGGCTGCGTCCGACTGCGCCTGCACCTGCTGGGTCAGCGAGGCTTGCTGTACCTGCTGACCGGCGGGTATGTCCGCAAGTACGGTCGTCGCGTCAGCGGCGGGCTGTGCGGCGGCCGTTGCCGGCTCGCTACCCGCGGCGACGCCAACGACGGCGCCCACTGTGGTGACCGCAGTGGCCGAAGCCACCGCGAATCCCCGGACCGAGATCCGGCTCACACGGTTTCCTTCCAGCATCGCCCGCGTGGTGACCTCGCGGACGCAATCGCGCCCCTTGACGCTGGCTTCCCTCCTGCGCCGGATCACGTCCCGTCGATCCGATGGGTCACAAGAAGCACTGGCCCGGTGGGTCCTCCCTGTTACGGAAGGGCCCGGTGTTGCTCGGGCGGCTTACGGCTGACGCTGTTCAGTTCTGGGGTGCCACACCGCTGGGGGTGTGGAAGTGCCGTAAGCGGGGCCTGACAGAACCGACAGCCTGCCGCAGCCCGACGCGATTGCGCAATCTCCAGTTGCGTGGCAAACCTCACACGGCGTTTGAGCCCCACGTTTTACGGATACCGCCGCGTAGTCCCTCATGACAGCGCTAGGCTGCTACGCCTTTGCGGCGCAGCAGCCTAGCGTTCGTCAATTTAGAGGCCGCGCGAATAGGTGGGGCGGCGTCGCATCCGCCCCACCTATTCGCGCGGCCACTTACTTACTACGCGTGGCCATCCTCCAGCATCTCCGTCACGAGCGCGGCGATCGGCGAGCGCTCGGAGCGGGTGAGGGTGATGTGCGCGAAGAGCGGGTGGCCCTTGAGCTTCTCGACGACGGCGACCACGCCGTCGTACCGGCCCACCCGCAAGTTGTCGCGCTGGGCGACATCGTGAGTGAGCACCACGCGCGACCCCTGCCCAATTCGTGACAATACGGTCAAAAGCACGTTCCGTTCGAGGGACTGTGCCTCATCGACGATGACGAACGCGTCATGCAGCGAACGGCCCCGGATGTGCGTGAGCGGCAGGACCTCCAGCATGCCCCGCGCCACGACCTCCTCGATGACCTCCTTCGAGGTCACCGCAGACAGCGTGTCGAAGACCGCCTGCGCCCACGGGCTCATCTTCTCCGACTCGCTGCCCGGCAGATAGCCCAACTCCTGCCCGCCCACCGCGTACAGCGGCCGGAAGACCATCACCTTCTTGTGCTGCTGCCGCTCCAGCACCGCCTCCAGGCCCGCGCACAGGGCCAGCGCGGACTTGCCGGTGCCGGCCCGGCCGCCCATCGACACGATCCCGATGTCCGGGTCGAGCAGCAGGTCCAGCGCGATGCGCTGCTCCGCGCTGCGGCCGTGGATGCCGAAGGCCTCGCGGTCTCCTCGTACGAGCCTGACCCGGCCGTCGTCCGTCACGCGCCCGAGTGCCTTGCCTCGGTCGGACTGCAGGACAAGTCCGGTATGAACGGGCAGTTCGGACACTTCGGGCACGAAGACCGACTCCTCCTGGAAGAGTGAGTCGACGTCCTCCGCCGAGATCTGCAGTTCCTCCATCCCGGTGTAGCCGGAGGTGATCGCCAGTTCGGCCCGGTACTCCTCGGCCAGCAGGCCGACCGAGCTAGCCTTGACGCGCAGCGGCAGGTCCTTGGACACGACGGTCACGTCATAGCCCTCGGCCTGCAGATTGCGGGCCACGGCCAGGATGCGGGAGTCGTTGTCCCCGAGTCGGAACCCGGCGGGAAGCACCCCTGGGTCCGAGTGGTTCAGTTCGACGCGGAGCGTGCCGCCGAGCTCGCCGGTCGGAATGGGCGCGTCCAGGCGCCCGTACCGGATCCGGTACTCATCGAGCAGCCGCAACGCCTGGCGGGCGAAGTAGCCGAGTTCGGGATGGTTGCGCTTGGCCTCCAACTCGGTGACCACCACCACGGGGAGCACAACCTCGTGCTCGTCGAAGCGGGTGAGGGCATTCGGGTCGGCAAGCAGCACGCTGGTGTCGAGTACGTAAGTGCGCCGGTCGTGCTCACGGCGATTCTTGCTGGTCACCACGTGTGGACGAACCCCCTCGGGGAGAGGTCGGGGTGCGACTGCGTCGCGCGGGACTGGGCCGGGACCGACCGCGAGGGCCGGTCTCGGCCCTCCGAGTCGACGCGGTCGACGCTGTCTGTGTCAAGAGCGATAGACAGCTCGTCCGTGTGCAATGGGCCTCCCGGGCGGACGGCCACATGCCGCCCGCTACTGTCCGGCACCCATGGTCCGGATGCCGGTCTGACCGGTGTATTCCCTCGAAAGTGCAGGCCTATGCGGCTGCATATGACAACGGTAGACCGGAACCCACGGATTTACGCTCCATAGCGACGGTGACGTGCGGCATAGTCACGCAGCGCACGCAGGAAGTCGACCTTCCGGAACGCGGGCCAGAAGACCTCGCAGAAGTAGTACTCGGAGTGCGCGCTCTGCCAGAGCATGAAACCGGAAAGCCGCTGCTCACCGGAGGTGCGGATGACCAGATCGGGGTCGGGCTGGCCCCGGGTGTAGAGGTGCTCGGCGATGTGGTCGATGTCGAGGATCTCGGCGAGATCCTCGATGGAGGTGCCCCGCCGGCCGTGCTCTTGGAGGAGGGAACGGACCGCGTCGGCGATCTCCTGCCGGCCGCCGTAGCCGACAGCGACATTCACCAGAATGCCGTCGACACTGTCGGTGACCTGCTCGGCCTCCTTGAGGACCTTCTGCGTGGCGGGCGGCAGCAGATCCATCGCCCCGACGTGGTGCACCCGCCAGCGGCCGGATTCGGCCAGGCCGCTGACCGCGTCCTCGATGATGCCCAGCAGCGGTACGAGCTCGTCGGCCGGGCGGTCGAGGTTGTCGGTGGACAGCAGCCACAACGTGACGACCTTGACACCGGTCTCCTCGCACCAGCCCAGCATCTCGGAGATCTTGTCCGCGCCGGCCCGGTGTCCCTGCTCCGTCGTGCCGCCCGCGGCCTTGGCCCAGCGCCGGTTGCCGTCGAGGATCACGCCGATGTGCTTGGGGCCCTGCGTGAGGTCGAGGCGCCGTCCCACCCGGCGGGCGTAGAACTCGACCACGCTGGTGCGCACCAGGTCGTGCAGATTCATGCGGGGGCCCTCCTGCGCTGCGGTCGTCACCCGATTGCCACCCTACCGGGTGACGCTCACCACCCCGCCGCCAGGAGTACGCCGCCGAGCGCCCCCAGCAGCATGAACGGCCCGAACGGAATCGCCGTCTTACGGTCGGCCCGTCGCAGGGCCAGAAGGGTGAGTCCCGCCATCGCGCCGAGAGCGAAGCCGGCCAAAGTACCCGCAAGCACCGCCCCCCATCCGTACCAGCCCAGCGCCATGCCCAGCGCCGGGGCGAGCTTGACGTCGCCGAAGCCCATCCCGGCCGGGTTGATCAGGTGCAGCAGGAAGTAGAGGGTGAACAGCGCGGCCCCGCCGAGCAGGGCGCGCGGCCATGAACCGCCGTGCCCGGGCAGCAGCGCGCACACCCCGAGCCCGGCCGACGTCACCGCGCCCGCCGGCAGGGTCAGTACGTCCGGCAACCGCAGCACCGCCAGGTCGACCCGCGCCATCAGCGCCCCGGCCGGCACCAGCAGCAGCCAGACCCCCAACTCGGGCCTCGCGCCGACCCTCAGAGCCACCGCCGCACACGCCACCGCGCACACGACCGCCAGCGGCACCCCGCCCGGCCCCCGGCCCAGCCAGCCCCGCGCGTCCCGCCAGGGCAGGTCGGGCTCCACCGAGAGCCGGTAGGCCGCGCGCGGGAGGGCGAAGCCGCCGGTCACCAATCCCCAGACGGCCGCCGCGGTTGTGAGGTAGACATGCACCGGGCCGACCGTACACGGGAGAGGTTTTGGCACGCTTGCGCTTGCGGGACGGCAGGGCCACGCTCCGGCTCGGCGACGACATGGACGTACCGCTGGAGATCGCCGCCTCCTACCGTGCCCGCACCCGGGGCCTGTTGGGCCGCGACGGCCTGGACGGCGATGTGCTGCTGCTGACCCCCGCGTCCAGCATTCATACCGTGCGGATGCGCTTCGCCATCGATGTCGCCTACCTCGACCGCCACTTCCGCGTCCTCGCCGTCCGCACCATGCCCCCCGGCCGCCTCGGCCGGCCCCGGCTGCGGGCCCGACACGTCCTGGAGGCGGAGGCCGGTGCCATGGCCGCCTGGGGGCTGCGGCCGGGGGCGACCGTACGCGTCGTCAGCTGAGCCGGCCATGTCCGACGTCCACGAGGTCACCCGCCTCACCACCGCCGACCCCCTACGTCATCGCCCAGGCCCTGGGCCCGGCACGGCACCGCCGCCCTCATCGTCGACGACGACAACGCGCCCGCCCGGCGGCTCTACCGCGCCCTGGGGCTGGCCTACCGCCCGCTGCGCGCGGCGGCCGTCGCCACTGCTGCGTGAGCCGATTGAGGAAGATGCCTGGCCTCGCGAACAAAAAACGGGCCGGTTCGCAGGGGGGGAGAGCGAACCGGCCCGAGGGGGGGTTTCCACCGTACCGCGTGTGAGCTGGCCTTCCACGCGAAGGTCATGAGGGAGATGTGAAAGTTCCCTTTATAAATGGTCTCATCCAGCGCCCCATTTGACCTGAATGGCCTAATTAGGTCGATACTCCCGCTCTCCACACGCCCGCAACGTGCCCGACACGTAACTCCCCGTATCCGCCCCTTGGCGAGGTCTTTACGAGGCGGGGGTGAACGTGATCTCCACCCGGCGGTTCTGCCGGCGGCCCGCCTCGGTCGAGTTGTCCGCGATGGGGTAATCCTCGCTGTAACCCCGGACCTGGAACGAGTAGCCGGTGGTGGAGGACGAACCCAGCGCCGTCGAGAGGATCTTGTAGACGGCATCGGCTCGCTTCTTCGACAGCACCTTGCCGTGTTCGTACGAGCCGAGGTTGTCCGTGAAGCCGAACACCCGGATCGGCGTGGTCACCTTCTTGGCGGCGATGTCGGACGCGATGGCCTTGATACGGGACGCGGCGGTGGGACTCAGCGTCGCACTGTTCTTGGCGAAGAGGACATCTGCCTGAAGGGCATACGTCACGGTGGAATTGGACTCCTGGTGCCGCTCCTCGCCATCGCTGGCGGTCGCGGTCTTCGACGTCGAGGAATCCGTCACCGACACGATGTCCAGCACCTTCGGCGCCGCCAGCGTCGCCCCCTCCGGCAACTCCAGATCGGGGTCCGACGCATCAATCTTCATCGGCGCGCTCGGCGTTGGCTGCGCCGTCGGATTGTCATCCCCGTACGCCGTCACCGCCGCCCCCGGGATCAGCACAAGAGCGAACGCGAGCGCCGCAGCTGCGGTCCCGGGACGGATACCGGGTCGGGGCATCGCTCACCCCTCCGAGATCTCGATATTGGCCGGGGGCATCGTCGGCAACTGGAACTGCACCTGGGTGGTGGATGCGGGCGGTGCGGGGAACTGGGCGAAGAAGGGCCGGGTCTCGTTGGACCGGATGCCGGTCAGCCCCATCGTGCACAGGCATTTGCCGTCCGTGTCGCGAAGCACGTAGTAGCGCTTCTTACCTGCGAGATCAACCAGCACCGCACCCGCCACAGAGGCGCCCGAACTGGCAACGGCCAGTTCGTTCCCCTGCCAGTCGACCGCGTTGAAGACCGACGTCCCGTTATTAGTGATGGTGCCCTTCACCGTCACGAAGCCGCCCGAGTCGCGGCTCGCTTCGTTGACGGTCACGACCATGTTCTTCTCGCCCTTGATCTGGGCGAGCGTCGCGGTTGGATCGGGTGTCGGCGAGGACGACCCCTGGCTTGACCCGCCGGCGTCGCGGCTCGCGCTGGACTTGGTCTGCGACGAGCCATTGGATTTCTTGCCGCCGCCTCCGCCGCAGCCCGCCAACGCCAAGGTGACACTGACCGTAATCGCCACAACGACAGTCGCCCAGCGGCCTCTAGCCCGCTGCTGGATGCCCATGGGCCCCCGTTCTTCACTCACTGAGATGGACGGAGAAGAACTCCGCGAGGTTGAGTTTGAAGTCGTTGGTGGTCGGGTCGACGATCACTTTCTGACCGGCGCAGATGAACGTGACGGTATTTCCAGAGGCGCCGTCAGCGGTGCAGCGGGACTGGACGACTGCTGTCGCCTTGGCCTTCGCATGCATTGTCTCGGTGCCGTTGACCACCGAGTTGCCCACGGTCCCCTGGGTGCGGACGCCAACGGTGTATCCAGGAGGTCCGTCCACTCGGGCACAGCTCGTCCGGTCGGCTTGGTTGTCATTCGCGTAAGTGGCAGCGGCGTCGCAGGCCCCGGCCCCGTCCATGCCTTCGCCGTTGAGGAGATTCTTCAGCGCGCCAATGTCGCCCGCCTTAAGGGAGTTGAGGAAGTCACCTTCGATGCCGTCGCGGGTGGCACGTGCCGCGCCGAGGGCCGCCGCGTCGGCGGCGGTCTGGGCTTTGTTACGGGTGACGGAGGCTTGGCCAACAGCGAAGAACGCGAAGGCAAGGAAGAACAGTGCCCCCACCGCCACGATGTAGAGGCCGAGGGTCTGCCCCTCGTCGCCAATCAGCCGCCGGAGCTCGTGATGGCGGTGATCTGGTCCAGAATGCCGGTCAACACGGCGCGTCCGATGTCCGTCGTGCCCGCCAGCACGCCAATGATCACCGCGATCACCACCGCGATCCCCAGGTACTCGAACGACGTCTGGCCCTGGTCGCCGGTCGCTCTCGACCACGCTCGCAACGCAAGCATCTGTTTCGCAACCCACCTGCTCATGACTGCAGCTCCCAGCTTCTGTCGCATGAGGAAAGCCAGCTACCGCGCCCCTTGCGCGGCGCCGGGTGTCGCAATCGCCACGGGCAGCGCTGTCGACGGCAAGGTCATCCACGGCGCACCGCCTCTCACTGCTGGCGCTGATTGCAGGTGCAAATTTGGTTGCGAGTGCAAATGTACACCGCAACCGCCGCCCACCGCAGCCCATTCCGGGCCAACCGGCGCACCCAATATGACGGCTGTCGTCACTACCCACCACCCTCCTCAGCCATTCCCGAAGAGGTCTGCGAAGTTGATGCGGGAGCCGAGGATGGTGCCCGTCATCAGAAGGATCATGGTCGCGGGGACGAGGAGGGTCGTAATCACGCCAGTTGCTCGGGGGACGGTCCGGGCGGCGCGGCGGCGGGCGTTCTGGGCTTCGGTGCGCCGCATGTCCTGGGCGATCTGGAGGAGGGTGCGGGCGATGGGGGCGCCGAGTTCCTCGCCTTGTTGGAGGGCGGTGACGAACTGGCCGACCTGGTCGCTGCGGTTGCGGCGGCGGAGTTGGTCGAAGGCGTCGCGGCGGCTGACGCCGACGTCCATCTGGCGGAGGGCGACGCGGATTTCGTCGGACCAGGGCCCCTGGTAGATCGTGGAGACTCGCTCGAGGGCCTGACGGAAACCGAGCCCTGAGCTGACGACGACGGCGAGGACGTCGAGGAAGTCCGGGAGGGTGCGCTCGATCTGGTCGCGGCGTTTGCGGATGGCCAGCCAGATGCCGAGGTCGGTCCAGCCGAGGCCGTACGCGATCATGAGCGCCGCCAGCAGCCAGTGACCGGCCCGCAGCAGCACGAGGGCGGCGACTCCGCCGAGGACGCCGTAGACGGCGCGGCGGGCGGCGTAGCGGTCGACGGTGAGGCCGTAGGGGTGGCCGGCGTGGTCGATGCGGGCGCGGACCTTGTTGACGCGGGCGGGGCCCATGAGACGGAGGACGCGGGGGGCCCAGCGGATGCCAAGGCGGTCCACGGCGTTACCGACCTTGGTGGTGCGGGTGCGGCCGACTTCCAGGGCCAGTTGGAGGTCGGAGGGAAGCTTGACCTCGGAGCGGTAGAGGCCGATGCCGTAGACGACGCCGGTGACGCCGGCCGCCATCAGCAGCGCGAGCGCGAGTCCGATCAGAGCCATGTTCATCACACGTCGATCCGTGACATGCGCCGGATGAGGGCGAAGCCGACGACGTACAGCGCGAGGGCGACCAGGACCGCGATGCGGCCGGCGCTGGAGCCGGTCATGGCGCTGAGCGAGCCCGGCATGATCTGGTTGAGGAGGAGCAGGGAGCCCAGGCCGATGACGGGGACGGCGTAGGCCGTGACGGTGACCTGGGACATCTGGGTGCGGATTTCGCGCCGGGTCTCCTTGCGCTCCTCCAGGGTGACGGTGAGATTCCGCAGCGACTCGACAACCGATCCGCCCGCGCGGCTGCTGAGCACCAGCGTGGAGACGAGGACGACGAGTTCGCGGCTGGGGAGCCGCTCCCGCAGCTCGTCCAGGGCGTCCTCGATGGAGTGGCCGAGGGCCATGGCGTCGGCCACCTGCTTGAGCTCCTCCCCCGCCGGGGCCTCGAGCTCGTCGGCGGCCATGCCGACGGCCGTACGGAGTGCGAGTCCGGCCTGGGTCGCGTTGGCCAGGACGCGGGACAGCTCGGGCAGTTGGGCGATGAAGCGCTCGTTGCGTACGCGCTGGCGCCACCTCAGGAAGGAGGTGACGGCCCAAACGGCCAGGAGGGCCGCGATGGGGCCGAAGAAGGGCGCGAGGATGACGTGGGCGAGGATCCAGGCGCCGGCGGTGACGCCGATGGCCGCCGCGGTGAACTGCCCCGGGGTCAGGTTCGTACCGGTGGCCGCGAGGCGCCCCGCGAGGCGGCGGCCCCATGCGGTGCGGCGCACGCGGCGGTCGAGGCCGGAGAAGGGGGCGGAGTGCCGCTGGACGGCCGGGACGTCTGCGAGGCGGTCGACGAGAGCTGCGCGGTCGGCGCGGCCGCCGGCCCACGCGTGCAGGCCCCAGACCGCGAGGACGAGGGCGACGACGGTGACGGCGAGGACGAGCCACGCCAGTTGGCCGGACGTCATGGCTACTTGGCCTCCCTGCTGGCGAGTTCGAGCTCGGTCTCACCGATGCCGTACGCGGCCGGGACATGTTCGCCGGCCAGATAGAGCCGCTCGGCGAACTCACGGGGGACGGGATGGTGCTCGTACCAGCCGCGTACGATCCGGTCGGCGGCCAGCGGTTCGGCGCGGAAGCGGGTGGCGGTGGTGAGGATGAAGTTGTCGCGGCCCCGGGAGGACAGGAAGGCGATCTCGGAGACGCGGCGGGTGCCGTCGACGTCCCTTCTCAGCTGGATGATGACGTCCACGGCGCTGTTGATCTGATCGCGGAGAGCCTCGAAGGGGATCTTCACCTCGGACATCGACGCCAGGGTCTGAAGGCGCAGCACCGCGTCCTCCGCGGAGTTGGCGTGGACGGTGGCGAGTGATCCGTCGTGGCCGGTGGACATGGCTTGGAGCATGTCGAGGGTCTCGCCGCCGCGGACCTCGCCGACGATGATGCGGTCGGGGCGCATGCGCAGGGAGTTGCGTACGAGATCGCGGATGGTGATGCGGCCCTCGCCCTCGACGTTCGGGGGGCGGGTTTCGAGACGTATGACGTGCTCCTGCTGGAGCTGCAGCTCGGCGGCGTCCTCGACGGTGATGATGCGCTCGATGTCGGGGATCAGGCCGGAGAGGGAGTTGAGGAGGGTCGTCTTCCCGGAGCCCGTGCCGCCGCTGACGATGATGTTGAAGCGACTCCGGACGAGGGCGGCGAGCAGCATCAACATGTGCTCGTCGAGGGTTCCGAGGCCGATCAGCTCGCTGAGCGTGTACGCGCGCGGGAAACGGCGGATGGTGAGCGTCGGGCCGGAGAGCGACAGCGGGGGGATGATGACGTTGACCCGCTCGCCGGAGGGCAGGCGGGCGTCGACCATCGGATTCGACTCGTCCACACGGCGGTTGACGGTCGAGACGATGCGCTCGATGGTCTGCAGCAGTTGCTCGGCTGAGCTGAAGCGGGCGTCGACCTGCTCGATGCGGCCGCCGCGCTCGATGTAGATCTTGTCCGGGCCGTTGACCATGATCTCGGTGATCGAGGCGTCCTCGAGGAGCGGCTCGAGAATGCCGAGGCCCAGGGCCTCGTCCACGACACGGCGGATGATCCCGGTGCGCTCCTTCGGCGACAGCACCGGGCCTTCACGGCTGATGATGTGGCCCAGCACCCGTTCCAGGCGCAGCCGTCGCTCGGCGGCCGCCAGCGCCGACATCTCGGCGAGGTCGATCTCCTGCAACAGCTTCGCCCGGTACACGGCGACCAGATGGCCCTGTTGCGTCTGCGGGGCGCTCTCGTCGGCTGCCGCACCGAGGCGATCGCGGAGGCTCATGGCGTCGTGTCCTCCTTCGGCATCGTGGCGGACCGGCTGACGGGATCGAACACGTCCACGCCCGGAATGACGGAGGGGATCTTGATGGTGGCGGTCGCCTTGACCGCATCGCCGCCGACGGTCGTGATCTGAATCTGCGTTCCCGGGCGCAGCCAGTCGCTCACCGCGTCCAGGCCTGCGGCCTCCCCGCTGACGGGTGGGTCGTGCTTGGCCGCCATACGGGCGGCGGTGCGGGCGGCCGTGCCGGCTTGGCTGGCGGTGTAGGCGACGAGGCCGAGCTGGATTCCGGCCAGGGCGATGAGGAGCAGGATCGGGAGTACGCCCAGGAATTCAAGGGATGCGCTGCCGCGTTCGCGGCGGTTCTGTGCGTTGCCGGGTGCGGCGCCGTTGCGACTGCGGCGGGCGGAGACGCATCCGCTGGGGTGCGGCCCGTTGCCGGGTGCGGCGCCGTTGCGCCTGCGGCGGGCTGCTCCCACCCTCCCCCAGCCTTCGGCCGGTGGGGGCACTCCCCCTCGCTTGGCTGGGGGCACCCCCCCCACCACCACCCAGCCGCCAGGCTGGGGGAGGACCCCCATCTCGCTTCGCTCGCCCGTTGCTCCGAGCCGTGGGGTCGGGGCCTCTCGTGGTGGGTTGCTCGCCGTCGGCGACTGCGCGCAAACGGCAGGCGGGAAAGAACCCCGGTGCAGGGTCACTTCGTGACCCCCTCGTCGACGGCGGAGGCGTGGCCCGTGACGGTGAGGGGGAAGTCGATGGCGCCGGGGAAGAGGACGGGGACGTGGAGGCCGACGGTGACGGTGACCTGTCCGTTGGCGGTCTGGGTGCCGACCGAAGAGGAGCTGACCCACGCGCCGGGGAGGTCGCTGCGCGCGGCGGCAGCCGGATCCTGGCCGACCGCGGCGGCCCGGGCGGCCTCGTCCGCGGCGTTGCCGGCCAGAGTGAAGGTGTAGCCGGCGAGGACGGCCTGCCAGACGAGGATGAGGGTGATGAGGATGACCGGGGTCATGCCCAGGGTCTCCAGGGTGACCTGGCCTCGGTCGCCTCGGCCGCCTCGGTCCTTGCGGCCGCGCCGGGCGGACGGGCGGGCGTGCCCGGGCGCGACGAGGCCGAGTTCGGCCGCGAGCGCCCACAGGCCCTGCTTGACGGTGGAGCGGTTGTCGAGGTCCTGGAGGCGCCCGGCGTCCACGACGGCCTGGAGCTCCTTGTACGCCGCCGGGACGACGGAGGTCGCGACCCGGGTGCCGGTGATGCGGCCGATGAGCGAGGGCTGGATCTCCGTACCGCGGGTGTAGCGGTTGACGGCGACGGTGACGTCCTGGGGCTTGCGGATCTGGAGCCGGTCCCACATCCGGACCATGCGCTTGGCGGCTCGCACGGCCACCACGTCCGGCGTCGTGACCAGCACCGCGGCGTCGGCCGTCTCGAGGGCGACGGCGTTGGCGCTGGTCATCTGGGTGCCGCAGTCCACGACCACGACTTCGTAGCGTTGCCGCAGGGCGTGCAGTACCTGCCGGGCGGCCCGGTCGGTGACTTCCTCGCCGCGTTCGCCGTCGCCGGGGGCCAGCAGCAGGGCGGGGCCGGCCTCGTGGACGTACATCGCGTCCTGGAGGACCCGCGACGTGACGTCGTTGATGTCGGCGAGGTCGGCCATCGAGCGGCGGAACTGCACGTCCAGGTAGGAGGCGATGTCACCGCCCTGGAGGTCCATGTCGACCAGCGCGGTCGACTTGCCCGCCGAGTGCGCGGCCAGGGCGAGCTGGACGGCGCTGACCGTGGTCCCGACCCCGCCCTTGGCTCCGGCGACGGCGACCAGGAAGCCGCCGGGGACGGCGGGCAGGGCGGCGGCGCGGGCCGGCGAGAGGTGGCGCCGTACGCCGGCGGCCCAGGCGGCGGCGGCCTGGATACGGGCGCCCAACTCGTCGTACGACAGCGGGAGAGCGACGAGGCCGCGGGCGCCGGAATCCATGGCGCCGGACATGACGGCCGGGCTGGGCTCGGCGGTGAGCAGCACGACACCGACGGCCGGGAAGCGCAGCGCGATCTCGCGGACGACCTCCAGGGCGGGCATCGGCGTGATGAGGTCGTGGACGACGACGACCTCGGGGAGTTCGTCGAGACCGGCCTCGGCGGCGCGGGCGAGGGCGTCGAGGAGCGCGGTGGAGTCCGGGAGGGCGGGGGCGGGTTCGGTGCCGGGCAGTTGGTTGAGCAGGCCGGTGAGGGCGCGGGCGGTGTCGGGGTCCGGGGTCCCTGACAGGATCCGTACGGTCACGGGCGGCCTCCCGGAGCTGTGGCGGCGACGGCGGCCGGCGGGGTCACGGCTTACCCCCGTCGCCCGCCAGGGTGTACGTGCGGTCGCCGGTGGACGGGGTGCTGTTGTCCCCGGGGGCGACCAGTGCCAGCCGTACGTGCCGGGCGAAGGATTCGGCGAAGGCGACCCGCTGGGCGTCCTGGGCGCTGAGGGCGAAGGTGATGGGGACGCCCTTGCTGGAGACCCGGTTGGAGTCGGTGCTGGTGTCGAAGGCCTTGATCTGGCCGACGTCGATGACCTGGGCACCAGTGACGATGATCTTCGAGACGTCAGGGTCGGTGTCCTTGCGGCCCGCGAAGGTCGCGAAGATGTTGACCTTGGCACCCGGGGTGATCTTGCCGGCCACGCCGGTCTCCGCGTCGATCATGATGGCGATCTCCATCTGTCCGGCCTGCAGGGCGGGCCGGTCGGCGACCATGTCCGACTGGAGCAGCGAGCCGCGCTTGAGCGCGGTGGCGGCCATCTTCCCGTTCACCTCGGCGAGATCGCGCACGGCGGTGGTGGGCAGCCACCGCTTCGGTATCTGGATCTTCTGGACCTGGGCGGCGGTCACGCTCTGGTACGCCGGTACGTCCTTGGTCAGCCGGTAGGCGGTGACCTTGGGGCCCACCTGGGAGCGCGCGTCGCCGATGACAGAGAGCACCCCGGCGAAGGCGGCGACCGCGCACAGCGCGGAGACCACGAGGAGGACGACGCCGCGCCGCTGACGTGAATTCATGGGTGTGGGGCCCTATCGCTCTATCGCTCTTGCGCTACTGCTGCCGGTTGACGTTGGTGTCACTGACTGCGGAGTCCTTACCCGCCCATCGACCTTCGCAGAGCAGAAAAGGCACTGATCTCCGATGACCTCGAGTCCGCACCAGCCACAGGTGTCCCGGCGGACCGAGGTCACGACCTGGTACAGAACGCCCACATCGGCGATGTACGCGACGAATTCGACCAGCCGCCCCGTTCCCCACCAGCGCGCGGAGTCGGACGGCAGCGGCACGTTGCGGGTGTACTGGGTGCGCCAGGCGCGGGCCAGCGGGCCCTTGACCCAGCCGGGGTCGACGCCCTGTCCGGTGGCGACGGCGAGCTGGGTGACGAAGGCGGGGCCGGCCGGAACGGCGGAGTCGTCGGCCGGCGCGAGATACGGCTCGGGGTGGGCGATCGCGGCGAAGTGCCGTCCCGGGACGAGGGACTTCAGGTGGGCGCCCACCGGCACATCGATGCGGTCCAGCTTGGCCACCGAGCCCAGCAGCGCCCCGGCGTAGAGGTAGTGCGACAGCAGCCGGGCCGCGCCGGCCAGCACACCGGGGCCCAGGTCGGTGCCGGCGAGCTGCCGCAGCTGCTCGGCGAGCAGCGCCCCGGCGAGCGGCGGCAGGTCGACGGGGACGATCGCCAGCCGCTCGGAGTCCAGCGCGGCCCGCAGGGTGTGCATGCGGCGGCGTACGGGATCGGCGGGCTCGGGCGGTACGAGGGCGACGACGTGGCCGTACGCCTCCAGCGTGGCGACGGTCCGTACGAGGTGCTGCTCGAGCGGGACCGCGAGATCGTCCGCCGTCACCGCTATGACGCTCGACAACCCTGCACCTCCCCGCCGCGACCTATGCGGGGTGAGCTTATCGGAGGGTAGTGGGACCAGTGCGGAAAGTTGTCGAACACTTGGGTAACTCACTACCCATCAGTCTCGAGAGGTCTTGACCAATTCATTGGTCTGGACCAGACTGCCTCAACTCCCACCCCCCAGGAGGCAGTTGTGCAACGTGCGCTCAGAGCGGCGGCCGCCGTCGCCGCGGCCGCCCTCTCGGTAGCGGGTCTCGCCGCCGCCACGTCCGGCACCGCGACAGCCGCGGACGCCAACCTCGTCACCAACCCCGGCTTCGAGAGCGGGCTTTCCGGCTGGACCTGTACGGCATCGAGCGGCGCCGCCGTCAGCAGCCCCGTCCACGGCGGTTCGGGGGCCCTCAAGGCCACCCCGACCTCGTCCGACAACGCACAGTGCACCCAGACCGTCAGCGTGAAGCCCAGCTCCAGCTACACCCTGAGCGCCTACGTCCAGGGCAGTTACGTCTACCTCGGCGCCACGGGCACCGGCACAAGCGACGTCTCTACCTGGACGCCGTCCGCGTCCTCGTACAGCCAGCTCAGCACCAGCTTCACCACCGGTGCGAGCACCACCTCGGTCACGCTCTACCTGCACGGCTGGTACGCCCAGCCCGCGTACTACGCCGACGACGTCAGCCTCACCGGCCCGGCCGGCACCGCGACCCCGACCCCCACGGCGACGCCGACGCCCACCCCGACGCCGACCCCCACACCCACGCCGACCCCCACGCCGACTCCCACCCCGACCGCCACCGGCGGTGGTTCCCTGCCCAAGCACGCCCTTACCGGCTACTGGCAGAACTTCAACAACGGCGCGACCGTCCAGACCATCGCCCAGGTGCAGAACCAGTACGACATCATCGCGGTGGCCTTCGCCGACGCCACGACCACTCCCGGCGCGGTCTCCTTCACCCTCGACCCGGCGCTCAACTACTCCGCGTCGCAGTTCAAGGCCGACATCGCGGCCAAGAAGGCAGCCGGCAAGAAGGTCATCATCTCGGTCGGCGGCCAGAACGGCACCATCAGCGTCACCGACTCCACCTCGGCGACGAACTTCGCCAACAGCGTCTACTCGCTGATGCAGACGTACGGGTTCGACGGCGTCGACATCGACCTCGAGAACGGCATCAACTCCACCTACATGTCGCAGGCGCTGCGCTCGCTGTCCTCGAAGGCGGGCTCCGGGCTCATCATCACCATGGCCCCGCAGACCATCGACATGCAGTCCAAGTCCAGCGGCTACTTCGCCACCGCGCTGAACATCAAGGACATCCTGACCGTCGTCAACACCCAGTTCTACAACAGCGGTTCCATGAACGGCTGCGACGGCAACGTCTACTCCCAGGGCACCGTCAACTTCATCACCGCCCTTGCCTGCATACAGCTCCAGGGCGGCCTCGCCCCCTCCCAGGTCGGCCTGGGCCTGCCCGCCTCCACCAGCGCCGCCGGCAGCGGCTACGTCTCCCCCAGCGTCGTCAACGCCGCCCTCGACTGCCTCACCCAGGGCACGAACTGCGGATCCTTCAAACCGTCCACCACCTACCCCGCCCTGCGCGGCGCGATGACCTGGTCCACCAACTGGGACGCGTCCAACGGGAACTCCTTCTCCAACACGGTCGGCGCGCACCTTCACGCGCTGCCGTAGCTCCGGACCGGTCGCCGGACGGGCGTGAGCGGATCCGCCCGCCCGGCGGCCATCAGCGCAAGCCGCGGAGGAGCCCGGATGTCCTGCGTCAGCAGCTCCGGCTTCTCCATCGCTGAGAAGTGGCCACCCTCCTCGAACTCCGACCAGTGGACGATGTTGTTGGCCCGCTCCGTGAAGGTCCGGACCGGCAGGAAGTCGTGAGAGAAGACGGCGACGCAGGTCGGGACGGTGTTCTGCTCCTCCTTCTCCCAGGCTCCGGACCGGGCATCCTCGAGCGACCCGACGTCGCCGCCGTGCGCGCCCCACCGTCCGCCGTAGCCGAGCCGCTCGACCAGCTCGATCCACGCCCGATGCCGAAGCGAGCGCCGGCCGAACTGGGCCTGCTGGGGGTCAGTCGAGGACGGCGAGTGCGTCGATCTCGATGAGCAGGCCTGCCGGCAGGCCGACGTAGACGGTGGTGCGGGCGGCCGGGGCGCTCTTCAGGTCCGCGAAGAAGTCGTTGTAGATCTCGTTGAGTTCGGCGAAGTGCGCGGTGTCAGTGAGGTAGACGCGGATCATGACGACGTCCTCCCACGTCGCGCCGCCCGTCTCCAGGACCGACTGCACGTTGGCGAGGGTCTGCAGCGTCTGCTCACGCAGGCCCGGGCCGACCGGCGTGGAGGCCTGCCCCTCTGCGGCCGGGCCGAAGCCCACCTGTCCGGCGACCTGCAGGATGTTGCCCTTGCGGACGCCGTGCGAGAACTTCGCGGGGGGCGGGGTGTGGGTGGACGGGGTGATCGCGGTCTTGTCGCTCTTACCGCTCATACGTCTTCTTCCTTTCCGGAGAGCTCCCGGCTGATGGCCTCCGCTGTACGGAGCACCAGCGGGCGCAGTGTCAGCAGTTCGTCGGCGCCTACGACGACGTTCGGCGCGGAGATGGAACAGGCCGCCGCGACCCGGCCGTCGGCGCCGTGGATGGGTGCGGCCAGGCAGTTGATGGACTCCTCGTGCCCCCCGAGGTCGGTGGCCCAGCCCTGCTCGCGTACCCGGGCCAGCTCGGCGAGGTAGGCGTCGGCGTCCGGAGTGGACTTGGCGGTGTAGCGCGGGTAGTCCAGGCGCTCGGCGAAGGCGCGGCGCTCGGCTTCCGGCACGTCGGCCAGCAGCAGCTTGGCGACGGCGGCGACGGTTATCGCGACCGGCTTGCCGATCCGCGAGTACATGCGGACCGGGTAGCGGCTCTCGACCTTGTCAATGTAGACCACCACCTCGCCCTCCTCGTGGACGGCGAGGTGGACGGTGTGGCCGGTCCTCTCGTTGAGCGCCACGAGGTGCGGGTGGGCGATGCCGCGTACGTCGAGGCTCTCCATCGCCTGCTGCGCGAGGCCGAAGAGGCGGGCGCCGAGGCGGTAGCGCTGGTCGTCCTGGCGGTAGACCATGCCGTGCTCGTGGAGGGTGTGCAGCAGGCGCAGCGCGGTGGACTTGTGGACGTCCAGGTGGGCCGCCACCTCGGCCAGACTGGCCGGGCCCTCGGCGAGCAGGGGCAGGATGCGCAGCGCGCGGTCCACTGTCTGGCTCATGCCGTCGCCCGTCCGTTCTCGCCGTTGACCCGGCGCTGGCCAGGATGTTAGACAACGTGGAACACGGTACGCAACGCTCATTGCACATCTTGCAACGGGAGGTTTTCTTGGCCGCCGAAGAGCTGTACGACGAGCGCGTCGACCACCGCTTCAAGGGGCTGCCGCCGGACGCGGCGGGCCTGACGGTGCGCCAGCTCGCCGCCGAGCGCCGCTCCCTGTTCGATGGCGGCTTCACCACCCCGCTGCTGACGCTCTCCGCCCCCGCCCTGGAGCACAACCTCACCCAACTCGCCTCGTACGCCCGCGCGTACGGCCTCGCCTTCGCCCCTCACGGCAAGACCTCCATGGCCCCGCAGCTCTTCGAACGGCAGCTCGCACACGGCGGGTGGGGTATCACCGCCGCCGTGCCGCACCAGGTGCGGGTCTACCGCGCGTACGGCATCCAGCGGATCTTCCTGGCCAACGAACTGGTCGACGCGGCCGCGCTGCGCTGGCTCTCCGCCGAGCTCGACGCCGACCCGGGCTTCCGCTTCGTCTGTTACGTCGACTCCGTGCGGGGTGTCGAGCTGATGGACGCCGCGCTGACCCGGCGCGTCGATGTCGTCGTGGAACTCGGCGTGGACGGCGGCCGTACGGGCGTGCGTGACGCCGACACCGCGGCCCTGGTCGCCGACGCGGTCGCCGGGGCCCGGCAGCTGCGGCTGGTCGGCGTCGCGGGCTACGAGTCCACGGCGCCGGACGTGCGCAGGTGGCTGGGCGAACTCGTCGCCCTGGCGGAGCGGTTCGATGCGGAGGGGCGCTTCGCGGACGCGGAGGAGATCGTGCTGAGCGCCGGCGGCAGCGAGTGGTTCGACCTCGTCGCGGAGGCGTTCGAGCCGGTCGGCGGCGGCCTGTCAAAGCCGGTGCTGAAGCTGCTGCGCTCCGGTGCCTACGTCAGCCACGACGACGTCCACTACCGCGGCCTCACCCCCTTCCACGACCGCATCCCCGACAAGGGCTCCCTCGAACCCGCCCTCCGCCTCTGGACCCAGGTTCTCTCCCGCCCCGAACCCACCCTCGCCCTCCTCAACGCCGGCAAACGCGACGCCCCCTACGACCTCGACCTCCCCGTCCCGCAGCTCATCCGCCGCCCCGACGGCACGCTCCTTCCCGCGGACGGCCTCACGGTCACCAAACTCGCCGACCAGCATGCGTTCGTCGCTGTCGCGCCGGGGACTGACGTGCAGGTCGGCGACTGGGTCGCCCTTGGGCTCTCCCATCCCTGCACGGCCTTCGACAAATGGCAGCTCATTCCCCAGGTCGACCCGGACGGCACGGTCACGGACTACATCCGCACGTTCTTCTGACCTGGGCGTTCTCCCCCCCGCCCCTTCCGGAAACCGGGCTCTCCCCCAAACCTTCGTTTGGGTGGGGGACCCCCACCGGACGAAGTCTGGGGGAGGAACAGGCTGGCACAACCCGGCCACGGCCCGCAGCCGCCCACGCACCCGCAACCACCGACCCACGAGGCGCACGCCATGGACCTGGTCATCCGAGACGCCCGCGTCATCGACGGCACCGGCGGCCCGTCCTACCGCGCAGACGTCGGCATCAGCGAAGGCCGGATCGCCGAGATCGGCCGGGTGACGACCGGTCGACGCGTCATCGACGGGCAAGGCCTCGCCCTCTCCCCCGGCTTCATCGACATGCACGCCCACAGCGACCTCGCCCTCCTCACGGACCCCGCCCACGAGGCGAAGGCCGCACAAGGCGTCACCCTCGAAGTGATCGGCCAGGACGGCCTGTCGTACGCCCCCGTCGACGACCGCACCCTCGCCGAGGTCCGACGCCAGATCATCGGGTGGAACGGCGACCCGCCCGGCCTGGACTACGACTGGCGCACCGTCGGCGAATACCTGGACCGCCTCGACCGGCAGGGCATCGCCGTCAACGCCGCCTACCTCGTCCCGCAGGGCACCGTCCGCATGCTCGCGGTCGGCTGGGAGGACCGCCCGGCGACAGCGTCCGAGCTCGCCCGCATGAAGGAACTGGTCGCCGAAGGCCTCGCCCAGGGCGCCGCCGGGATGTCCTCCGGCCTCACCTACACCCCCGGTATGTACGCCTCCGACGCCGAACTGACCGAGCTGTGCCGCGTGGTGGCCGCCTACGGTGGCTACTACTGCCCCCACCACCGCAGTTACGGCGCCGGCGCCCTCCAGGCGTACGAAGAGATGCTCACCGTCACCAAGAACGCGGGCTGCGCCCTGCACCTGGCTCACGCCACCATGAACTTCGACGAGAACAAGGCCCGCGCCCCCGAGCTGATCGCGCTGCTCGACCGCGCCCTGGCGGAGGGCGCGGACGTCACCCTGGACACGTATCCCTACCTCCCCGGCTCCACGACGCTCGCGGCGATGCTGCCGAGCTGGGCGACGGAGGGCGGCCCGGAGGCGACCCTCGCCCGGCTGCGGGACGAGCTGACGGCGGCGCGCATCCGCCACGCGATGGAGGTCGTGGGTTCGGACGGCTGCCACGGCGTGCCGATGGACTGGTCGACCATCGAGATCTCCGGAGTGACCGACTCGGCCTTCTCCTCGTACGTCGGCCGCCGCATCCCGGACTTCGCGACCGCCCGCAGGCTCCTCCTCGACGACCACCTCGGCCCCACGATCCTCCAGCACGTCGGCCACGAGGAAAACGTCCGCTCGATCATGCGCCACCCCGCCCACACCGCCGGCTCCGACGGCCTCCTCACCGGCGACAAGCCCCACCCCCGCGCTTACGGCACCTTCCCCCGCTACCTCGGCCACTACACCCGCGACCTCGGCATCCTCACCCTCGAAGCCTGCATCGCCCACCTCACCGGCCGCCCCGCCGCCCGCCTCCGCCTCCCCGACCGCGGCCTCATCCGCCCGGGCTACCGCGCCGACCTAGTCCTCTTCGACCCCCAGACAGTCGATGCCGGCTCCACCTTCGACCACCCCCGCACCCTCCCCCGCGGCATCCCCCACGTCCTCATCAACGGCCACTTCGTCATCGAAGACGGCCGCCGCACCGACGTACTCGCGGGACGCACGGTGCGCCGAGGTGGCCAAAAGCACGATGCGCGGGCGGTTTCGTCGCCGTAAGCTCCCAGACATGCAGGTGATCCAGTCCACGAAGCTCTCCAACGTCTGCTACGACATCCGGGGTCCGGTGTTGGAGGAGGCGATGCGGCTCGAGGCGACGGGCCATCGCATTCTGAAGCTGAACACGGGCAATCCGGCGGCGTTCGGGTTCGAGTGCCCGCCGGAGATCCTCGAGGACATGCTGCGCAGCCTGGGCGGGGCGCATGGCTACGGCGACTCGAAGGGCATCCTTCCGGCGCGGCGGGCGGTGATGCAGCACTACCAGACCAAGGGCGTGGACCTCGGCGTCGAGGACATCTTCCTCGGGAACGGCGTGTCCGAGCTGATCCAGATGTCGATGCAGGCGCTGCTGGACGACGGGGACGAGGTGCTGATCCCGTCGCCGGACTATCCGCTGTGGACGGCGGCGGTCTCACTTTCCGGCGGGACGCCGGTCCACTACCGCTGCGACGAGCAGGCGGACTGGTATCCGGACCTGGCGGACATCGAGCGGAAGATCACCGACCGGACCAAGGCTCTGGTCGTCATCAACCCGAACAACCCGACGGGCGCGGTCTACGACGACCAGCTGTTGCGCGAGCTGACGGACATCGCCCGCCGCCACAATCTGATCGTCTGCAGCGACGAGATCTACGACAAGATCCTGTACGACGACGCCACCCACACCCCCACCACGGTCATCGCCCCCGACCTCCTGACGCTCACCTTCAACGGCCTCTCCAAGGCCTACCGGGTCGCCGGCTACCGCAGCGGCTGGCTGGCGGTCTGCGGCCCGAAGGCCCACGCGTCGAGCTATCTCGAAGGGCTGACGATCCTCGCCAACATGCGGCTGTGCGCGAACGTCCCGGCGCAGCACGCGGTGGCGACGGCGCTCGGCGGGCGGCAGTCGATCAAGGATCTGGTGCTGCCGGGCGGGCGGCTGGTGGAGCAGCGGGATGTGGCGTACGACCTGCTGACGCAGATCCCGGGTGTGACGTGTGTGAAGCCGAAGGGCGCGCTGTACGCGTTTCCGAGGCTGGACCCGAAGGTGTTCAAGATCAAGGACGACCAGCAGATGGTGCTGGACCTGCTGCGGTCGGAGCGGATCCTCGTGGTGCAGGGCACGGGCTTCAACTGGCCGGAGCCGGATCACTTCCGGCTGGTGACGCTGCCGAGCAAGGAGGATCTGACGGAGGCGGTCACCAAGATCGGAAACTTCCTGGACGGTTACAGCCAGCCGTAGCTTGAAGCTCTCGTTTTTAGACGATGTCTAAGTTAGGATGTGCTCCTGAACGCAGGAGGAGTGCATCCATGTACGAACCGATACGCACCAAATCGGTACACAGCGTGGCGGCCACGTCGACTCCGGCAACCCCGCGACGCAGCCGCGGCGAGGAGCTGGACTTCCAGCTCGCCGGTCACCTCGCGGCGCTGCTCACCGTCACGGACGAGCTACGCGCCCTCGCCCCGGGCGACGACCTCGGCAGCGCGGCCGAGCAGCTCGCCGAGTGCGTGGAGCGGTTGCGCAACGGCGTCACGCCGGCCCGGCTGCCGCCGGCGACCGCGGTCGCGGCCACCCCGGACCGTATCGCCGCGCTGCACCGGCGTGCCCAGGCACTGGCCGGGCGGGCCCTCGTCGTCGCGGCATCCCGCCAGGACACGGCCAGCGCGGTGCTGGCCGCGCAGCGCCTCGACGCCCACGACGCCGCGCTTGCCGCGGCGGCCTGAACGCCTGAACCCACTCAGCGGAAGGCCGGAAGGCCCGAGGCATGCGCCTCGGGCCTTCCGCTTGAGGGTTGGCTCAGCCTGTCCGGCAGAGGGTCAGGGTCGGGGTCTCCCTGCCGGTTGGCTGTGCCGCGCCATCGGGCCGCCGCCCCGCGCCGCACGCGCAGGTGAAGGTTGGGCGGCCCGAATTCGGGTCAGCGTCAGCCGAGCCGCGCGACCAGCGCGCGGTACTCGTCCCACAGCTCCTTGGGCGTGTGGTCGCCGAAGGTCTCCAGGTGGGAGGGGATGAGCGAGGCCTCGTCGCGCCAGACGTCCAGGTCGACCGACAGCAGCAGGTCCAGGTCCTCCTGGGAGATGTCCAGGCCGTCGGTGTCGAGGGCGCCCTCGGCCGGGAGGATGCCGATGGGGGTCTCGACTCCCTCGGCCCGGCCGTTGAGGCGGTCGACGATCCACTTCAGGACACGGCTGTTCTCGCCGAAACCGGGCCACACGAAGCGGCCCTCGGCGTCCTTGCGGAACCAGTTGACGTAGTAGATCTTGGGCAGCTTGGCCGCGTCGTGCTCCTGGCCCAGCTTGACCCAGTGGCCGAAGTAGTCGCCCATGTTGTAGCCGCAGAACGGCAGCATGGCGAAGGGGTCGCGGCGCAGCTCGCCGACCTTGCCCTCAGCGGCCGCCGTCTTCTCGCTGGCGACGTTGGCGCCGAGGAAGACGCCGTGCTGCCAGTCGAAGGACTCGGTCACCAGCGGTACGGCGGAGGCGCGCCGGCCGCCGAACAGAATCGCCGAGATCGGCACGCCCTTGGGGTCCTCCCACTCGGGCGCGATGATCGGGCACTGCCCCGCCGGGGTGGTGAAGCGGGCGTTGGGGTGGGCGGCCGGGGTGCCGGACTCCGGCGTCCAGTCGTTGCCCTTCCAGTCGGTGAGGTGGGCGGGGAGCTCCTCGGTGAGGCCCTCCCACCAGATGTCGTTGTCGTCGGTGAGGGCGACGTTGGTGAAGACCGAGTTGCCCCAGAGGGTCTTGATGGCGTTGGCGTTGGTGGCCTCGCCGGTGCCCGGCGCGACGCCGAAGAAGCCGGCCTCGGGGTTGATCGCGTAGAGGCGGCCGTCCTCGCCGAAGCGCATCCAGGCGATGTCGTCGCCGATGGTTTCCACGGTCCAGCCGGAGATGGTGGGCTCCAGCATGGCGAGGTTGGTCTTGCCGCACGCGCTCGGGAAGGCGGCGGCAACGTACTTGGCGTCGCCGCGCGGCGGAGTGAGCTTGAGGATGAGCATGTGCTCGGCGAGCCAGCCCTCGTCGCGCGCCATCACCGAGGCGATGCGCAGCGCGTAGCACTTCTTGCCGAGCAGGGCGTTGCCGCCGTAGCCGGAGCCGTACGACCAGATCTCGCGGGCCTCGGGGAAGTGCGAGATGTACTTGGTGGAGTTGCAGGGCCACGGCACGTCGGCCTCGCCCTCGGCGAGCGGGGCGCCGACGCTGTGCACGGCCCTGACGAAGAAGCCGTCCTCGCCGAGCTGGTCCAGCACCTCTTGGCCCATGCGGGTCATGGTGCGCATGGCGGTGGCGACGTACGCGGAGTCGGTGATCTCGACACCGATGGCGGAGAGCTCCGAGCCCAGCGGGCCCATGCAGAAGGGGACGACGTACATCGTGCGCCCGCGCATGGAGCCGTGGAACAGGCCCTTCTCGCCGGCGAAGACGTCGCGCATCTCGTCGGGGTGCTTCCAGTGGTTGGTCGGGCCCGCATCCTCCTCCTTCTCGGAGCAGATGAACGTACGGTCCTCGACGCGAGCGACGTCCGTCGGGTCGGAGGCGGCGTAGTACGAGTTGGGACGCTTGATCGGATCGAGCTTCTTGAACGTGCCCTTTTCAACGAGTTCAGCGGCGAGGCGCTGGTACTCGTCCTCCGAGCCGTCGCACCACACGATCTCGTCAGGCTGGGTCAGCTCGGCTATCTCGCCGACCCATGCGACCAGCTTCTTGTGATTGGTGGGAGCCGCTTTGACGCGCGCCACGATCGCTCCGATCCGCCTGGTGTGCACTCACCTGGCGTGTGTTGTTTGAGGGTGTTGAGCTGCTGTTGTCGGCCCCTTGGGGGCTGCGACCCGGATGCCGCTTCGTGGGATGCTCATCCGGTGCCGTCCGCACTCATATGAGTATCAGGATAGGAAACGAGATCTGTCCAGGGCACGATGCGTGAGCATCGCCACTCGTAACACTGGAACCTACGGAGCCGTAACCTACGGTGGAGTAGCTAGCATTGACCCCATGACGAAGGTCGACCAGACTTCCGCTGTGACCCCTGACGTAGCAGAGCTCGCCTTGCCCCACCCCATAAAGCCCAAGCTCAGAGGGTGGCTGCATGCCGGAATGTTCCCGGCGGTCCTCATTGCCGGCGTCACGCTGACAGCCTTCGCCGAGAGCACCAGAGGCCGGATCGCCTGCGCGGTCTTCACTGTCACAGCATGCGCGCTTTTCGGGGTCAGCGCCCTGTACCACCGCGGGAACTGGGGCCCACGCGGCGAGGCGGTGCTGCGCCGCCTGGACCACGCAAATATTTTCCTGATTATTGCCGGAACGTATACACCGCTCACGATCCTTCTGCTCGACGGCGGCCAGCAGGACATACTGCTGTGGATGGTCTGGATCGGAGCCCTGGCCGGGATTGCGTTCCGGGTCTTCTGGGTCGGCGCACCGCGCTGGCTCTACACCCCCTGCTACATCGCGCTCGGCTGGGCGGCGGTCTTCTTCCTGCCCGACTTCATGCGCACGGGCGGCATCGCCGTCATGGTCCTGATCGTCGTCGGCGGCCTGCTCTACAGCGCGGGTGCGGTGATCTACGGCACCAAGCGGCCGAACCCGTCGCCGCAGTGGTTCGGCTTCCATGAGGTGTTCCACTCCCTCACACTGGCGGCCTTCGTAGTGCACTACGTGGGCATCTCACTGGTGGCGTACACGCACTCGTAAGTCCCGAGCCGCCACGCTGAGCCCCGCTCCCGGAAGTCCGGGGGCGGGGCTTTCGCATGATCCAGCGGATGCGGCTGGCCCGTGACGTCCCGGCCATCCGCGCCCGGATGGGCGAGAACGTGGCCGTGGCCTGCGGAGTGATGAGCCAGGCACTCGCCGAGCGGGACGGAAGGGCGGCCGACGACCTCGAGATCCGGATCGTCGTGGCCGCCCTCCTCGCCGCCTGGAGCGAGGCCATCATCACCTGGGTCGCCGAGCAGCCCCACCAGGACCTCGCCGACCTCCTGGACCGCACTCCGGGGCTGCTCTCCGCTAACTTCTCCGACCGGCCGGCCGGCTAGTTCACCCCCACGTCGCCACGCCCGCAGGCCGTGCCGTCCTTGTTGGTGTCGAGCCCGAGCCGGTCGCGGCCATTGACCTTCAGGGCGGCGAGTTTGTGCCCGGCGAGCCAGTCGCAGCGCTCGGCCTTCGCCATGGCCGGGAAGGTCCAGGGCACGCACTGGCTGATCTTGCCGTAGACGTGGTCACAGCCGTCGTAGCCCGCGGGGACCTTGACGCCCTTGGTCTTGGCCGGTTTCTTCTTGGCGGGCTTCGCCGTGGCGAGGTCGTCGGCGAAGGGCTGGACGTGTGCGGCGGCGGTCGGGGCTCCGCCGATCTGGACCCAGGTGGAGGTCGACGGGACTCCGGCGGCGTCGACGACCTGGAGCATGTACCAGCCCGGCGGGGCGATGTTGGGATTGCTGGTGAGGCCCAGGTCGACGGTGTTGCCGTCGACGGTCATCGGCAGGTCGACGTAGCGCTGGTTGGGGTCGGAGGAGTGGGTGACGGCCGCCGGACGGATCAGCGAGGCCTTGGTGACCGTACGGTCCACGGTGATGCGCTGAGTCGAGCCGTACGACCACTGGGTCGAGGCCACCGAGGTGATCTGGGGCCGGTCGCCACGGAAGAGGTACGGCGGCGAGTAGATGGAGATGCGGCGGTCGAAGGAGCCGTCGCCGGGATTGTTGCCGACGGTGAGCACCCGGCCGTCGGGCAGCAGCAGCGCCGAGGAGTGGTAGGTGCGCGGCACCGGGTCGGTGGCCAGGCCGGCGTGGAAGGTATTGCTCACAGGGTCGTACGTCGAGGCCTCGAAGACCGGGTCCTCGCGGTAGGTGTGCAGGGCGCCGCCGGTCTCCAGCACCTTGCCGTCGGGCAGGATCACCGCGGAGACGTAGACCTTGCCCTCGGCGCCGGTCTGGGCGGTGCCGTCGGCGTAGGTGCCCTGCGGGAGATCGGGCCCGGCCACGTACGAGGGCGAGGCGGCGGTGAGGTCGATCAGGTCGGTGAGGCGGTGCGCGTCGGGCGCGACGGTGTGGTTGCCGCCGCCGATGGTCAGCACCTTCTGGGACTGGGCGGGTGGCAGGAGTACGGACATCGACTGGTCGCGTTCGTCCTTCTTGCGAAGGCCGGGTACGTCGGTGATGGTGCCGGTGTCGTAGTTGTAGACCGACGCGCCGGTGCCGGACAGGCCGACACCGAAGACATGGCTGCCGGAGTAGAAGAGGCGGCCGTCCTGGAGCAGGATCGCGGCCGGGTACAGGCCCCAGAAGCTCCAGGTCTGCTTGTCGCAGCAGCCCTTCCAGGTGCCGGAGGCGTAGTCGAAGCGCTCGTTGATGACGGTGCCGGCGGCGTTCTCGTCGAGGCCGCCGAGGGCGACCACGTCGCCGTTGCCCATCTCGGTGGCGGAGGGGTACCAGTGACCGGCGATCATGTCGTTGGTGCGGGTGTAGGTCATGGTCTCCGGGTCGAAGACGTAACTGGTCTTCAGTCCCTTGTAACCGACGGTGCCGTCGGCCGAGGCGTAGTCCTTGTTGCCGCCCAGCACCAGGACTCTGCCGTCCTGGAGTTGCACATGTCCCGCGCAGAAGAAGTCGGCGGGGGTGGGCACGTCGGTGTAGGTGTAGTTCACCGGGTCGAAGACGGTGGTCTTGAAGGTGCCGGCGGCGAAGGCGTCGCGGTCGTTGCCCGATCCCGCGATCATCAGCACCTTGCCGTTGCGCAGCAGGACGGAGTGGATGGCGCGGACCGGCGAGGGCATCTCGACGACCTGCCACTTGCCGACGCAGGCCGGTCCGTTGGGGTCGGTGGTGCAGGGGTCGGGCCCCGGGTCGGGCACGGTGGCGTCGACCATCGAGTAGTCGTCGGTGGCGAGGGTGCCGGTGCCGTAGAGGGTGGCGCCCCAGGTGATCCGGTCGGTGCCGGCCGGGACGGCGGGGGTGCGGACCTCGGCGCGCTGGTAAGTGCTGGTCACCGCGAGGGTGTTGAGGTCGGTCCAGAAGACCCAGCCGTCGGTGGTGTCGTGCCGGAACAAGGTGATCACGCTGTTCGCGGAGGTCGTCCGGTACCAGAGCGACAGGTCGTACTGGTGGTCCGGGGCGACTGCCGGTGCGCAGCCGTTCTCCAGCATCATCGTCTTACGGTCGCCGGAGGTGAGCCGGGTGATGCCGATCTCGACGGCGTGGGCGCCACCGTGGGCGCCGGAGGCCCCGGTCACGGTGAAGGTGGAGTCGTTGTCGCCGTAGCCGGACTTCTCGAAGCAGCTGGGGAAGCCGGTGGCGGGGTCGACGGTCTCCAGGCCGGGGTTGGTCACGAGGTTGACGGCGGCGTGCGCGACCGGCGCCTCGGGGCTGAGCGCGAGTCCGACGGTGAGCAGCGAGAACAGTACGGTGGCGACGACCAGGCGCAGGCGTCGTCTGTGGCCTTCGCTACGGCTGCGGGTCATGTCAGCGCACCGCCTTGGTGTTGTCGGTCCGCAGGATGTCGATCCGGCCGTTGCCCTCGCCGAAGGTGGCCACGGGCTTGGAGTGGTCCAGCAGGGCCTCTACGGTCGGCAGGTTCTTGCGCTCGCCGCGCAGGGCCGGGGTGGAGACGACGTAGTCGATATCGCGCCAGCCGTGCGGAAGGGTCTTCTCGATGGCCGGGTCCTGGTCGAGCTTGTAGTGCCAGATGACCCCGGTCCCCGGTGTGAAGCCGGCGTCGACGGCGTCCAGCCACAGCACGCCGTCGGTGACGATGCGGGTGTGCGCGGGGTCGGCTATGTGGCCGTCGCGCAGCCAGCGGGCCGCGTCGTAGTAGACGGTGGTGTCGTTGGTGCGTACGGCGTCGCGGTCCCCCTGGTACCAGACCGGGCCGAGCAGGGCGGCCGCGGTGGCGAGGACGGTGACCACCGCCGCGATGCGCGGGACGCGGCCGCCGGGCAGGGCGCGGACGGCGGCCTGGGCGATCCCGGCGAGGGCGATGGCGAGGAAGGGCAGCAGCTGGATGACGTACATCTTCGGCAGGTAGCCGCCGGGCCGCGCGGCGACGGCGACCAGGATCAGGGCGGCGAACGCGATGGGACGCAGCCGGCGCACGGTCAGGGCCGCCAGCACGGCGGCGCTGCCGCCGAGGATGAGCACGGGGTCGGCGGCCAGCCACTCGTTGAGCAGGGCGTGGGCCTCGGTGCCGGGCTGGAACATCGAGCCGGTGCCGGCCCGGCTGCCGAGCTGGAAGCCCAGCGAGCCGATCAGCGAGACGTGGCCGGCGCCGGGGAACAACTCGCCCTTGAGGACGGCGTAGAGCGGATAGAACATGCCCGTCAGGGCGAGCCCCGAGGCGAAGCCGGCGAAGGAGAAGGTGCGGGTGCGCGGGTGGCTGCCGTGCCAGAGCGCGTACAGCAGGGCCGGCAGGACGACCACGATGGTCTCCTTGGACAGCACCGCCGCCGCCAGGCAGGCCCCGGACGCCACGTGGTGCCACAGATGCCGGCGCGGTGACAGCGCCAGCGCGAAGGCGGCCAGCGCCCACACCACGGCGAAGTTGTCGAGGTAGATCTGGCGGTTCAGGGTGACCGCCAGCGGCGACAGCCCGTAGAGCAGCATCGCGCCGAGGGCGGCGGGCCGGCCGAGACCGACGCGCCGGGCGACGAGGTGGACGAGCAGCGCGCCGGCCGCGGCGACCGGCAGCATCGCGATCCGGCCCTGGACGAAGGTGGGCAGGTCCGGGGCCAGCCAGGCCGGGAGCCAGGCCAGCCAGCTGAGCTGGATCCAGCCGAACGGCGGGTGGTCGTACCAGTACGTGTAGTGGGCCAGCCCCACCCCG
Organism: Streptomyces soli; assembly: GCF_003999195.1. Taxonomy (GTDB): domain Bacteria; phylum Actinomycetota; class Actinomycetes; order Streptomycetales; family Streptomycetaceae; genus Actinacidiphila; species Actinacidiphila soli. The sequence continues at coordinate 55,943 of NZ_RJVR01000263.1, forward strand.
TGCCCGACCGCCCACGCCTGCGCGAGATATGTTCCCTCGTCGTCATTCGGGAAGGGACTGCGGCCGATATTCCAGGCCCGTAAGGAAACGATCAGCGACAGTGCTAGCGCCGGAAACGCGAAATTCGGCCATCGGAATTTTCTGGAATCAGCCACTCCAGTGCCACCAGGCTGCTTCCCACTATCCGGAGTTAGCGAAGGCTTAACCAGAAGTTCCGTGGAGATTACCGAGCTGCCCATGGGACATACCCCCCTAAAAACCCACCCCAACCCGCCCCCATACCCCCAGAGGACGGAAAAACTGAACGAGCGTCCACGGGAAGTTCACAGTCTCCACATTGCCTCCACGTAAACGATTTATTCCGCTTTCGTGAATCTTCAAAATCCGCGATCTTGAAGGCGGCGACATAGCCAAGGGGCATGTTGACGCCAAGGAAAACCGACTGCTAGCTTCCGGCCCGGGGAAATATCGGAATATGAACTGGGGGGAACGATGTGGATTTCCGCTGCCCTTTTACTGGATTCGCTGCTGCTCATGGCGGCGGCCGGCGTCACGCTCTGGTGGATGATGCACGCCTGGCGCACCCCGGAGACCCTGGACGCCACCGCCTTCGCCGAACCTGACGGAGCACACCGGCTGTCCTTCTCGTTACTGGTCCCGGCCCGCCACGAGGAGCAGGTCCTGGCGCACACCATCGAGCGGATGCTGCTCATCGACCATCCGGACTTCGAAGTGGTGGTCGTCGTCGGCCATGACGACCCGGGCACCGCCGCCATCGCCCACGGCCTCGCCGAGCACCACCCGGACCGGGTCAAGGTCGTCACCGACCACCACGAGGCCAAGAACAAACCCCGGGCCCTCAACACAGCACTACCGCACTGCCGGGGCGAGATCATCGGGGTCTTCGACGCGGAGGACATCGTCCACCGCGAGCTGCTCACCCACGTCGACCACGCCTTCCGCGGCGCCTCCGCCGACGTCGTCCAGGGCGGCGTCCAGCTCGTCAACTACGACAGCAACTGGTACAGCCTGCGCAACTGCCTGGAGTACTTCTTCTGGTTCCGCAGCCGGCTCCACCTGCACGCCCGCAAGGGCTTCATCCCGCTCGGCGGCAACACCGTCTTCGTACGCGCCGAGTTGCTGCGCGTCACCGGCGGCTGGGACGGCGACTGCCTCGCCGAGGACTGCGACCTCGGCGTACGCCTGTCCAGCCGCGGCGCCAAGGTCGTGGTCGCCTACCACGCGGCACTGGTCACCCGCGAGGAGACCCCGGACTCCCTGCGTGGCCTCTACAAGCAGCGCACCCGCTGGAACCAGGGCTTCCTGCAGGTGCTGCGCAAGGGCGAGTGGCGACGGCTGCCCGTGCGGCAGCGCGTCCTGGCCCGCTGGACCCTCACCACGCCCTTCGTCCAGGCGTTCACCGGCGTCATGGTCCCGTTCGGCGTGCTGGTGGCGCTGCTCGGCGGGATCCCGCTGCCGATCTCGCTGTTCGCCTGGCTGCCGGTACTGCCGATGGCCGCGATGACGGTCTTCGAGTGCGTCGCCCTGCACGACTTCGGCCGCGAGTACGGCTTCCGGATCACACCGCTGCACTACGCCAAGCTGCTCATCGGCACCCCGGTCTACGGACTGATCCTGGCCGCGGCAGCCGTGCGGGCGGTCTGGCGCGAGTACACGGGACGCAAGGACTGGGAGCTGACCTCGCACGTCGGCGCCCACCTGGAACACCAGCCGGAACACCAGCCGGCGTACCACCTGGAGCACGAGCCGAGCCGCACACCCGCCGCAGTCAGGCCCGACCCTCAGGAGGCACTGTGACCACCAGCTCGCCGCTGCCCGTCCCCACCCCTGCCGTCGTGACCGCACCACCGGCGATCTCGCTGGTCGTGCCGACCTTCAACGAGGCCGCGAACATCGACGAGTTGCTCTCCCGGATCTGCGCCGCGCTGCCGCCTGACGCGCCGGGCGCCGGAGCCGTGGACGTGCTCTTCGTGGACGACTCCACCGACAACACCCCCGAGGTCGTACGCGACGCGGCCCTACGCTGCCCGATCCCCGTCGCCGTCCACCACAGACCCGAACCCCACGGAGGCCTCGGCGGCGCGGTCGTGGAGGGCATCACCCGCACCACCGCGACCTGGATCGTCGTCATGGACGCCGACCTGCAGCATCCGCCGGGCCTGATACCGGAGTTGATCGCGGCCGGTGAGCGGACCGGCGCCGAACTGGTCGTCGCCAGCCGCTACGCCGACGGCGGCAGCCGCCAAGGCCTCGCCGGCGGCTACCGGATGCTGGTGTCCGGGGCGTCGACGCTGGTGGCCAAGGCCGTCTTCCCGCGCGCCCTGCACGCCGTCTCCGACCCCATGAGCGGTTTCTTCGCCATCCGCCGCGAGGCCGTCGAACGCGGCCTGAGCGGTGAGGGGCTGCGCCCCCTGGGCTACAAGATCCTGCTGGAGCTGGCGGTGCGCTGCCGACCGCGCGGGGTCGCGGAACTGCCGTACGAATTCGGCGAACGCTTCGCCGGCGAGTCCAAGTCCACCCTCAAGGAGGGCCTGCGCTTCCTGCGCCACCTCGCCCTGCTGCGCACCGCCGAGTCCCGCGCCCGGATGATCGCCTTCGGCCTGGTGGGCGCCTCCGGCTTCCTGCCCAACCTGGCCGTCCTGTGGCTGCTCATCCACGGCACGGGCATGCACTACGTACCGGCCGAGATCATCGCCAACCAGGCGGGGCTGCTCTGGAACTTCCTGATCATCGACTCGCTGGTCTACCGCGACCACCGCAGGCAGCACCGCCGCTCCCTGCGCATGCTCAGCTTCGGCGCCCTGGGCAACGCCGACCTCGTCGTCCGTATCCCGCTGCTCGCGCTCCTCGTCACCGCCGCCGGCATCCCGCCGGTGCCGGCCACCGCGCTCAGCCTCATCGTGGTCTTCGCCCTGCGGTTCGTGATCGTCGACCGGGTCCTCTACCGGCGCCGTCAGGCCTGACCCAGCTGCTCCGCCAGGACCTCCACGTCGGTGGCCGGCGCGGCGCACACGAAGTGACGGCACACGTACGCTGCCGGCCGGCCGCCGACGAGGGGCCGGTCGGCCAGCAGCGCGAACTGGCCGCTGCCCGGCTCCCCGGCGGCCACCACCGCGCCCGGCGCCGTCCCCAGCAGCGCCGTCCGGTGCAGGGCGGCGG
>NZ_RJVR01000376.1 GCF_003999195.1 Streptomyces soli
CCTGAGCTGGACTTATTTACGCGTTAGGGTCGCCACCCCGGTCGGCTCTGGGTTGCGCAATGCGGTGGGTGCGGTGGTGGTGGGTTGCGCAGTGGCCGCGACGGTGGGGGGCATTGCGCACACGACGGCCAGGGCCACCGGGCCGGCGGCCAGCGCCGCCCACACCCCGATCCGGGCCAGGGAGACCCGTCGGTGCGCGGCCTTCAGGGTGGCGAGGGACGCGCTCGGAGTATGGAGCGGGCGGGGGGTGGAGGCAACCGCGGGGGCTGGCCTTCGTGGGGTCTGGGTGGGCATACAAGGGCTCCTGGGACAGGGGCGGTCGGGGTGTTGCCCCTATGAAGCCCGGCACTACTCACCGATTCGCTCACCACCAGGACCCCTTGGAGATCACGGTTCGGCAACGGCGCTCATGGTGAGTTTTCGCCTCCCGTGGTGAGTTGCTGCTGCCACTCACCACCCCAGGTCACAGGCCCTTTTGCCCAGCCCGGGTCAGGGAGCGGGAGAGGGCGCAGGCCGGGCCGGGACCCGAGAAAATCCGAACTCACCACGGCCCCGGATCCACTCACCACGCCTGTGAACCAAAACTCACCACGGCCAATGGCAAAACTCACCAAACTCCAGCCGGCCGCCGGAAAACTCACCACGCTGGTCGGCCCAACTCACCACGGCAGCTCACCGCCCCGCCGGCTCCAACCGATCCCACTCACCGGCCCGCATGGCGGCATCCGGCGGCCGTCTCCCGGTCGCCGGTCCCTTGCCGAGCGGGACCAGCCGAGCGCTGCGCAATAGTGCGGCCGTCGGTCCTCGCAACCCGGCTGTGCAACCCGGCTGCGCAGCCCGGCTGCGCAGCCTCGACCCGGGGATTGCGCAACGCCTGCGACGCCTCCCGGCCCGCCGGGCGTCCTGCGCAACGGCCTGTCCGCGTCTCTTCGGCGTCGGCCGGCACCGGTGCGATGGGGTCGCAGTCTCGGTGCGCACCCTCTCGTGGCCGCTACGTTCTGTCACGGAGGGGAAGGAACGGCCCGGCGATGCTCGGACACCGCCATGTCCTTGCGGCACTGCCGGCCCCAGGCGTCGACCGCTCCGGGGCCGCTTCACGCCCGCCTGGCCGCCACGGCGTCCGTGTAGAGCTCGGTCGTCAGATCGCCTTCGTCGAGGCCGAGTTCGGCCAGGACTGCGCGTACGTCGTCGAGGGCGGCGTGCACCTGGTCCTCATCGGTGATCGTCTCGACCTCGAGGAAGTGGCCGTCGATCCCCGGGACGCGCACCAGTGTGGCCAGCATCTGGCGGCCGGCCGCCGTGAAGTTGTAGCTGCGGCACTGTTTCTTGAAGGCGATCGTCACCACGTAGCCGAGTCCGCGCCTGTCAGATCGTCTGCTCGGCGTCGCCGAGCAGGGCCTCGAACATCCGCCGGAACCCGCGGTAGAGGGGGCCGTGCGGCGTCTCCATCACCTTGTACGTCGCCGACGCGTGCCCCTCCCACCCGGCATCGAACGCGGACACGTACACGGTGGTGTCCATTCGGATCACACGCCAGGTGGGCAGACTCCGGTACCGGTACACGCTCAGGTCGCAGAGCGCGGCCAGCTCCCGCAGCCGGGCCTCGGCCAGGCGCACCCCGCCGGCCAGGGACTCGGGGGACTCGCCGATCTCGGCCGCGCGCCGCGCCAGCGCGGGCGATGCCGGGTCGAGCAGCAGCACACGGACCTTCGGCGGCCGGCCCTCCTGGCGGGCCACAGATCCCCGCAGCAGCGAGTCGTTGAGCCCGATCAAGCCCAGGCCCCGCACCGCCAGTACCTCCAGCTCTGCGACAGCGCGGGCCTGCCGTCGGATCTCTTCGGCGGCCGAAGCCTGCGAGGCGTAGACGCGGACGACCTCGGGGAATGCCGCCAGGGCGAAGGCCTGCCCTCCGCGGCGTACGTCGCGGCGGGCGGCCGGCCCGAGCAGGTGCCGGGCGTCATCGGGCATGCCCAGGCCGTTGGCGGTCCGCTCGTACATGTCGAGGCGGGACACCTCGCGGCGGCCGTTGATGACCTCGTTGGCCCGGGCCTGCGTCAGGTCGACGGCGGCCCCGATCTTCGCCTGGCTGGCGCCGGCGTATTGCTGCACGTAGCGGAAGACAGCGCCGATGTCGTGGGCGCGCAGGGCCTGGCGGACCTCGGCGCGCTGCCATGCCCAGTCGGGCATGTCGGTCGGTACCAGCGCGGTCGCCATCAACGCCCCCGTGTCCACAGCGGGATGGAAAGTCATTCCACCGTGAGATTACCGGTCGGTTATCGAGCCGACACCGTGTGTCACACGATCCTGCCAAGGTGACCCGACCTCCCGCTCACTGCCTGGACTGGCTCCCCACCGGCCGCCTGGTGGCCATGCGCCCGGCAGGCCAGTGGTGGGACGCCGTCCGCGTGCCGCGCTCCCTCGGCGAACCCGCCCTGACCGCCCTCGGCCCCGCGTGCGGCGCCGTCATCGAAGACCCCGGCGGCGCCCTGCTGTACTTCCTCATCCAACCCGGCCAGGCCGCGCACTGGCAGATGCCGCCGAACTCCGGCGTACGCGTCCAGGGCGCAGCAACCTACCTCGCCGTTCCGGGCCCGCAGCGCACCGGGCCCACACTGGCGCGTCCCCCCGACACAAACCCGCTGCCTGACCGACGGCGAGCACCTGCACGCAGTCCTCCAGGCCGCCGCCGACGCAGCCCTCGGACCCAGGCACACACCGTGAGGAAGCTTCTCCGGTACGTGCAGCTGACACTGCGCCCCGAGCCCCAGTCGCCTCATCCGATCTTCTGGGCCGCGTGCATGACGTGTGAGGAGCAGTCGCCGAGCGCGGATGACCCGGACGCCCCGCAGCTGTGGTGTCTCCAGCACGCCGGCCGCACCAACCATGAGGGCTTCCGTTGCGAAATCACCACGCACTGGCGGGTGTTCCCAGCCGAGGGCGCGACACGGCCGCGGGCCCTGCCCTGAGAGTCCTCTGGCGCGTACGGCGTAGTGGTTTTGTATTCGATCTGTGCGCCACGATCCGTCGCTATCACGGTGAGGGGATGTCTTGATCCGGGGCTATGTAACGTTCCGCCGGGCCGGAGGTGCGGGGGCATGCCGGACTGGGTACCGGCCGTCTGCCCCGGGCCTCAATCGCCTTTCGCGCCGGGACGCCGAGGGCTACTGTTCGGGCAGCGAGTGACTCACGAGGAGCTAAGTGGTCGGCGCCGTAAGTCCTTCGGGGGTTGACGTCGGAGGGGGTGCTGGGCTGGTGTCTGGTTAGGTGCCGGGGGCGGCGAGGTGGAGTCGG
>NZ_RJVR01000245.1 GCF_003999195.1 Streptomyces soli
GGCCTGAACGGCGCCCCCGGCGCCCCCGGCAAGGACGGCCTGAACGGCGCCCCCGGCCTGAACGGCGCCCCCGGCGCCCCCGGCAAGGGCGGGCCTGCCGGACCCGCTGGGCCTCCGGGACTGGGCGGGCCTGCCGGACCCGCTGGGCCTCCGGGACTGGGCGGGCCTGCCGGACCCGCTGGGCCTCCGGGACCGGGCGCTCCCGGCTACCCCGGCTACCCCGGCTACCCCAACAACCCTGACTACCCCGACTACCCCGACTACCCCAACAACCCCGGCTACCCCGGCTACCCCGGCTACCCCGGCTACCCCGGCTACCCCAACAACCCCGGCTACCCCAACAACCCCGACTGCCCCGACTACCCCGGTCACCCGGGCGGCTACAAGCCGGACCACCATGGCGACCACAAGCAGCACCACCATGGCGACCACACGTCGGACTCGGACTGCCCGCCGAAGTGGCGCGCGCCGATGTCGCTTCGACAGACGTCGTTCTGGCTGTGAGTAGACGCTCGACGGCATGAGCCTGGTCCCCCGGACTAACCCTCCGGGGGACCAGTGCCGTCGTGGTGCCGTCATCGGAACGCGATGGAGCAGTGATGAGTGTTTCGTCCGGAGTACTCACCGGCCTGACCGATGCCCACCGTGAGCGGCTGCTGGAACTTGCCCAAGCCGCTGTCTTCCCAGGCGGAACGCGCCTGTTCGAAGAGGGCGGCAGCGCCGACCGGTTCTGGATCATCCGCCGCGGCAGCGTGGCGCTGGACGCTCCCATCCCGTCCACCTTCAGCCCAGGCAGAGCCGAGCAGACCCGGCCCCTGGCGTCCAGGTCGTTCGTACAGTGGCGCGCTCCACCTGGACGCCAGGAACCACGCCCGCTCCACGGTGTGTGGGCCGAAGGCAGACGGGATGGGAGCTGGGGGTTGAGGAGGGGAAGCCGGCGGAGCTATCGACCGAATTGCCACCCTGCCCAAGTAATGCCCCATCACCGTTTGCGGCTGGTGACACCGTTCTTACAGGCGCGTCCGCCGTGGGTTCAGCGTGACTGAGGGACTTTCACCGGAACTGACCGCCCCCGAAGCCACGCCCGCTGATGATCTACGGACAGTGATGAAAAGCAGGCCGTGGGAGCTCCTGATTGGCAGGATACTCATTCGTTCCCGACGGCTCGCTCGATCTGGTCGTCCAGCAAGCTCTGGGCGATGGTCGCGTAGCGGCTCGCCGTGGTGTGGGACAGGTTGAAGACCAGGGCGAGGTGCAGCGGGTCGGCGCCGATCGTCAGGGCTTCGTGCAGTACCCGGTCGCCGCGGATGCGTTCGAGGTAGACGCCCTGGTGCAGCAGGTGTCGCTTGAGGTATTCGGCGCTGACGGGCCCGGTCCCCAGGGCGGTCTTCGCGTTGATGAGCACATGCCGGTTCGGGGTCTTCGGCCCGAAGTGCACGCAGGTCATCGCGGCGGCAGAGACCTGCCGGTGCAGGGGCGCGGGGCGACGGCCCGCGGCTGCCCCACGGCGGCGGTCTGCGAGTCGGCTGCCGGCGTCGGCTCCGGCGCCTTCTCCGTCTCGGGCAGGAGCAGTTCCCCGACGCCGCAGCCGAGCACGACACAGATGACGTCCAGCTCGTCGAGCTTGACGGTGTTCGGCTGGCCCGACCACAGGCCCGACATCTTCCCTGCGCTGATCACGACACCGCGTTCGGCGAGCATCCGCTGGAGTTCACTGGCCTTCCAGATGCCACGGTTGGCGGCCGCCAGACGAAGGTTCCACTTCACTGGGCCAGTCCCTTCCATCGGTCGGTGGCGCGCTGCTGCCCGGTGACCCAGGCGTCTTCGACGTGGGTGCCGTGGACGTGGATGTACCAGGCCGTGGTGCCGGTCCAGGTATGTCCGAGGAGTTCCTGGATGGCGAACAGGCTCATGCCGGCGAGGTAGAGCTGGGAGGCACAGAAGTGCCGCAGCACGTGCGGCGTCAGCTTCCCGGCCCAGGTCGGCAGGTGCTGGGTGGCGGCGTCGGCCAGCGACCGGCGGAAGACGTCGGCGGTTGCCCGGTCGTCGCAGGACATCGAACGTGTTCTCCCAGTCGCGGGCCTTGAGTCCGATCACGGACACCGGCATAACCGGGGGCAGGCCCTCCGGGATGCCCGTCTCGGGCACGGTCACCTGGTAGAGGTTCCACTGTCTTCCTGACGCTGTAGTCGCGGCTCCTGTGTTGGAGCCACCGAGTCGGAGCATGACGCACCCCGGGGTGCCCTCCCCCCAGAAGGGAAGGGCACCCCGGGTCGGTCAGCGGCGGTGTTACTACCTGCGCTTGTGATCAAAGTCATGACCGTCGTGGTGGCGGAAGTCACGACCGTCGTGGTGGCGGAAGTCACGACCGTCGTGGTGGCGGGAGTCACGGAAGTCACGGGAGTCGCGGAAGTCGTGGAATTCGCGGCTGTAGTCATAGAGTTCGAAGCGCCCGAATCCGTCACGCCCGAAGCCACCGAAGCCGTCACGCCCGAAGCCACCGAAGCCGTCACGCCCGAAGCCATCACGCCCGAAGCCACCGAAGCCGTCACCGAAGCCGTCACCACTGTTGTACGTGGCCTGAGTTGCCGGCGAGGGCGCCGCTATGGTGGTGGCGCTGGCGCCGCTGGCGCCGCCCAGCAGGACGGCGGTCGCGACGCCCAGCGAGGCGGCAAGACGGGAAACCCGCATTGGGTTCTCCTTTCACGGCAGGCGCCTGATGCGCCTGTCAGGGGTTGAATACGCTTACGCTTCCCCCGGGTACGCGCCTTTGAGGACCTACTGTCCCAAAAGCACTTGATGCAACGAAATATCACTCCGGGCGGAACCGCCATCCGGCGCGGCCGCGTCACGCCCGAACGGGTGACCCGACCCCCACGACCGCCAGCACCACACGATCTTGCCGAGCTCGCGGCCCCCCACACCCCGCTTGTTGATCTTCCAAAATGGTGCCGCCGGGGCGTCAGGTGTAGGTTCCTCCCGATCTGGAGCCAGCCGGAGTGGGCACGATGGGAACAGCCACCTTCTTGGCCCGGGGCACGCTAGGCTTGGGCGGCAGCCGCATCGCGATGTGGGAGCTGACTCGCCGGGCGTCGGGGCCGGGGTGGCGGAAGTGGCGCGTAATCGCCGGGTTCGCCGCTGTGTGTGCCTCGGTCGCACTCGCCGGGTAGCCGAGGAAGCCGAAGGCACTCAAGGGGAAGTCGAACCCACCGCGCAGCGCCGCGCCTCGCACTCAGCACTTCGCAGACTGAGTGTCCATCTGCGCTACAACGGCCCCGTACTTCGGCGTACGTCCACGGACGTTGGTGGACTGTTCGCGCAGCTCAACCCCGGTGAGACCGCACGCCGTGAGGGCACCCAGCTTGCTTCGGGACGAAGAGGCCGCTCGGCCAGGCCCAAGTGCGGAGGTCAGCCCCAGCACCGACGGGCTCACCAACCATCATCCCGGGTGGCGAAGAGGTCAGGCCAAGTCCGCGCCGCGTAGAGCGCGTCGAGCGGCTCCACCATGGACCGAAGTTCGCGAGCCGGCCGCGGAGGTAGAGCATGAAGCGCGAGTTCGAGGACCGCGCGTTCGTCAGTCGTGTAGAAGCGATTGCAACGTACGGGCGGTCAGTCGACGGGGACGCCCTGAGGGGACTTGATGCGCTTCATGATCATCTGGGAGTTGACGTCGCTGACGCCAGGCATGGCGATGAGCTTGTCGGTCCAGAAGCGCTCGTACGCGTCACTGTCGGCGACGGCGATGCGCAGCAGGGAGCCGGGGGCTCCGTACAGGCGGTAGGCCTCGACGATGTCGGGGACGGCCTGGACCTCGGACTCGAAGGCGGCGACGGAGTCGCGGTCGCGGTGGACCTCGACGGAGGCGAAGACCTCGAAGCCGCGGCCGAGGGCAGCGGGGTCGACGACGGCGCGGTAGCCGCGGATGACGCCGTCGTCCTCCAACTGGCGTACGCGGCGCAGACAGGGGGATGGGGTGAGGCCGACGCGGGCGGCCAGTTCCTGGTTGGTGAGCCGACCATCGGCCTGGAGTTCACGCAAGATTCTTCTGTCGATCGCGTCCATAGAGACAGTTTCTATCAGGTATTCCAGGTCTACGCGCCCTGATTAGCAGCACCTTTCTTCAATTTCCGCATATCCTTGCGATGGATTGCTGCGACTGCACTCGGGGAGCGAGGGGAACGTGAAGCACATCGTCGTGATCGGCACCGGCGGGACGATAGCCAGCCGCTGGCAGGGCACCGGCTACGCGGCGGAGGCCGCCGGCGGCGAGGTGCTCGCGGTGAGCGCGCTGCCGGAGGGCGTGGAGGTGACCGTCCGGGATCTGTTCACCGTCAACAGCTCGCAGCTGACCACGGGGCACCAGCTCGAACTACTGCGTACGGTCCACGAGGTACTGGCGGACCCGTCGGTCGACGGCGTGGTGATCACGCACGGCACGGACACCATGGAGGAGTCGGCCTTCCTGCTGGACCTGCACCACGACGACCGCAGGCCGGTGGTGTTCACGGGCGCGCAGTTGCCACTGGACTCGGTGGACGGGGACGCGGCGGGCAATCTCTACGACGCGCTGCTGACGGCGGCGACCGGCCGGGACATCGGCGTGGTCATCACCTTCGGCGGCTTTGTGCACGCGGCCCGGGGCACCCTCAAGGCGCACACGCTGGACGCGCAGGCCTTCGCCGACCCGTCGGGGCGGCCGCTGGGGCGGGTCAAGTTCGGCGAGATCGCCTGGGCGCGACCGCGGTCGCGCCCGGAGGCACTGCCGCTGCCGCTGCCCGACGCGGGCGCCCGCACGCCGCGCGTGGATGTCGTGATGCATCACGTCGACGCTGACCCGGTGCTCTTCGAGGCCGCCCTGGGCGCCGGCGCGCGGGGCATCGTGCTGATCGGCACCGGCGCGGGCAACGCGACGCCCGAGTTCGCGGACGCGGTCCGGCGAGCCGTGGACGCGGGCGTACTGGTCGCCCTCAGCACGCGCGTCGCGGCCGGCCCGGTCGCGGCGATGTACACCGGCGGCGGGGCCGTGGACCTCGCCGAGGCGGGCGCGGTGCTCGCCGGGACGCTGCGCGCGGGCCAGGCCCGGATCGCGGTACTGGCGGCGCTGCTGACGGCGGAGAGCCCCGAGGGGCGTACCGCCGCCCTGCGCCGCATCGTTGACGCGACCGCCGGGCGCGAGGCCGCGGCGGCCGCGTAAGTCGTCTGAGCCGCTCAGAGGTTGATCTGGTTGATGGTGGCGGCCAGCGAGTCGAGGAACTTCTGAATCGAGGGCGCCATACCTGTGGAGGCCAGGAAGAAGCCGAACAGGATGGCCACGATGGCCGGTCCGACCTTGAGCGTCTTGCCCCTTATCAGGACGATCAGGATGATCGCCAACAACAGCACTACGGACAGCGAGATGGCCACAGCCGATCACATCCTCGGTCAGCATCCTCGGTCAGAACGCCTCAGCGTCGTCCATCGTCCCACCAAGCACTGACACGGCCACCCTCGGGGGCGGTTCCGTAATTGCGTGGCGCGTTCGAAATTGAGTATTTCCCAACCCCTCACGGAACACACGTAGTTGCTTCACCCAGTCTCGACTGGCTGGGTGATATGCCCCGTTCAGCCGTTATATTAATGGACATTTAGCACCCAAGTGGACATGGGTGTGGGGAGTGCATGCCCGGGCAGCAGGCCTGATATCCAGATTCCCCAGAGGAATTTACGAAGGAAGCGCTCGCTCGGTATGGTGCCTCAGATGTTCCCGCCCCCACGCAGGAACACCCTGTCCCCGCACAGCTACGACCACGTCCCGCAGATCGCGGACTTCCAGGGCTGGTTCGACACGTACCAGTGGCTGCACAGTCCAATGGGCGAGGTCGCGGTGACGGTCATCGCGGCGACGCTGGTGACGGCGCTGTGTACGTCGCCGGTGCGGCGGGTGTTCCGGTTCGCGATGGAGCCGAGGATGGAGTGGGCCTTCAAGGCCGACCCCAGGGGCGAGCGGCGGGCAGTCAGTCCCGGCACACGATGAGCAGCGCGCGGTCGTCGTTGACGTTCTTCGCGACGGCCTCGATGAGCTGCCAGGCCGCGCCGCGGAAGCCCTGCGCCACGTAGCGGTCGGCCTCGCCGATGAGCCGGTCGATGCCCTCGCCGATGTCGCGGCCGGAGGCCTCCACCAGGCCGTCGGTGAAGAGCAGCAGGACGTCGCCGGAGCGCAGAGTGCCCTTCACGCCGTGGAACTCGGCACCGTCGTAGATCCCCAGCAGCGGGCCCTCGGCGGCCTTCTCCTCCCAGCGGCCGGTGCCGGCACTGAGCTGGACGCCGGGCAGGTGACCGGCGGAGAGCAGTTCGTAGTCGCCGGACTCCAGGTCCAGGACGAGGTGGACGGAGGTGGCGAAGCCCTCTTCCCAGTTCTGCCGCAGCAGGTAGCCGTTGGCGGCCGTGAGGAAGGCGTGCGGCGCGAGCGAGCCCAGCAGGCCGCCGAAGGCCCCGGACAGCAGCAGCGCGCGTGAGCCGGCGTCCATGCCCTTGCCGGAGACGTCGGTGAGTACCGCCTCGAGGACCCGGCCCCCGGACGTACGGGTGGCGACCACGAAGTCGCCGGAGAAGGACTGCCCGCCGGCCGGGCGCAGCGCCATCTCCGAGTGCCAGCCGGGCGGCAGCTTGGGCAACCTGCTCTGTACGCGGATGCGTTCGCGCAGGTCGAAGAGCATCGTTCCGCCGCCGCGCCAGGGCACGCCGACCCGGCTGCGGAACTGCGCGATCAGCAGCCCGGAGAACGCGACCGCGCTCACCACGAGGACCACGCCGGGGGTGACCGGGCCGAGCCCGTTCGCGAAGGGGCGGAAAGCGGCCGATTCCACTACCAGGGCGGCGGCCGAGGCGCCGTACAGGAGCAGCAGGCTGGAGGGGCGCAGGAGCAGGCCACCGATGAGGATCGGCAGTACGAGGGCGGTGGGCGGGCACCAGACGGGGCTGGCCACGGTGGCCCAGGCGATGGCGGGCACGCTGAGCACCAGGACGGACAGCACCAGCCAGTCCGAGCCCTCGCCGCGGAAGTAGTCGACGCCCGTTTTGCGCACGCCGACGCGGGCCCGGTGCAGCGTCCTACGCCACCGGGCCACCGGGCTGTTCCCCGCGGCGCGCTGTGCCATGTCCCGGCGACCCTACCCAGCGATTCGTCGATGCGTCGATTCACGGCCCCTTCAGGGAGGCGGAAAAACAGTCGCGCGGGCGGGCGGGCGGCTGCTAAGCCAGGTGAATGACCTTTGAGGTGCGGGGACTTGAGGATGGGCAGTGGGACGACTGGTTCGACAGGACGGACCGGGTCTTCGGCGGCAGCGCGCCACCCGAGGAACGGGCACGGCTGAAGGCCGTCGCCGAGGTCGACCGCTCCATCGCCGCCTGGGACGGTGACGAGATCGTCGGCAGCGCCGGGGCCTACTCGTTCCGGATGTCGGTGCCGGGTGGTGCACTGGTGCCGACGGCCGGTGTGACCTGCGTGAGCGTGCAGCCCACGCACCGGCGGCGTGGGGTGCTGACGTCCATGATGCGGGCGCAGCTCGACGACGTACGGGGGCGGGGTGAGGCACTTGCGGTGCTGACGGCGTCCGAGCCGGAGATCTACGGCCGGTTCGGCTACGGGGTGACGAGCAAGCAGTTGGGCGTGAACATCGACACAACGCGGGTACGACTGACGCCGCCGGCGGGTGTCGACGACGTGACGCTGCGTTTCGTCGGGCTGGAGGAGGGCCTGGAGCTCTGCGAGGCGGTGTACGCGAGGGTGGTCGCCGCCCGGCCGGGGATGCTCGCGCGGCAGCCGGGGTGGGCGCGGACGCCGCTGGTGGATCCGCCGTCGCAACGGGCGGGGGCGAGCGAGCGGCTGTGCGTCCTTGCCCAGGTCGAGGGTGAAGTGCGGGGATACGCCCGCTATGCGGTGAAGCTGGATTCGACGGCCGGCGGACCCGACGGCGTCGTGCTGGTGCGCGACGTCGACGCGGTGGACCCGGTGACCTATGCGGCCCTGTGGCGGTATCTCTTCGGCATCGACCTGACGTCGAGGATCTCGTCGTACAACCGGCCCGCCGATGATCCGCTGTTGCACCTGGTCTCCGACGTGCGGCGATGCCTGGTGAGCACTAAGGAGGGCCTGTTCGCGCGGCTGGTGGAGGTGGGCGCGGCGCTGGAGGCGCGCACGTATACGACGCCGGTCGACGTCGTTCTCGAGGTGGCCGATTCCTTCTGCCCCTGGAACGAGGGGCGCTGGCGGCTCACCGGTGACCCGAAGGGCGCGGTGTGCGTGCGCACGGCGGACCCGGCGGACCTGGCGCTGTCGGTGCGGGAGCTGGGGGCGGCATACCTGGGCGGTGTGTCGCTGTCGGCGCTGGCGGGGGCGGGGCGCGTGCGGGAGCTGCGCGACGGGGCGCTGCGGGAGGCGGCGGTGGCCTTCGGCAGCGACGTGGCACCGTGGCTGGCGCACGGGTTCTAGCTAGGCTCTGTCTGACAAATCCCGCCTGCCCCGCGGCGTCCGGCACGCGCGCTCGCTGCGTGTGCAGACAGGGCCTAGCCCCGCTAGGGGCGCCCCTGGCACGTCGGGCACCAGAAGAGGTTGCGGTTGGCGAGGTCGGCGGTGCGGATGTCGGTGGCGCAGATGTGGCAGGGGAGGGCGGCGCGGCGGTAGACGTAGACCTCGCCTCCGTGGTCGTCGAGGCGTGGGGGGCGGCCCATGGCTTCGGGGGTGTGCTCGGGGCGGACCGTGTCGATGCGGTTGTGGCGGACGCCTTCGCGCATGAGGGCGACGAGGTCGGCCCAGAGGGCGTCCCATTCGGTGCGGGTGAGGTCGCGGCCGGGGCGGTAAGGGTCGATGCCGTGCCGGAAGAGGACCTCGGCGCGGTAGACGTTGCCGACGCCGGCGATGATCTTCTGGTCCATGAGCAGCGCCGCGACCGTGATGCGGCTGCGGCTGATCCGGTCCCAGGACCGGTCGCCGGTGTCGGCGGGCGCGCGCAGCGGGTCGGGGCCGAGGCGCTCGTGTATGGCCTGCTTCTCGGCGTCGGTGATCAGCTCGCAGGCGGTCGGGCCGCGCAGGTCGACGCACGACTCCGGATTGGCCAGGCGCAGCCGTACGGTCTCGGTCGCAGGGACAGCGGGACCCGCACCGAAGTCGACCTTGCCGAAGAGACCGAGGTGGATGTGGACCCAGCCGGTCGCGGCGAAGCCGAGGAAGAGGTGCTTGCCGTGTGCTTCGGCCGTCTCCAGGACCTGGCCGTCGATCAGCGCGGCGCCGTCGGAGAACTTGCCCTGCGGGCTGCTCGCGCGCACGGGCCGACCGCCGAACCTCTCGAAGTGGTCGGCGGCCAGCCGGTGGATGGTGTGACCTTCGGGCATGCCCCGGTCAGCTCTCCTGCGGGTGGTGGGCCGGGATGGGCGGGAGTACGCCAGTGGCCTCGTAGGCGTTGAGCATCTCGATGCGGCGGGTGTGACGCTCCTCACCGGAGTACGGCGTACCGAGGAAGACCTCGACGAACTTGGTGGCCTCGTCGACGGTGTGCATGCGGCCGCCGATGCTGACCACGTTCGCGTTGTTGTGCTGGCGGCCAAGCGAAGCGGTCTCCTCGCTCCAGGCCAGCGCGGCCCGTACGCCCTTAACCTTGTTCGCGGCGATGGCCTCGCCGTTGCCGGAACCGCCGATGACGATGCCTAGGCTGTCGGGGTCGGCGGCGGTGCGCTCGGCGGCGCGCAGACAGAACGCCGGGTAGTCGTCCTGGGCGTCGTAGATGTGCGGGCCGCAGTCGACGGGCTCATGGCCGCCGGCCTTGAGCCATTCGACGAGGTGGTTCTTGAGTTCGAAGCCGGCATGGTCGGAGCCGAGGTACACGCGCATAGGGACGAGTGTGGCACGACCGGAGCGGAATCCGGGATCCGGGGCGGGATCGCGGGTCGGACGACGAAATCTGAGGCTTACTTGAGCTTATAGCTACGATATGGACTCAAAGGTTCCCCATCCGCCTCTCTTCCGTTTGGATGCGAACCCATGAGCACTCGTCCCCCCACCCTCCCCGTGACCGACTCTCCCCCCACCGACACCCCCTCCGGTTCCGGCCTGCAGGCCGGGCTCAAGAACCGCCATCTGTCCATGATCGCCATCGGCGGTGTGATCGGCGCGGGCCTGTTCGTCGGCTCCGGCTCCGGTATCCGAGCCGCGGGCCCCGGCATCCTCGTGTCGTACGCGCTCGTCGGTGTGCTGGTCGTCCTCGTGATGCGGATGCTCGGCGAGATGGCCGCCGCGAACCCCACCTCCGGCTCCTTCTCCGCCTACGCGGACCGCGCGCTGGGCCGCTGGGCCGGCTTCTCGATCGGCTGGCTGTACTGGTTCTTCTGGGTCGTGGTGCTGGCCGTCGAGGCCACCGCCGGCGCCAAGATCCTGGAGGGCTGGGTCCCGGCCGTCCCGCAGTGGGCGTGGGCGCTGATCGTGATGATGGTGCTCACCGCGTCCAACCTCGCGTCGGTCGCCTCGTACGGCGAGTTCGAGTTCTGGTTCGCCGGGATCAAGGTCGTCGCGATCGCCGCCTTCATCGGCGTCGGTGTCCTCGCGGTCTTCGGGATCCTCCCCGGCGTGCACAGCGACACGGCCGGGCTGTCCAACCTGACCTCGCACGGCGGCTTCCTGCCCAACGGGCCCGGCAAGATCCTCACCGGTGTGCTGCTGGTCGTCTTCTCCTTCATGGGCAGCGAGATCGTCACCCTCGCCGCCGGTGAGTCCGAGGACCCGCAGCGCGCGGTCACCAAGGCCACCAACAGCGTGATCTGGCGGATCGCCGTCTTCTACCTCGGCTCGATCTTCATCGTGCTGACCCTGCTGCCCTGGAACTCCGCGGCCATCACCAAGGACGGCTCGTACGTCGCCGCGCTCGACTCCCTCGGCATTCCGCACGCCGGCCAGGTCATGAACTTCATCGTCCTGACCTCGGTGCTGTCCTGCCTCAACTCCGGTCTCTACACCGCCTCCCGCATGGCCTTCTCCCTCGGCCGCCGCGGTGACGCGCCCGCCGCCTTCGGGCGTACGGCGCGCAAGGGCGTACCGCAGACCGCGATCCTGGCGTCGGTCGTCTTCGGCTTCGTGGCGGTCTACTTCAACTACGCCTACCCGGACACGGTCTTCCTCTTCCTGCTCAACTCCTCCGGCGCCATCGCGCTGTTCGTGTGGCTGGTCATCTGCTTCTCGCAACTGCGGATGCGCCGGATCATCCAGGCGGAGGCCCCGGAGAAGCTGATCGTCCGGATGTGGCTGTTCCCGTATCTGACGTGGGCGACCATCGCGCTGATCGTGTTCGTGCTCGGCTACATGCTGACCGACACCGGATCCGGCGGCGGCCGGGACCAGGTGGTCCTCTCGACGCTGGTCGCGCTCGGTGTGGTCGGTATCGCGGTGCTGCGCCAGCGGCTGAAGGGCCGCGCTCACAGTGGTTCGAAGGACTCCGTCAGGTCGGCGTAGTTCCGGAGCGCGGCGGCTCGGACCTGGGCGGCGTACCAGATGTTGAGCTGGTACGCCTTACCGCCCGAGGTGAATCCGAGCTGCCGCGCCCGCCATTGCGTGCCGTCCTGGGTGAAGGCGTACTCCCAGACGACGGCTGGGCGGCCACGGAAGGTGGTCCGCTCCAGGCGGATCCGGCGGTAGCCCGGCACGTCGTGCGAGCCGGCGGCAGCAGCCAGGGCGGTACGCCCGGCCCGAGCGCCCCGGCGGGCGTGAAGGTCAGCACCGAACTGCCGTCGAAGATCTCCGTCGACAACAAGACCGAGGCCACCACGCTCACCGCGAGGATCAGCAACAACGGGGACAAGGCGACACCCGCCATCGTGCTTTCCGTGGTCGGCTTCGGCGCCCTGAAAGTGACGGGAGTGAAGGGCTGTTCCCCCGTCCCGATATCAGGACGGCCCAAAGGCTCCAACAGCGCATACCACTGCCAGATCAGCGCTCTTGCCGCCGGCGGGAGCAAGGCATTCGTGGTCTCCGTGACCTACGACCTCCAGAGCAAGGGCCAGATCTGCCTGCCCGTCACCCTGGGGACCAGCCAGACCCTGCTCTGGCAGCAGGGGCCCGTGCCCTTCGGTACGAGTCGGCCTACGCCGAACGCCCCGGACACGCCGCTGCTGCTCGGCACGGACAACGTCCCGGCCGCCCAGGACGCTTCGGCTTCGCCGAGCACTGACCTGCCCAGCACGGGTGCACCCGAGGGCACGCTGCCTCCCGCTCTGGCGGGCGGGCTACTGCTCGTTGCCGGTGCGGTCGGTGCCTGGCTGACGACGCGCATACCGCGTCGCCACTGAGTCAGCCGGCCCGGCGGCCGGCCAGCTTCCACGCCGTCGGCAGGGCGCCCATGGCCAGGGCGGCCTTGAGGGCGTCGCCGAGGAGGTAGGGGGTGAGGCCGAGGGCGACGGCCTGACCGAGGGAGAGGTGGGCGGCGGCGGCCAGGTAGGGGACGCCGACCGCGTAGGTGATGGCGCTGCCGACGACCATGACGCCGGCCATGCGCCAGACGCTGCGGTCGGCGCCGCGCTGGGCGAGGGCGCCGACGGCGGCCGAGGCGAGCATCATGCCGAGGATGTAGCCGAAGCTTGCCATGGAGGCGCCCGACGAGCCGTCCGCGAACCACGGCACGCCGGCGACCCCTGCGACCGCGTACAGGGCGAGCGCCAGGAAGCCGCGCCGGGCGCCGAGCGCGGTGCCGACCAGCAGGGCCGCGAAGGTCTGACCGGTGACCGGCACGGGCGAGCCCGGCACCGGGACCGAGAGCTGCGCCGCGAGGCCGGTCAGCGCCGCGCCGCCCAGGACGAGGGCCGCGTCCCGTACGCGGGAGGCGGGCAGCAGGTCGGCCAGGACGGTGCGGGGCCGTACGGCGGCGGCAGCAGTGCTCATGGGTGACTCCCCGGGTGATCGTCGATCGTGGATCGAAACGGCTTGGTTCACCGCGACGCTATCCCAGCGCCCGATCGCCGATCATCATCAGCTGTCCACAAAGGGGTCATCGCTCGCTTGGTGACTTCTGGACAGTTTCAGCAGGTCACGTGACGCTCATCACCACGGACGCTGTGGGAACCTTCCAATCCCGCGCGAACACCACCAGCCGCAGCACCGCGAACCGCCCGAGCCCCGCCAGCCCCGACGCCCCGAGATACACCGCCTGCTCCCACCACCGCCCGGCGTCGGGGCGCACCGCGTGCAGCACCAGCATCGCGCCCGTCGTGAAGAGGTACGCCACCGCCAGCGTCAGCCCGGACTTCAGATGCACCCGCCAGCTCGCCCGTCCCTCGCCGCCGAAGGTGAAGCGGCTGTGCAGCTCCGTCGCCAGCAGCGTCGACACGACCGTCACCAGCGCGTTGGCCGCGGCGAAGGGAATCGGCCCTGCCAGCAGCAGCATCGCCCCGCTGGACAGCAGCCCCACCCCTCCGCCGCAGACGACGAACCGTATGAATGAGGTCAGCCCCGTGGTGTCCATGCCAGCGACAGTGCAGGGCACCGCTGACAGGACACCTACCGCGCGCCTACAGCCCACCGACGCCGGCGGTCAGCGACCGGTCAGCGCAGTCAGCACCAGGTTCAGCGCGGTCAGTCGAAGATCGGGCCGACCGTGCGGGTGCGCTTGATCTCGTAGAAGCCCGGGATGGAGGCGACGAGCAGGGTGCCGTCCCAGAGCTTGGCCGCGGCCTCGCCCTTGGGGGCGGGGGTGACCACGGGACCGAAGAAGGCGATCTGCTCACCGTCGGAACCGGGGACGGCGATGACGGGGGTGCCGACGTCCTGGCCGACCTTGTCGATGCCCTCCTGGTGGGAGGCGCGCAGTTCGGCGTCATAGGCGTCGGACTGGGCGAAGGCGGCGAGGTCGGCGGGGAGTCCGGCCTCCTCCAGGGCGGCGACGATGGTGTCGTGGTCCTTCTCGAGACCCTGGTTGTGGAAGCGGGTGCCGAGCGCGGTGTAGAGGGCGCCGAGCACCTCGTTGCCGTACTTCTGCTCGGCTGCGATGCAGACGCGGACCGGACCCCAGGCGGTCTTCATGAGGTCGCGGTACTGCTCTGGCATCTCGTCGAGGCGGGGCTCGTTCAGCACGGCGAGGCTCATCACGTGCCAGCGGACCTCGACCGGGCGGACCTTCTCGACTTCCAGCATCCAGCGGGAGGTCATCCAGGCCCAGGGACACAGCGGGTCGAACCAGAAATCCGCGGGCGTCTTCGTCGCGTCGTTCGTCGTCTCGGGCACGTCATTCTCCTCAAAAGGGGATGGCTTTCCTCCGAAGACGGGAAACGCGGAATCCCATGCGAAGATTCCAGCCTCCACAAGACGAGCCAAAGGAGTCCTCCGTGCCCGGCGAAAACCTGACCCGAGACGAGGCCCACGAACGGGCCGGCCTGCTGTCGGTGGACGGTTACGACGTCGCGCTCGACCTGCGGTCGGCGGTCCGGCCCGAGGAGAGCACCTTCCGGTCCGTGACCACGATCCGCTTTCGGGCCACCGAGCTCGGGTCGGCCACCTTCGTGGACCTCGTCGCGCCATCCGTGGAGTCGGTGGTCCTCAACGGGCGCGAACTGGACCCGGCAGTGGTCTTCGACGGGACGCGGATCGCCCTGGCGGACCTCGAAGCGGTGAACGAGCTGGTCGTCGACGCCCGCTGCGCCTACAGCCGCACCGGTGAGGGGATGCACCGCTTCACCGACCCCGAGGACGGCGAGGTCTACCTCTACACGCAGTACGAGCCGGCCGACGCCCGCCGGGTCTTCGCGAACTTCGAGCAGCCGGACCTCAAGGCGCCGTACCGCTTCACCGTGACGGCCCCCGAGGGCTGGACGGTGTGGAGCAACGGCGCCGAGGAGTCCCATGAGGAGGGTGCGGACGGCGGGGTCTGGCGGTTCGCCGAGACCGAGCCGATCTCGACGTACATCACCTGCGTCGTCGCCGGCCCGTACCACTACGTCACCGACACCTACCGGCGCGGCGACCTGGAGATCCCGCTGGGCGCGCTGTGCCGCAAGGGCCTGGCCAGGCACTTCGACGCGGAGGACATCTTCACCGTCACCAAGCAGGGCCTGGACTTCTTCCACGAGCACTTCGACTACCCGTATCCCTTCGGGAAGTACGACCAGGCCTTCGTGCCGGAGTACAACATCGGCGCGATGGAGAACCCGGGGCTGGTGACCTTCCGCGAGGAGTTCGTCTTCCGGGGCAAGGTGACGCGGGCCTCGTACGAGGGCCGGGCGAACGTGATCCTGCACGAGATGGCGCACATGTGGTTCGGCGACCTGGTGACCATGCGCTGGTGGGACGACCTGTGGCTGAAGGAGTCCTTCGCGGACTTCATGGGCGCTCTCTCGCTCGTCGAGGCCACCCGCTTCACCGACGGCTGGATCACCTTCGCCAACCGCCGCAAGGCCTGGGCCTACCGGGCCGACCAGCTGCCGTCCACGCACCCCGTCACCGCCGACATCCGTGACCTGCAGGACGCCAAGCTCAACTTCGACGGCATCACGTACGCCAAGGGCGCCTCGGTGCTCAAGCAGTTGGTCGCGTACGTCGGCCGGGACGCCTTCCTGGAAGGCTCCCGCCGCTACTTCAAGCGGCACGCACACGGGAACACCGAGCTGGGCGATCTGCTGTCGGTGCTGGCCGAGACGTCGGGCCGGGACATGGCCGAGTGGTCGCGTGCGTGGCTGCAGACGGCGGGCGTCAACTCGCTGACCCCGGAGGTGTCGTACGACGAGCAGGGCCGGGTGCGCGAGCTGGTCGTGCTCCAGGAGGCGGCGCCCTCGCACCCCGTCCTGCGGCCGCACCGGGTGGCGATCGGCCTGTACCGGCGCACGGACGCGGGCACGGTGGAGCGCTACGCACGGGCGGAGGCCGACGTGGCCGGGCCGCGTACGGTCATCGGCGAGCCGGCCGGGGCCGAGCGGCCCGACCTGGTGCTGGTCAACGACGAGGACCTGACCTACTGCAAGGCCCGCTTCGACGCGGCGTCGCTGGAGACCGTGCTTGGGCACCTCGGCGACGTCACCGACCCGCTGGCCCGCGCCCTGTGCTGGTCGGCGGTGTGGAACATGACGCGCGACGCGCTGCTGCCCGCCCGCGAGTACATCGGCCTGGTGCTGCGCTTCGCCGGGGCCGAGACCGACATCGGCGTCCTGCAGTCCCTGCATCAGCAGGCCAACACCGCCCTGCACCACTACACCGCCCCCGCCTGGCGTCCGGAGGGCCGCCGGGCGCTGGCCGAGGGGGCGCTGCGCGAGCTGCGGCGGGCCGAGCCGGGCAGCGGGCACCAGCTGGCCTGGGCGCGGTTCTTCGCTTCGGTGGCCATGTCGGAGGACGAACTGCGGCTGCTGTCGAGGCTGTTGGACGACACCGAGAAGATCGACGGCCTGGACGTGGACCAGGAGCTGCGCTGGACCTTCCTGGAAACGCTGGCCTCCGAAGGCGCCGTCCAGGAGGACGCCATCGCGGACGAACTGGCCCGCGACGCCACCGCGTCCGGCAAGCGCCACCAGGTGCGCTGTCTCGCGGCCCGGCCCTCGGCGGCCGTCAAGGCGCAGGCCTGGGCATCGGTCGTCGAGTCCGACGCCCTGTCCAACGCCCTGGTCGAGGCCACCATCGCCGGCTTCGACCAGCCCGGCCAGCGGGAGCTGCTCGCGCCCTATGCGGGCAAGTACTTCGCCGTGATCGAGCGGGTCTGGGCCGAGCGGAGCATCGAGATCGCCATGGCCATCGTCCGCGGCCTCTTCCCGATCCTCCAGGCCCGTCAGGAGACCCTCGACGCCGCCGACGCCTGGCTCGCCGAGCACGCCGACGCGCCGCCCGCCCTCCGCCGGCTGGTCGCCGAGTCCGGCGACGACCTGGCGCGGGCGCTGCGCGCGCAGGCGCGGGACGCGGCGGCATAAGGACCCCCGGCGCGAAGCCGGCACGAACAGCCAGGGGCGGGCGCTCTGTTGAGCGCCCGCCCCGGTTGTGTCGTCGGATCGGCGTCAGCCGGTGACGACCTTGTTGATGAGCACGCTGCCGGTACCGGCGACGGTGCCGTTGGCGTCGAGCAGGCTGACCTCGCCGAAGAACTGGCGTCCTTCGGGCGCGGCGGCGTTGACCAGAACGTCGGCGGTGACGCCGGTGGAGGCGCCGTTGGCCAGGGTAACGGTCTGGGAGTCGTCGACGTTCACCGAGCCGAGGTCGGCGGAGTAGAAGACGTCCTGGTAGTCGTACTGGGTGCTGCCGGACGGGACCGAGTAGCCGTCCACCGTGATGGTGTACGTACCGGCCGCCGGGTTGGCGAGACTGACCGACTCCTCCGAGTCACCGTCCGCCGACTGGCCGACCGTGGTGCCGTTGAGGACCACGTACAGGTCGAGGTCGGCCGAGGTGTCGGAGGTGTTGCCGATGGAGACGTCCAGGCGGCTCGCGCCCGCGGGGACGACGACCGTGGTGGTCACCGAACCGCCGTTCGCGATGGTCGAACGTGAGCTCGCGGAGGAGCCCAGCGCGCCGCCCTGGAGCTTGCCGCCGTGGATCGGCGCGAAGTTGTTCTTGACGGTCCAGCTGACCGGGGCGGCCGTGCCGACCGTGGCCTGGTCCAGGGTCTGGGTCGCCGGGTCGAAGGTCACGCCCAGCGCCGTGGCGGTGAGCTTGTACGGGTTGTCGAGCAGCGGGGACGTACGACGCGACTCGACCTCGATCTCCCAGACGCCCGGGAGCGGGTCGGCGTAGGAGCGCAGGGCGGGGTTGCAGCCGTTGGTGGTGGTGTAGTTCGGGTAGCAGTAGGTCGTCGCGGTGTTGTCGGCCGGGACGCCGTACGGAGTGATCGCGATGAACCGCGTCTGGCTGCCGGTGGCGAGACCACCGAGCGCGACCTCAAGGGTCTTGGCACCCTCGGGGACGGTGACGAAGTACGACTTGGTGCCGTTGCGCTGCACCGAGCTCGACGCGCTGACCGCGTAGGACGGGGCGGCCTGCGGCTTGGAGACGACGACCGTGGCCAGGATCTGGGTGTCCGTGCCCGGGGTATTCGGGTCGTTGACCTCCAGGGTGGCGCTGTGCAGCCCGGCGTCGTACGTCTTGGCCGCGACCTTGACGGTGACCGGGGTGTTCAGTGGCAGCGAGACGGTGCTCGGGCCGTCGAAGCGGAAGGTGCCGTCGTTGTTCTCCCACTCCAGCTCGTGCTTGACCGAGCCGGCCGGGCCGGTGGTGCGAGTGATGGTGATGTCGTACGAGCGACGCTGGCCGGTCTTGAGGCCGCCCTCGCGGTCGTAGAGGCCGGTGCCGAAGCCCGGGGTGGCCAGGTACTGGTCGAGAGAGGTGTCGACCGGCGCCTTGACGGTGTACTCGTGGGCGGTGACGCCCGCCTTGATGAGGTGCCAGGCGTCGACGATGTTGATCAGGCCGGAGCCCTCTTCGTACGTCTGGGCGCCGTTGATGTGGGTGGCGGTGCTGGTCAGCGCGGTGCGCAGCTTCGCCGGGGTCAGGGCGATGCCCTTCTGCTTCGCGGCGGACAACAGCAGCGCCGAGGCGCCGGTGGCCTGCGGGGACGCCATCGAGGTGCCCTGGAGCATCGCGTAGCCGGCCGGGAGGCTGTAGCCGGCCTCGGCGACCGGGCCGCCCGGCTCCCAGGTCGGGATGGTGTTGATCGAGGCGCCGGGAGCGGAGATCGTCGGGGCGAAGCCGCCGTCCTCACGCGGGCCGCGCGAGGAGAAGGGGAAGAGGGCGTACTTCTTCTCCACGATCGAGCCGTAGTCGGCCGCCCAGGTCTCCTTGGAGACCGCCGCGCCGACGCTGATGACCTTGTCGGCCAGGCCGGGGTCACCGATGGTGTTGGCACCGGAGCCGCTGTTGCCGGCCGAGATGACGAGCTGGACGCCGTAGGTGTCGATCAGCTGGGTGTACAGCTGCGAGCGGGCGTTGTTGCCGTCGTTCAGCGCGGGCAGGCCGCCGATGGACATGTTGACGATGTCCACGCCGCGGTTGACGACCAGGTCGATCATGCCCTCGGTCAGCGCCACGTTTGTGCAGCCGCCGGACCAGGTGCAGGCACGGGACGACACGATCTTCGCGCCGGGGGCGGCGCCGTTCATCTTGCCGCCGAACAGGCCATTGGCGGCGGTGATGCCGGCGACGTGGGTGCCGTGCTCGGACTCGATGACGCCGATGTTGACGAAGTCGGCGGTCTGGCCGACGTAAGGGCCGCCGTACGGGTCGAGCTTGACGTCCTTCTTGATCTGGATCACGAAGGGGATGCGCTCGGAGATCTGCGTACTCGGGTCGTCGGTGCCGAAGTAGCCGATCTGGTAGCCGTCCTTGTACGGCTTCATGGCCTCGTCGTCGGTGAAGTCACCGTTGTCGTTGAGGTCCACGCGGACGGTGCCGGCCACCGGGTCGTAGAGCATGCCCCAGATGTCGGTGGTGTTGCCGTCGCGGTTGAGGTCGCCGGCCATGTCGCCGCCGATGGTGTAGCTCTCCCTGAAGCGGCTGAAGTAGTACGAGCCCGCCGGCGCGGTCCACGTACGGCTGTTGGCCGTGAAGGTGGGGCCGGAGACCCCGGTCAGCATCGGGCGCCAGGTGTTGTCGCCGTCGGTGATCGGGTCGGTCGAGGTGACCCAGTCCACGATCTTGCGCTCACCGGTGGTGGTCTTCTGCAGCGCCGGGTGCGCGAGATCGACGCCGGAGTCCAGGATACCGATGGTGACGCCCCGGCCGTCGGCCTCGGGGTTGTCCTTGACGAAGTCCACCGCGCCGGTCTCGAAGGCCGGCTGGTACGGGTTCTTCGCCGGGGTGGTGGCGCTCGGACCCGAGTAGGTCGTCGTGCCGGTGGCCTCGGCGGCCGCCTTCTTGGTGGTGTCGGCCGTCGGCGTCGGGTCGTCGATCTGGATCTCCTGCTTGAGATCGATCGCCTTGACCGTGGACAGCTTCGTGGCCGAACTGATCGCCGCGTCCGCGTTGCCGGTGGGCACGGTAGCGCGTACGTAGCCGAGTTTGTCGTACGTCTGCCCCACGGAGGCGCCCTTCACGGCGCCGAGCTGGTCCGCGACCTGCTCGGTCTTGCCGGGGGTGGTCGCGATCATGAGGGTGACGTTCTTGTCGCCGTCGGCCTTGGCCTTGGCGAGGAGGTCGGCGTCGGCCGAACCGAGCTTGTCGTCGGCGGCCTTGGCCGGCGCGGCAGCGGGATCGGCCGCGCCTGCGGTGTCGGCGGCGGCGAGAGAGGGGCCGGCTGCGGACAGCGCGGCCACGAGGCCGGCAGCGAGCGCGATCCGGACCACGCGTCTCTTCGCACGTATGTGATCGAGGGTCATGGACATCCTTGTTCAAGATTTGGGCGCCAGTTGACCGACACATTGGGCCATGCTGACCTTGGTTGGGGAGGGGCGGTCGGTGGCGTAAGCCCGACATGACGCAGATGCGACAACGGATCTCAGGGCAAAGCGGACAGGTGGCCGCGGAAGTGAACTCCGCGTGAGCGACACGGATCCGGCGCCCGCCCCGGTGATGTCCGTGCGGCATACACCTGATCGTTGTCCCGAAGTCGGCGCCCAGCGTTCC
This sequence comes from Streptomyces soli, assembly GCF_003999195.1. GTDB lineage: Bacteria > Actinomycetota > Actinomycetes > Streptomycetales > Streptomycetaceae > Actinacidiphila > Actinacidiphila soli. Next base: position 20,540 of record NZ_RJVR01000245.1, read on the forward strand.
GTTTCCGTTGCCCGCCCGGCCATTCCGGCTGCCAACGATCCAGGTGAACGACGTCCGTCCCGTCACTGATACGCCGCACCCGTCACGGGGGAGCTCCGTATGTCTGCTCTCAATCGCCGCAACTTCCTGCTCGCGTCCGGCGTCACCGCCGTCGGCGCGGGGCTCGGAATCGCCCTGGTACCGGGTTCGGGTGACGCGAAGGCGTCACCCGCTGCCGCGCAGTCGGCGACAGGAACGCTGTCCGTCGTACCGGCCGCCCCCTCCACGACCGGTACGACACTGCGCACCGTCGCCGCGCCGCGCGGCAGCGGAAGCTACCGCCGCCTCGCCGACGGCCCGGGCTGGTCCCGCGTGACGCGGACCGAGTTGGCGGCCGCCAAGAGCGGGCGGGCCGGGCGACGTACGGCTCTCGCCTGCTTCGTACAGCTCACGGATCTGCACATCACCGACGTGCAGTCACCGCTGCGCACCGAGTTCCTGCGGGCCGGCAAACCCGGCGGCTGGCGGCCGCACGAGGCGCTGACGGTGGCCGGCGCCGCGTCGCTCGTCGAGCGGGTCAACGCCCTGCGCGGAGGTCCGGCCACCGGTGAGCCGGTCGGCTTCGTCATGACCACCGGCGACAACACCGACAACAACTCGCAACTCGAGCTGGAGTGGTTCCTGACCGTGATGAGCGGCGGCCGGATCACCCCCAACTCCGGTGATCCGAAGGGCTACGAGGGCGTACAGGACTCCGGGCTGAAGCTCTTCTGGCAGCCGGAGGCCACCCTGCGCGACGGCGACAAGCAGCTCGGCTTCCCCCGGCTTGCGGGCTACCTCGACGCCGCGACCCGCCAGGTCACCAGCCCCGGGCTGTCCGTCCCCTGGTACTCGACCGTCGGCAACCACGACATGCTCACCAGCGGCGCCTACGCGTACGACTCCTTCTGGCACGACCTGGCCACCGGCTCGCGCAAGCTGCAGTCGATCCCCTCCGCCGAGGCCGCGAAGCTGCTGAAGATCATCGGGAGTGGTACGGACCCGAAGGGCATCGCCGTCCGCGGCGCGTTCACCTCGTACGCCTCCAAGGCACGCACCGTCACCGCCGACGACCGGCGCGCCCCCTTCACCCCGCACGGCTACCTCACCGCCCACCTCGACCCGGCCCACCGGGGCGCAGGACCGGTCGGGCACGGCTACACCGAGGCCAACCTGCAGGGCGACAAGATGTACTACTCGTTCCGGATCGCGGATTCCGTGGTCGGCATCAGCCTCGACACCACCGACCGGGGCGGCGACTACCGGGGTTCCCTCGGCACCGCCCAGCTCAACTGGCTGAAGGCGGAGCTGACCACCAACGCCGACGCCACGGTGCTGGTCTTCAGCCACCACCCGAGCTGGTCCATGACCAATCTGGTGACCGACCCGGCCCACCCCGGCGAGAAGCGGCATGGCGGCGACGAACTGCTCGCCCTCCTGAAGAAGCACCGCAATGTCGCGGCCTGGATCAACGGCCACAGCCACAGGAACAAGATCGTCGCGCACGGCACCTTCTGGGAGGTCTCCACCGCCTCCCACGTCGACTTCCCGCAGCTGGCCCGGGTCATCGAGCTGACCGACAACCACGACGGCACCCTGTCCCTGATCACCACCCTGGTCGAGTCCGCCGCCCCGCACCGCACGGACTTCGCCGACCTCTCGCAGACCGGCCTCGCCGCCCTCTACCGCGAGCTGGCCTACAACGCGCCCGGCGCCACCCCCAGCACGCTCACCGGTGCGTCCAGTGACCGCAATGTCGAGCTGCTCCTGAAGAAGCACTAGCCCGCACTAGGCCGGGAGTACGACAACGTACGCGGCCGGGGAGCGGTCGGACGAGGCCATCAGCGCCGTCCGCACCACGGCCGCCTGCTGTTCGAGGGACTCCCGGAGCTTCTTCGGGGTGATGTATACGACAGTGATCCCCAGCCGCTCCAGGTGCTCGCGCTTGCGGGCGTACTCCGACCACAGTGCGTCCTCCTCCTGGCGGGGGGCGCGGCCGTCGATCTCCACTGCCACGGCGTGCTCCGGCCAGTACGCGTCGACGCCGCCGAGGTGCGGCCCGCCCGGCAGCCGCAGGTCCACGTGCCACACCGGGTCGGGGAGGCCGAAGCAGCGCACCATGTCGTAGAGCCGCCCCTCGGCGATCGCCCGGCCCTCGGCGAGCAGGGTGTCGACGGCCTCGACCACGTGCGGCCGGGACAGCAGCCGTGCCTGGCTCAGCTCCCTGACGACCGCCGTCGCCTCGCAGTGCCCGCCGCGCACCGCCTCCGTGAGCAGCCGGCGTACGGTCTCGGGGTCGTCGAGCTCCGCCACGGCGTCCGCGAGCGCCCGGGGCACCGGGGCGCACGGCACCCCGGCCACCTCGTCCGGGTCGGGCAGGACGTGCGCCCGGTGGATCATCACCTCGCCGGACGCGCGCAGCCGCCGCTGCCGGGGCACGAGGAGGTCGATCCGGTCCAGGCCGATCAGCGGCGGCACGGAGGAGAAGCGGTGCAGGGCCAGGGCCGCGAGGCCGGTGACCATGACCTCGCCCTGCGAGCCCTCCGAACCCTCCGCGTAGAGCAGCGCGGCCTGCAGCCGTTCCCCGCTGGTGGGCGGCCCGGCGTGCAGCAGGTAGACCTGTGGCAGCAGTTGCTGCCAGGGGCCGCCTGGGCGACACCGCTCGGCGAGATCGCTCGCGGTGACGCCGTGCTCGCGGAGCTGACTGACCGTCAAGACCAGTCGCCTGTTGCGGGAAAGGTGGTCGAGGGGGCGGGGGCTGAGGGGGATGTTGTGGTTCATGCCGGGTCAATTCCTCGCTGCGATCGCCCGCTAACCGCTGTTACAGTCCCGTCGACAAACCGGGACATCCCCGCACTAAAGTTCATGCGTTCGGTTGCCGACGGGAGCTTTTCACCTATTCGAGTGATGATCCACCGTCCGGCCCAGGCCGCGAGGGGTGACCTGGGTGCTCGCCCGGGCCCGGTCCGGGAGCCCCGGAGGGGCTGGGGTCACCCCTTGAGGTGATCCGGCCGGAGGTTGTCCACAACCAGGGAAATCCCTCGGGCGGCACCCTTGTCCCACGTGCGAGGATGAGGCAAAGACCGACGAAGGAGACGGATACGTGCCTGGCACGAACCTCACCCGTGAGGAGGCGCAGCAGCGCGCGCGCCTGCTCACGGTGGACTCTTACGAGATCGATCTCGACCTGAGCGGAGCACAGGACGGGGGAACCTTCCGGTCGGTGACGACGGTGCGCTTCGACGCCGCCGAGGCCGGCGCTTCGACCTTCATCGACCTGGTCGCGCCCACCCTGCACGAGGTGCTGCTCAACGGGACCGCGCTGGACCCTGCGGAGGTCTTCGCCGACTCCCGGATCACGCTCCCCTCCCTGCAGGCCGGGGCGAACGAGCTGAAGGTCGTCGCCGACGCGGCGTACACCAACACCGGCGAGGGCCTGCACCGCTTCGTCGACCCGGTGGACAAGCAGGCGTACCTCTACACGCAGTTCGAGGTGCCGGACGCCCGCCGCGTCTTCGCGAGCTTCGAGCAGCCCGACCTGAAGGCGACCTTCCGCTTCACCGTGAAGGCGCCCGCCGGGTGGACGGTGATCTCCAACTCGCCGACCCCTGAGCCGGTCTGGGGGTCCCCCCGGACGGAGTCTGGGGGAGTGTGGAGCTTCGAGCCCACCCCGCGCATCTCCACGTACATCACCGCGCTGATCGTCGGCCCGTACTACGCGGTGCACAGCAGCTGGGAGGGCGGCGGCCGCACCGTGCCGCTCGGCATCTACTGCCGGCCGTCCCTGGCCGAGCACCTGGACGCGGACGCGATCTTCGACGTCACGCGGCAGGGCTTCGACTGGTTCCAGGAGAAGTTCGACTTCGCGTACCCCTTCGAGAAGTACGACCAGCTCTTCGTCCCGGAGTTCAACGCCGGCGCGATGGAGAACTCGGGCGCGGTGACCATCCGCGACCAGTACATCTTCCGCTCGAAGGTCACCGACGCGGCCTACCAGATGCGGGCCGAGACGATCCTGCACGAGCTGGCCCACATGTGGTTCGGCGACCTGGTCACCATGGAGTGGTGGAACGACCTGTGGCTGAACGAGTCGTTCGCCACCTACACCTCGGTCGCCTGCCAGGCATACGCCCCCGGCAGCAAGTGGCCGGCCGCTTGGGCCACCTTCGCCAACTCCGAGAAGACCTGGGCGTACCGGCAGGACCAGCTGCCGTCCACGCACCCGATCATGGCGGAGATCAACGACCTGGACGACGTCCAGGTCAACTTCGACGGCATCACGTACGCCAAGGGCGCCTCGGTGCTGAAGCAGCTCGTCGCCTACGTCGGCCAGGACGAGTTCTTCAAGGGCGTCCAGGCGTACTTCAAGGCCCACGCCTGGAAGAACACCCGGCTCACCGACCTGCTCGGCGCGCTGGAGGAGGCCAGCGGCCGCGACCTGAAGACCTGGTCGAAGGCCTGGCTCGAGACGGCCGGCATCAACATCCTGCGGCCCGAGATCAAGGTCGCCGACGACGGCACCATCACCGGCTTCGCCGTCCGCCAGGAGGCCCCCGCCCTCCCGCCGGGCGCCAAGGGCAAAGCCGTGCTGCGGCCGCACCGGATCGCGATCGGCGCGTACGAGCTCGAGGACGGCAAACTCGTCCGTACGAAGCGCGTCGAACTCGACGTCGACGGCGCGCTCACCGAGGTGCCCGAGCTGGTCGGCGTCAAGCGGCCCGTGGTCGTGCTGCTCAATGACGACGACCTGTCGTACGCCAAGGTGCGGCTCGACGAGGTCTCGCTGGCGACCGTGAAGGAGCACCTCGGCGACTTCACCGAGTCGCTGCCGCGCGCCCTGATCTGGGCCTCGGCCTGGGACATGACGCGTGACGGCGAACTGGCCACCCGCGACTACCTGGAGCTGGTGCTCTCCGGCATCGCCAAGGAGTCCGACATCGGCGTCGTGCAGTCCCTGCACCGCCAGGTCAAGCTGGCCATTGACCTGTACGCCGACCCGGCGTGGCGGGACACGGGGCTCGCCCGCTGGACGGAGGCCACGCTCGAGCACCTGCGTGCCGCCGCCCCCGGCAGCGACCACCAGCTCGCCTGGGCCCGCGCCTTCACGGCCACAGCCCGTACGAAGGAGCAGCTGGACCTGCTCGCCGGCCTTCTCGACGGCACCGAGACCATCGACGGCCTGGCGATCGACACCGAGCTGCGCTGGGCGCTGCTGCAGCGGCTTGCCACCACCGGCCGCGCCGACGAGCCCGCGATCGCCGCCGAGCTTGAGCGCGACGCCACGGCGGCCGGCGAGCGGCACGCCGCGACCGCGCGGGCCGCGCGCCCCACGGAGGCGACCAAGGCCGAGGTCTGGGCGTCGGTCGTGGAGAGCGAGAAGTACCCGAACGCGGTCCAGGAGGCCGTCATCGCGGGCTTCGTCCAGACCGACCAGCGCGAGCTGCTCGCTCCGTACGCCGCGAAGTTCTTCGACACCGTCCAGGACGTCTGGGAGTCCCGCAGCCACGAGATGGCCATGCAGATCGTGCTCGGTCTCTACCCCTCCCTCCAGGTCTCCCAGGACACCCTCGACGCCACCGACGCCTGGCTCACCTCCGCCGACCCCGTCCCCGCTCTGCGCCGAATGGTCACCGAGGCCCGCGCCGGCGTCGAACGCGCCCTGAAGGCCCAGGCCGTCGACGCGGCCGCCGGCTGACCCGGCACCCGGCTCCGCCTGCTCGTGGGCAAAGAGGGGGCGCCCCGGACCGCACAACGGTCCGGGGCGCCCCCTCTTTGACGCCGT
>NZ_RJVR01000022.1 GCF_003999195.1 Streptomyces soli
CTCGGGCTTCGCCCGGCCGCGCCGGACTCTCCCCCAGACTCCGTCTGGGTGGGGGTCCCCCCGGCCGAAGGCTGGTGGGGGTCCCCCCGGACGGAGTCTGGGGGAGAGTGCCCCCTCCGCCGAGCCGGAGCGCCCGCGCTTCTGCCGAGTGAGCGGCTCGGGTCGCGTTGGCGCCCGCAGGCGGATGGCCTACGGGCGAGGTGGGGAAGCACACCCCGGCAACGGGCAGCAGCAGGGAGCGGGGGGTGGGCGTTAGCCCTTTTGGTGCTTGCGGGACTTGTCGGTGACGATGACGAGCCCGGAGATGATCGCGAAGAGGGCCAGGGGGCAGCCCACGAAGAGGCCGAGGGTCTGGGCGACGCTCAGGCCTTTGCCGGGGTCCAGGCCTTCGTCCTGCGCGAACGCGGGCGAGGTGACCAGGAGCATGAGCGCGGTGCCGGCAGCGATGGCTCCGGCGCGCAGGGCGTTCTTATTGACCTTCTTGTCCACGTGCCAACCGTAGCCCCCGGTGATCCGGGCCGCGCGCCCGGGGTGGCATTACGGCGCGTCCAGCCCCGCGCGCACCTCCTCCGCCAGGGCGTGCAGCCGGGGCGAGGCCGCGAGCTGCTCCAGCGTCAGCGGGTGACCGTCGGCGCCGGCGATCGGGAGCCGCCAGTTGGGGTACTGGTCCCAGGTGCCGGGGAGGTTCTGGGGGCGGCGGTCACCGACGGCGTCGGGAAGCCAGACGCCGAGCATGCGGGCCGGGGTGCGGGCCAGGAAGCGGTGGAGGGCCTTGACCACGGCCTCCTCGTCGCCCGTGCCTTCCGGGAGGAGCCCGAGGCGGCCGAGCAGGGCCAGCCACTCGGCCACCTCGACCGCGTCGTCGGCCTGTTCCTGCTCCAAGGGGCGGCCGAGCAGCCCGAGCCGGTGCCGCAGGCCGACGTGCTCGCCGGTGAGGCGGGCGGCGGTGCTGGGCAGGTCGTGCGTGGTGACGGTAGCCAGGGCCGAGGCCCGCCAGGCCTCCGGGGCGAGGGGACGGCCGCCCCGGTCGTAGTCCCGCTCGAACCACAGCACCGAGGTCCCGAGGATCCCCCGGTCCTCCAGTTCTTCCCGGACGCCCGGCTCGACCGTGCCGAGGTCCTCCCCGATCACCACCGCCCCGGCGCGGTGCGCCTCCAGCGCCAGCACGCCGAGCATCGCGTCGGCGTCGTAGCGTACGTACGTGCCCTCGGTCGGCGGCCGCCCCTCCGGCACCCACCACAGCCGGAACAGGCCCATGACGTGGTCGATGCGCAGGCCTCCCGCGTGCCGCAGCACCGCGCGCAGCAGGTCACGGTAGGGGGCGTAGCCCGTCGCGTCGAGCGCGTCGGGGCGCCAAGGGGGCAGGCCCCAGTCCTGGCCATGGGAGTTGAAGGCGTCCGGGGGCGCCCCGACGGACATGCCGCACGCCAGGGCGTCCTGCAGGGCCCAGGCGTCCGAGCCGGAGGGGTGCGCGCCGACCGCGAGGTCGTGCACGATGCCAACCGCCATCCCGGCGTCGCGCGCGGCGCGTTGGGCCGCGCCGAGCTGACTGTCGGTCAGCCAGACCAGCCAGCAGTGGAAGTCGACCTGCTCCAGGTGCTCGCTGCGGGCTCGGGCGACCTGGGGTGAGCGCGGGTCCCGCAGCCCGGCCGGCCAGGTCCGCCACTCGGGGCCGTGGATCTCGGCCAGCGCCGACCATGTGGCGTGGTCGTCCAGCGCCTGGCCCTGCCCGGCCAGGAAGTCGACGTACGCGGTCCGCCGCCCCGGGCTGAGCGGCACCTTGCGTACGAGCGCCAGCGCTTCGCGCTTCAGCTCCCACACCGCGTCCCGGTCGATCAGCGCCTCCTTCTGCAGCACGGACTCGCGCAGCACGGCGGCCTTCTGCAGTAGATCGGCGGCCCGTTCGCGGTCCGCGAGGCAGAGGTACGCGTACTCCGGGACCTCCTCGACCCGCAGATACACCGGGTCCGGGAAGCGCCGCGACGACGGCCGGTACGGGGACGGGTCGGTCGGCCGCCCGGGCACGGCCACGTGCAGCGGATTGACCTGTACGAAGCCGGCGCCCTGCGCCCGCCCCGCCCAGGCCGCGAGGTCGGCCAGGTCGCCGAGGTCGCCCATGCCCCAGGAGCGGCTGGACAGTACGGAGTAGAGCTGCGCCATGAAGCCGTACGTACGGGTCGGCGGCCCGGCGAGGCGGGCGGGTGCCACGACGAGCTGGGCGCTCGCCGACCGGCCGTCCGGGGCATGCGCCCGCAGCGCGTGCCGGCCGATGCCGACGCCGGGCGGGGGCGGCTGCTTCTCGGGCCGGGACCAGTCGTGCCCGGTGCCGTCCTCGGTCTCGACGCGGAGCGTGGTCCCGCTGGGCAGCTTGAGGCGCGGCGCCTGACCTTCCCGTACGACCACGCTGCGCGGGAGCAGCCGGCCCAGGGTCCGCCGCTCGTGCTCGGCGAGGGCGTCCCGTACGGCCGCCGGGGTCGAGGCGTCCACGCCCAGCGCGGCGAGCACGGCGACCACGGTCTCCTCCGGGACCCGGATCTCCTGGTCCGGCGCCGGGCGGTACGACGTGTCCACGCCGTGCAGTGCGGCGAGCCGTGCCCGCTCGGATACGGCCACTGAGCTCTCCGGTGGTCTCGGTCGGGAATGTCGGACAGCTCAGCCATACCCACTGCGTGCGCAGCCATGTTTTCCTACCCGGCGGCCGCCTCCAATTGGGCGGCCAGCGACAGCAGCGGGCCCTCGGCGGCGTGCAGCGCGCCCAGCATCATGCCGATCGGCAGACCGGTGGCCGTCCACTGCACGGGGAGCGAGATCGCGGGCAGCCCCGCGATGTTCCACGGCGCCGTGAAGGGCGTGAAGGCGATCTGCGCCGCGAAGTCCGCCTCCGGGTCCTCGTCGTCGCGCAGGGCGCCCACCGGCGCGGGCAGTTGGGCCAGCGTCGGGGTCAGCACGGCGTCGTACGGTGCCACGGCGGCGGCGTGCTTCCGGCCGACGGCCTGCATGGCGGACAGCGCCCGGGTGTAGTCGGTGCCGCTCACCTGCCGTGCCTGCTCGCGCAGCCAGCGGGTGAGCGGCATCAGCTCCTGCTCCCGCTCCGGCGGTACGGGGATGCCGGCCGCCATCACCGCCCACACCGGCGTGAAGGCGTCCCGGTCCCCCGGGTCGAGCGGCTGACTCACGTCGACCACGTCATGGCCGAGTCCGGCGAGGAGCGTCGACGTCTTCTCGTACGCCTCCAGCACGGCGGGGTCGACCGGCACTCCCGCCACGTCGGGCTGCGCCCAGCGGGCGATCCTGAGCCGCCGTTCGGGGTCCCGGCGGCTCCACTCCTCGAACGTCCGCCCCTCGCTGGGCAGCGAGAACGGATCGCCCGGCGCCGGCACCGCCATCACGTCCAGCAGCGTCGCCGCGTCCCTCACCGTCCTGGCGATCGGCCCCGCCACCGCCAGCCCGTTCGCGTCCCCGAACGGTGCCGGACTAACCCGGCCCCGGCTCGGCTTCAGCCCCACCACCCCGCAGCAGCTCGCCGGAATCCGGATCGACCCGCCCCCGTCGCTCCCCTGCGCGGCCGGCGCCAGCCCCGCGGCCACCGCCGCCGCCGCGCCGCCGCTGCTGCCGCCCGCGCCGCGCG
>NZ_RJVR01000411.1 GCF_003999195.1 Streptomyces soli
CCCGAGGCCGCCTGGATCAACAAGCCCGACCAACCCCGACCGGACGAGCAAACAATCCCGGCACAGGGATAGAACGATCTACCTGCCTTGATCACGTTGACAGGTTCCGCGGGGGGAGTCAGTCGAGTCAGAGGACGGCGACGGCAGGGTGTTGGCTGCTTTCCTTGTGGCCGGGGCGCTGCTGGAGATCGGTGCTCCTGGCCTGACGGGGGTTGATCGCCGCGTAGCAGGTGGAGCAGACCAGCCGCCGTGCTCCGGCCTGTGACTGTGGGATCACGCCGATGGGCTGTCGGCGGACAGTGACGCCTACGACGTGATCGAGGCAGACACCGGCACCGCAGTAAGCGCAGCAGCCGACGGTGGCTTTCGGGTCTGCCGACGATGCGGCTGTTGTGCATTCCAGGCAGTTCATGGACGGTTCCTCCGGTGTGTGGGATGGGTGCGTTCGGCGTGATCTGACCATCCTTGCCGCAGGCCGGGCGGGTGGCTGGCGGATGGCGGGGGGTGGGCCTTGTGGTGGCCTGTCCGCCCGTAGCACCCACACTACCTCTAGATTAGACTGAGTCAAGTCTTGTGGGGTGGTGAGTGTGCGGCGAGGCGCCGGTATCACGGCGCCGGGGTCGAGGTGCTGGCGTGTGCGGCCGCCGGGCCGCCGGGCCGGCGGGCCGACGGGAGGCGTCGGTGTCATCGGCATCGGCAAAGCACCCCTTGGATTCGACTCGGTCGAATCCAAGAAGTGCTTTGCTCTGCTGCTGGGTGGGCCGTGCCGGAGAAGCCGCGCCGGGGGCGTGTGTGTCGTCCGTGGGCGGGCCGGCGGGGTGGCGGGGGGCCTATGAACCTGCGACGGTCTCCTGGCACTGCGCGCACAGCCCCCACCAGGTGATCTCGGCTTCGTCGATGGCGAACCCCTTGCTCTCCACAGGGTCCAGGCAGGGGGCGACCCCGGTGTGGCAGTCGACGTCCTCGAGGACCCCGCACTTGCGGCACACCAGGTGATGGTGGTTGTCGCACACGCGCAACTCGTAGAGCGCCGGGGAGCCGGCCGGCTCGAAGCAGCGGATCAACTGCGCGTTCGTCAGGACCTCCAGCGCGTTGTAGAGCCCCTGCTTGGACAGCCCGCTGGAGCCGGACTTGCGCGCCCCGATCCGCCTCTCAAGATCCGAGGCCGTGGAATGCGGATGACCCTGAAGCGCTGTCAGGATGGCGCGGCGCGGTGCCGTGTTGCGCAGCCCTTTGCTCTTGAGTAGGTCTCCAGCTGACTGCTCCATGACTGCTGTCACACTCCTTCGGTGCCCGGCTTCGGCCGGTAAGGCTCATTTCCCCACCGCGCTGCTGGGCCTTGCGCGCGTCCGTCTGGATGTGCGCGACGGCCGTCGGCGGGAAACGGGGCCGACGCAGCGTTGTGGAGTGCGCGTGCATGCACTCGGCGTTCTGGGCCTGCAACCGTAACCTCAAAACTTGACTGAGTCAACTCTGGTGCGGGTGTGCGCGCCGGAAGGGGTGACGGTGGTGAGGTGGCCCCCGGAACGGGCGGGGCCGACTCCCCGCCGCGATCGCCCCCTACGCCTGGCTCCTGGACCATGCACTGCTGGACCGGCCCGACAACGAGGAGATCTTCGGCCCTGGCGGTCCCCGCGCCTTTGGACCGGCCCGACAACGACGAGATCTTCGGCCCTGGCGGTCCCCGCGCCTTCCAGCGCAGCCCTGTGCACCTTTAAGCGCGAGCACCGTCGCTCCCCCGGCCAGTTGACCCACGCCACTCGCAAAGACTTGACTTAGTCAAATCTACGATTGTAGATTTCATCACGAACCGGCCCACCGCGTCTGACGGCGAATCGTCCGCAGGGCCGTGGGCGACGACGCCCTTCCCTTTAGCGATCCGCCACGCCGGGCGTTCCCCTCGGCCCCCAATCCCCCCAAGGCCCCCAAAGCGGGCCGCACACCTCAAGGAGGTGGACCGATGGCCAACCGGTACACCCGCGAACGCACCGCGGCCCTCGCCCTCCAGCGCGACCTGCTCCCGCAGCGCCTGTCGGGTGGGTCCGCGGTCGAGGTGGCCTCGCGCTACCTGCCGGCCGACATCCACCGCGGCGTCGGGGGTGACTGGTTCGATGTGATTCCGTTGTCCGGTGCCCGGGTGGCCCTGGTCGTCGGCGACGTGGTCGGGCACGGCATCAACGCCGCGGCGACCATGGGCAGGCTCCGCACCGCCGTGCACGCCTTCGCCGACATGGACCTGCCCCCCGACGAATTGCTGGCCCACGTCGACGACCTGGTCGTCCGCCTCACCGAGGAGGACGCCGATGCCGCGGGCCCGGCCACCGCGGTGGTGGGTGCCACCTGCCTGTACGCCGTCTACGACCCGGTCACCCGGCGCTGCACGATGGCACGGGCCGGCCACCCCCCGCCCGCGATCGTCGACCCGCACGGCCACGTCACCTTCCCCGACCTTCCCGCCGGAACCCCACTCGGGCTCGGACTGACCCCCTTCCCCTTCGAGTCCGTCGAGCTGGAACTTCCCGAAGGCAGCACACTCGCCCTTTACAGCGACGGCCTGGTCGAAACCCACGATCAGGACATCGACACCGGGATGCACCGCCTGGCCACCGCCCTCGCCCACCCCCGCCTTCCGCTGGAAGACCTCGGCTCGGCGGTGCTCGACACGCTGCCGACCGGAGCAACGTGCGATGACGTCACGCTGCTCCTCGCCCGCACCCGCACCCTCAGCCCGGACCAGGTGGTCTCCTGGGACCTGCCCAGCGACCCGGCCGTCGTCAGCACCGCCCGGTCCCTGGCCCTGCGCCAACTGACCAAGTGGGGACTGCAGGATCTCGCCACGGCCACCGAGCTGATCGTCAGCGAACTGGTCACCAACGCCATCCGCCACGGCACCGGCCCGATCCGTCTGCGCCTGATCCGGCACCAGGTCCTGACCTGCGAAGTCTCCGACAGCAACACCAGCCTCACCCGCCTGCGCCACGCCCGGACCACCGACGAGGGCGGCCGCGGCCTCTTCCTCGTCGCCCAGCTCTCCCACCGACGAGGCACCCGCTACACACCGGACGGCAAATCCGTATGGGCCGAACAGGAACTGACCCCCACGGCACAGCAGTGAAGTACAGCACCCCCCACGACCGACCACAGGCGGTATCGTCCGCCATGGACCCCATGGTGACCTGTATGACCGCAGGCGCCCGACTCGACTAGAGCTACGGATCAGAAGTGTGCAGGTCTCTACGGCCTGGACTACCGGCGGTTAGTCGAGCCAGATGAGCATGGCGTCGCCATCACGTGCCGCAGCCGCGAAGAACGGCCGCAGCGACTCAAAGTGGCCACGCACATAGTCGAGGGACTCCGAGGTATGCCAGATCAGGGGATATACCTCGGCGCGGGTCGGGTCTGTACGGTCATCGGCTCTTACAAGATTTTCGTAGCTGGTGATCGTGGACCGTGCAGCTCGCTGTCGGTGATCTCGGCCGACAGTGAGCTTGGTGGATGACGCAGACGGTGATGGCGTGGGGCTGCTGGAGTTCGTAGGCGAGGGCTTCCTATGCCGCGGTTCCCGCCGTGACCGTTGACGATGAGCAGCTGACGGGCGGGGTGGCACGGACGAGCGTGGCGGTGTTCGGAGAGACGGTGCCGGCAGACCAGGCGTACTCAAGCGACAGGCCGTAACGGCAGAGCGGGCAGCGCTCACAGGTCGTGACGGTCGCCGTAGCGCTCGATCAGCCGCTGGACGAATCGTTCGGTCGCGGTGGAGAGCCTCGTGTTCTGACCATCACCCTGCTGACTGGCGTCATCTCCACGCCGCCCTGGCCAGCCTTGGGGGGCGTCGCCGTGAAGTGGTCGCCGGCGGCTTCGCTGGCACCGTGCCGGAGTTTTC
>NZ_RJVR01000339.1 GCF_003999195.1 Streptomyces soli
ACGTCCCAACGAAGCATCGGAGTCGGCGGACAGGCACCACCGCCATGTTTTCACGCCCGCAAGGCGTACCCGACAGGGATCAGGGGGACTGACCTGCGCATTCTCCACGTCGTCAGACAGCCGAACAGCACTAAACGTTGAAGCGGAACATTGGGTGCAGCGCTGCCACCTGCGGAAACACCGTGCCCCGCCGCACGATCCAGCACATGTCCAGCACCGTCGCGGTCGCCCCTTCCAGACTCCCCGAAGGGTTATTTGGGCTGGCCAGAGCGGCTGTCGGGTGCCCTGGTCGACGGGTGCCCCGTATATCCCCAGCGGCGGCTCCATGCCGCGGACGCGGAGCGCCTGTGGCAGACGCTGCCCCGTTGCTGCCCACCACGACTTTGCCGCATGACCGGCATAGCCGAATGCGCCAACCGATCCGCGGGTGTCCCGGGCCGGCCGGGGACGCGTGCCGAAACCGGTGACGGTCCACGCCGAACCCCCGCGGAACCTGGCGTCGCAGCCGCGTTGCCCGGATGCCGTGTACCCCAACTCTCCCTACTCGGCCACCACGGCAAGAAGGGAGCAGCGGTCTCCCACAACGCCGATAGAGTGACATCCCGGAAGGTGCAGGACGGGCGGGAACGAGGGCGCATGGCGAAGACCGCGAGGGAACGGCTGGCGAGGCTGCTGGGCGGCGCCGAGCCCACCGGATCGTTCAGCGCTCAGCTGTCGGCACCGGCGGACCTGCTCCGGCTCGAGGTCTCCGGCGTCGGGCCGGTGAAACTTCCGCTCCGCGCCCCCCTGGCGAAGAAGCTGATCGCGGTGGCGCGGCCGGCGAAGTTCGGGCGTGGGGAGGCGACGCTGGCCGACCCCAGCGTTCGGGACACCTGGGAGCTGACCCCGGACCAGATCGCTCTGGGCGGAACCGGCTGGCCGGCACTGCTCGACCGTGCGCTGGAGCACTTCCGTGACGGGCTCGGGCTTCCACGCGGGTCCCGTCTCCGTGCCGAACTGCACTCGATGCTGGTGTACGGCAAGGGGCAGTTCTTCCTCCCCCACCAGGACTCGGAGAAGGACGACGCGATGGTGGGCTCCCTGGTGGTGTCACTGCCCTCGGCGCACACCGGTGGGGAACTGGTCATCGAGCACGGCAGGGAGAGCATCGCGTACCAAGCGTCGAAGGACGAGCTGACCCTCATCGCGTTCTACGCCGACTGCCGTCACCAGGTGACTCCGGTCAGGTCCGGTTACCGGGAGACCCTCACCTTCAACCTCATCACCGACGCCGGTTCCCCAGCCGTGGAAGCCGGCCCCGCCGCCGAGTCGGCGCGCTGCCTGACCGAGCACTTCAGCACGCCGGTCACCCCGCGATACTCACGCCGCGTCCTGCCCCCGCCGAACCGGCTGGTCTTCCTCCTCGACCACGAGTACACCCAGCGGGGCCTGAACTGGCAGCGCCTCAAGGGCGCCGACGCGGAGCGTGCCGCGCTGCTGCGCGCCGCGGCGGAGCAGGCCGGATGCGAGACGGTGCTGGCACTCGCCGAGGTGAAGGAGACCTGGGACGCTCTGCCCTCCGGCAGCGACCCATGGGACTACTACGAGGACGAAGAGGAAGAGGAAGAGGAGGACGACACCGGCGACGGCCCGAACGAGGATCCCGAGGACTACGAACTCAACGAGCTGATCGACGACGAGATCACCCTCGACTGGTGGACCGGCCAGGACGGCGCCAGCGGTGAACCGATCTCGCTGCTCGTCAGTGAGGACGAGGTGTGTGCAGCCACCCCGAACGCGGGCCTGACTCCCTACCAGTCCGAGTACGAGGGCTATATGGGCAACTACGGCAACACGCTGGACCGGTGGTACCGGCGGGCCGCGGTCGTCGTGTGGCCGCGTGAGAGGGCGTTCGCGGCGCGTGCCGAGGCCGGGTCCCGGTGGGCTTTGCGTGACCTCCGTGACCGTATCGACGCCGGGGATCTGGCGGGCGCACGCCGCGCGGCACAGTCGCTCGCGCCGTTCTGGTCCCAGCTGGAAACGAAGGCAGGAGTGCTTCCGGCAGCCCTGGATGTGGCGGTGGGTCTGGATGCCGCCGGGACTGCGGCGATGCTGCTTGAACCGTTCCGTGTGCAGCTGCTGGCGCGGGAGCACGCGGCCGGGCTGGCGGCAGCGGCTGAGCGGTACGGCGAGCAGTGGACCCGGAGCGTCGTCGACGGGTGGTTCGGGTCGAAGCGCGACCCGTACGGATCCGACCTGTCCGAGTGGGCCGACACCATGCTGCCGGGACTGTGCGGGGCGCTGCGTGCCACCGGGAGCCCGCACGTGGCACAGCTCCTGGCCGCCGGGGCCTGGGGCTGGCTGGACAGCCGGCTCCGGCTCTGGACCACTACCGCGCACAGCGATGTCCGCCGGCGACAGCTGGAGATCCTGAGCTCGCCCTTGGTGCGGCTGCTGGACGCGGCCGATGACCCGCTCCGCGACGAGATCGCGGGAACGCTGCGCGAGTGCGCGGACACCGTACTGGAGTGTCTGATGCCGGCGCTGCGCCTGGCGGACGGGCGCGGGGCGGCGGGGCTCGACCAGGTCGCCCGGGACTGCGCGGAGCGGCTCGGCCGGATCGCCGCGACGCCGCCGCGCGACGAAGACGACTGGTCGATCGAATGGACCGGGTGCGGGTGCGACCTCTGCGACCGGCTGGGGACGTTTCTCGTCTCACGGACGCAGCGGACCTTGGAGTGGCCGCTGGCGAAAGACGGACGGCGGCACGTGCACTCCCGGATCGACGCGGCGGAGCTGCCGGTGCGCCACCAGACCCGGCGGCAGGGGCGGCCCTACACCCTGGTGCTGACCAAGACCGACAAGCTGTTCACCAGCGCCGCGCACGCACGCGACGAGGCCGCGGCCGACCTGGCGTGGCTGACAGCGACCCGGCGCGCGGCGTGAGCGGGAACGGGCCGCCGTCACGCCGGACGGGTAACGCCCGCACCGCCGGCGGGTGGTGCGGGCCCGATAGGCTGCCGCGGTGACCGCGTCAACGTCCCCGTCCCCCGCGCTCGCCCTCGCCGCCGGCTCCTGCCGGCTGGCCGCGCGCGGCCGAACCCTCGCCGCCTGGCTCGGTCCGGGACGGGCACTGACCCCCACTGGCATGCCGAAACCCTCCGACGCCCCCGCGACCGCCGCCGCACTGGGCATCCCCGCGCCAGGCCGGGTACGTCGTGCCGCCGACATTCCCGAGCTCGGCATGGTGTGGCGCTTCGCCCGCGCGGGCGGTTTCGTGATCGTCGACGGCGGGCGGGGCCACGGCGCCGCAGCGGAGTCGGACTGGCCGAAGCTGCCGCCGGAGACCGTGGTGCAACGCTGGCTCGACGCCCTGTCGGCAGCCATCCCCTTCGGCGCGGGCACAGAACGGCCGCGTGATGACGACGAGCACGCCACCTGCATCGCCGTCCTGCTGTCCGCCTTGTCCACCGCCGACGACCCCGGGGACGCGGGTTGCGTCAGCGCCCGCATCCTCGAGATGACACGCGGCGGCCAGTGGCCGTTGTCCTGGCGCTGCTCCTTTCTCTGGACTCAGGAAGAGCACGAGTTCGAGCAGCTCCGCACCTTCCTCGTCGACGCGGGGGCGGCCGATGGCAACCGCGGCCTCACTCCGCTCGGAAGCTGGGCACTGGAGCAGCTGCGCCCGGCACAGATCTCACCGCGGATGAGCACCACCGACCTGCTGGGAGAGCTTCAGCGCCGCCCGCCCCGCGACCCCTACCCGGCGATCTGGCCATGGATCGAGGTCCAGGGTTCCGACACCGCGCTGCAAGGCCTGCTCGCCGAAGCCGGCCGGGCGGACACCCCGCGGCGCAGACTCGCCCTCGAACTCGCCGTCCAACTCCCTGTCGATTCCGACGAGCCGTGGCACCAAGCCGCCGCCCACCCGGTCCTCGGCCCCCCGGCCCGCCGGATACTGTGGGACGACGACCCCACGCCACGGGCACTCAGCCCACAGGACCTGCTCTGGCTGGCGGTCGACGAGTGCGCCGCGGCCTGGCTCGGCGGCGACACGGCACGCTTGCTCGAACGGTTCCACGACCTGCCGGGCGCCGTCGGGCCCGAGCGCCTGAACGCCCTTCGCGACAGCGGTCACCCCGACGCCGCGGCCCTCGCCGACCATCTGGAGCGCGGTGGTGCCGAACAGTCACAGCCCAGCGTGTACCAGCTCAAGATCTCCCTGACCGGCTGGGGCGCATGGCGCCGGGTCCTGGTACGTCCCACCCTCACCCTCGGCGACCTGCACGAGGTCATCCGGACCGTCCTGGACTGGGACGACGACCACCTGCATGTCTTCCAGGGACCCGGCCGTCGCACCTACGCCCCTGCCTGGTGCGACGTGGACGCCGACGACGAGGACACCGTCCTCGTCGCCGACGCCTTTCCCCGGAAAGGCAGCACCCTGGGCTACACCTACGACCTCGGCGACTGCTGGCGCCACGAGATCACCTACCAGAAGACCCTCGCCGGCGGCCCCGGCACCGCCTACCCGGTGTGCACGGCAGGGCAGGGCGACAGCCCGATCGAGGACTCCACACCCGAGGACGAAGACGGGGCGTACCCCACCACACCGTTCGCGATCGACGACATCAACGAGCACCTGATCCAGCGCTTCTCCCCCAACTGACGCCGGGCAACGAACACGTCGACAGATTCCCGGAGCAACCGCCGTGCCCCTCGCCTTCCCTCGCGGCCCCGGCTCTCCGCTACAGGGAAAGACGCGCGGTCGGCCGTCCTTGACACCCGCCGGGTCACCGCCCCACAACCGAACACATACCCTGCCCGGGTACCTGCCCCATCCAGCACGGATCCAGCAACGGGAAACCCGGACCGGATTCAACTACCCGACCAAACTGACGTGACCTGCACGAACACTCCGACCGGACCTCCAGACCCCACCCTCAAACGTTCCACCACAACATTTGAACCAGATCACAAAAACACCCTCTGACGCACAAACGCAAACCAGAGGGTGATTGGAGCCAAAACTAAACGTTGAAGCGGAATATCCAGTGCAGAGCTGCGACCTGCACAAACGTCGTCTTGAAGGGGTCCGTCCCAGCACGATCCCAGCACGGGAGGTACATCCC
>NZ_RJVR01000090.1 GCF_003999195.1 Streptomyces soli
CGCCTTGGCAGCGGCGGCGAAGGTGGCCGATTTGGCCCAGTCGCTCTGGGTGACCGTGGTGATGGCTTGTGCCATGGCCTGGGCCTGGGTGGCGGTGGGCATGCGCTGCGGGGCGACGAGGATGCTGCGCTTCTTGTCCGGCGCCTCCATGGTGATCATGAGGGTCTGGGAGACGAACTTCTGGACCGCGAGGGTCTCGTTCGCGGCCTTGATCATGTCGCCCTGGAAGGCCGTGGACAGCAGGGCGTCGGAGACCAGTGCGGTGGTGCCGCCACCGAGGGGGCGGGCGGCGGTGGGCGTGTAGCTCAGTGCGGCGGACTCCCGGAGGCTGTCGCTGCGCGCGATGATCTTGTCGGCGCCCGCCGAGGTGGCGACGTCGATGATGGAGGAGTCGACGGCGCCGTCCACCGGCCACGCGGTGTCGGTGGTGGGGGTGATGCCGAGGACGGTTTCGACGGTGTTGGTCGACAGGTCGGTGGCGGTCTTGAGATTGCTCAGGGTGCCGGGCACGTTCCTGCCGTGGTGGGCGATAGAGGCGATGTCCGGGTCGGAGAAGGGCAGCGCCACGACCTCCCGATTGCCCACGGCGGCCTTGAGGTCCTTGAGCCACTGCTTGGCGTCGTCGGTGCCGGTGCCGGCCTTGGTGTTCTTCAGGTCACCGTTGTCGCCGGCGACCTGGTACTTCTTCGTCATCGCGTCGACGGTCGCGAGCAGGTCGGGGTCGATCACCCAGGTCACCGGGAGGTTCTTGCCCAGCGCCACCATCTGCTGCAGTCGGCCGCCGGGGGCCAGGTCCTTGGCGAGGTTGTCGTTGAGGAAGATCGGGCTCTGCTGGTCGTCGCTGTCGCTGCGCACGGTCAGGTGCGGGCGGTCGATCAGCGGCCACAGGAAGGTGTACTGGCTGCTCTTGGCGCCGCCGTTCTCGTACCAGGGCAGGAAGGTCCGCTCGATGCCGAGGATCTGGGCGTAGCCGACGCCGCTGACCTGACCGGTGAGGGAGACACCGAGCTGGTACACGCCGTCCTTGCCGAGCCCGAGCGCGCTGACCGGAACCTTCAGGGTGAAGGAGCGGGTGACGCCGGCCGGGAGGTCCGACACGGCCGCCGTGCGGGAGGTGAGTTCGTAGCCGTCGCTTGTTACATAACTGGTACGGGACGCGGCAGTGGTGATGGCGCTGCGACTGGTCAGTGGGCCGCCTGGAGCGACGCGCAGGCCGACGTGGGCGTCGCTGACCGTCTGCTTGGTCTCGTTGGTGACAGTGCCGGAAACGGTGACCGTGCCGCCCTTGGTGGGCACGGTGGGGGTGAGCGAGTCGACGGACACGTCGACGCTCCGGCCGTCGCTCCCCGAGGCTGCGTAGGCTGCCGGGGCCGCCTGGGCCTGCAGGAGCCCAGCAAAAAGCGAGGCCCCGGCGAACAGTGCGGCCATGCGCCGCACCCGTCGCGAGCGGGCCTGTGGTCTCCCGGGGTGCTGTACCGCCTCGCCCACGCGTTGGCCGTCCCTCGTCATCATCGTCTTCATCACCGGATGTGCGTCCTGGCATGGTAACGATGCTCGCTGAGCCTAAGTGCTGCGGACTGCTCTACAAGATCGGCACGCGGCCCGTGGGCAGGCGCGCCGAAACCTGTGAGCCGCGGGGCGCCGGGCCACGTACCCTTTTCTGTTGTGCCGAATGCCAACAACGCCCCCCAGACCCTGCGGACCGCCCATAAGGTCGCGCCGGTGGCCGAAGACCTCGGTCGCCGCTTCCAGGACGCCGGATTCAAGCTCGCCCTTGTCGGCGGCTCGGTCCGCGACACGCTGCTCGGCAGGCTCGGCAATGACCTCGACTTCACGACCGACGCCAGGCCCGAACAAGTCCTGAAGATCCTCCGTCCCTGGGCGGACGCGGTCTGGGAGGTCGGTATCGCCTTCGGCACGGTCGGGTGCCGCAAGGAGGACTACCAGATCGAGGTGACGACGTACCGCTCCGAGGCGTACGACCGCACCTCGCGCAAGCCCGAGGTCTCCTACGGCGACACCATCGAGGAGGACCTGGTCCGCCGTGACTTCACGGTCAACTCCATGGCCGTCGCCCTGCCCGACATCGAGTTCGTGGACCCGTACGGCGGGCTCGATGACCTCGCGCAGCGCGTGCTGCGGACCCCTGGGACCCCGGAGGCGTCGTTCTCGGACGACCCGCTGCGGATGATGCGGGCCGCGCGTTTCGCCGCGCAGCTGGATTTCGAGGTGGCGCCGGAGGTGGTCGCCGCGATGACGGCGATGGCGGACCGGATCGAGATCGTCTCGGCCGAGCGGGTACGGGACGAGCTGAACAAGCTGATCCTCTCCGAGCACCCCCGCAAGGGGCTACGGCTGCTGGTGGACACCGGTCTCGCCGACCGGGTGCTGCCCGAACTGTCCGCGCTGCGGCTGGAGAGTGATGAGCACCACCGCCACAAGGACGTCTACGAGCACAGCCTGACCGTCCTGGAGCAGGCCATCGACCTGGAGACGGACGGCCCGGACCTGGTGCTGCGGCTCGCCGCGCTGCTGCACGACATCGGCAAGCCGAGGACGCGGCGCTTCGAGTCCGACGGGCGGGTCTCCTTCCACCACCACGAGGTGGTCGGCGCGAAGATGACCAAGGCCCGGATGACCAAGCTCAAGTACCCGAACGACATCGTGAAGGACGTCTCCCGCCTGGTGGAGCTGCATCTGCGGTTCCACGGCTACGGCGCCGGGGAGTGGACCGACTCGGCGGTGCGGCGGTACGTCCGCGACGCAGGGCCGCTGCTGGACCGGCTGCACAAGCTGACCCGCTCGGACTGCACGACCCGCAACAAGCGCAAGGCCGCGGCGCTGTCGCGTACGTACGACGAGCTCGAGGGGCGGATCGCCGAGCTCAAGGAGCGGGAGGAGCTGGACGCGATCCGTCCGGACCTCGACGGCAACCAGATCATGGAGATCCTGGGCGTCGGCCCGGGTCCGGTGGTCGGCGAGGCCTACCAGCACATGCTGGAACTGCGGCTGGAGAACGGGCCGATGAACGAGGAGGAGGCCGTGGCGGCGCTCAAGGACTGGTGGGCCACCCGGAGCCGATAGGGCCTCGCGTGGGGGATGTAGGGGACAGGGGGTCGTGTTTCACGTGAAACACGACCCCCTTCGTCGTCACTTCGAGACGGCGCCCAGGCAGAGCACGACGTTGTGGTCGTCGCTGCCGGACTGGATGTAGCTGACCTCGGTCTTGGCGACGGTGTCGCACTTGCTGTCGTCGCTGGTGTCCTTGAACTTGCCGAGGATCTTGAACTCCGCGTCGGCGGAGGAGCAGTCGACCTTCGCCAGGTCCGGGGCGGAGTTGGTGCCCTTGTTGTGGAGGCAGTCGCCCACGGCGGAGGTCTCGGCGTCGGACTGGTTGAAGTACCAGAAGACGAAGGAGACAAGGATCGCTGCGACGATCATGACGCCGACTCGCAGGAGGCCTCTCCCTATGCCGCGTCTGGCCCGTGGTGCGGGACCGGGCGGCGGGAAGGCTCCGGGCTGGGGATAGGCGCCGGGCTGGGGGTAGGCGCCGGGCTGCGGGAAGGCCCCCCCCGGGCTGGGGCGCCGGGAAGACGGCCGGCTGCTGGTCGTTCGGGCTGGTGCTCTGCGGTGGCGGCGGTGTCGCCATGGTGTGGCCCCCTCCTGATGTGCCTGTGTGCTCACTGTGAACGGGCGGACATTACTGGAGGGGTGGGCCCGGCTTGCCCGAGGGGTGCCGCTGCCCGGAGCCCGGATGTTTCACGTGAAACATCCGGGCCGGGGAGCCGAGAGCTACTTCTTCAGCTCCGTCAGGCAGAGGACCACCGTGCGCTTCTTGCGCCGCGTGCCGGAGGTCTCCTTGTACGCGGTGTACTCGTCGCCGCAGACCGACAGGAGGCTGGTGTTGTTGTGCACGCCCACCACCTTGAACTGAGCATCCGAGGAGTTGCAGTCCACGATGTTCAGGTCGGGCGCGTTCGTCGTGCCGCTGTTGTGCATGCAGTCGCCGTACACGGCGTTCTTGGCGTCAGCCGCGCCCAGCCATGAGGCCCCCGCCCAGATGATGCCGACGACCGCGAGAAGACCGACGACCTTGATCAGGTTCTTCACGAGATCGTTGCTGTCATCACCCCGCGGCGGCGCCGGCGGAGGTATCGGTCCGCCGGGCGCGGGCGCTCCCCACTGCTGTTGCTGCGGCGGGTAGGGCTGGGGCGGATAAGGCTGTCCCTGCGACGGCTGCGCCTGCTGCGGCGGATACGCGTAGCCACCCTGCGGTGGATACGGCTGCTGCGGCTGCTGCGGATAACCACCCTGGGGCGGCGGCGGATACGACACGGAGTCCCCCTCGTTGGCGATCGGGTGCACGATCGAAGCCACGTACGTTATCGGGGAGCGCTGACACGGAGCCACTCGCGTCCCTCTTCCGTACCCCAGGTGATGCCGAAGGCCACCAGCGCGTAGAGGGCGGCCAGTACGACCAGCAGGAGCGCTGAACGGCCGTCAGGCGGCAGCACCAGCGCGGAAACCGCGGCGGCGCCGACGTAGGCGACGTTGAACAGGACGTCGTAGAGGGAGAAGATGCGCCCGCGGTAGGCGTCATCGACCGAGGACTGGACGACGGTGTCGGTGGCGATCTTCGCGCCCTGGGTGGCGCAGCCGAGGAGGAAGGCGGCCACCAGCATGGGTGCCGGCTCGAAGGGCAGGCCGAGCACGGGAAGCAGCACCGCCGCCGCGCCCGCGCACACCGCGACCCAGCCGGAGGTGCCGAACCGCCCCGTGGCCCAGGGGGTGACCACCGCGGCGGCGAAGAATCCCGCTCCGGACACCGCCACCGCGAACCCGAGCAGCGCCAACCCATCGTCCGGATTCGGGGCTGAGCCGGAGGGGCGCGGATCGGCCCAGGCGTACCGACAGAGCATCAGCAGGGTGACCGTCAGGCCGCCGTAGCAGAAGCGCATCACCGTCATCGCGGCCATCGTGCGGGCGGCGGTGGGCCGCATCCGCAGGTGCCGTAGCCCGGCGGCGAGCCCCCGTGTGATGTGCGCCACCGCCGTACGCAGCCCGGGCTGTACGCGGGTGGCGTCGGGCCCCAGCAGGTCCGGCGGCATCAGCAGGGCGGCGAGCCCCGCGCACAGGTAGATCAGCGCCCCGAGCAGCACCACCGCCGCATCCGCACCGGTGCCCTTGGTGAGGGCAAGGTGGACGAGGAAGGCGAGACCGCCGCCTGCGGTGGCCGCCAGCGTTCCGGCCGTCGGGGAGACCGAGTTGGCCATGACGAGGCGCTCCCGGCTGTCCACGACGCGCGGCAGTGCGGCCGAAAGCCCGGCAAGCACAAAGCGGTTGACCGCCGTGACCGACAGGGCGGAGAGATAGAACAGCCAGTCCGGGACGTGCAGCAGCACCAGCACCGCCGTCACGGCCGAGAGCGCCGAGCGCAGCAGATTGCAGTACAGCAACGCCTGGCGCCGCCGCCACCGGTCGAGCAACACCCCGGTGAACGGCCCGAGCAGGGAGTACGGAAGCAGCAGCACGGCCATCGCGGACGCGATCGCGGCCGGCGAGGTCTGCTTCTCCGGCGAGAAGACCACGTATGTCGCCAGCGCCACCTGGAAGACGCCGTCGGACAGCTGGGACAGCAGCCGCACCAGCAGCAACCGCCGGAAGTTCCGCAACCGCAGCAGCATCCGAAGATCCCGCACCACACCCATGCCACCCATACGGCACAGCCTCACATGACGCGCAGGTCGCCGTGTGCAGCACCCGGTCCTGGCGGCACGCGTCGCGGCGGCTTACCCAGCCCCGGCCCGGCGGAGGGGGCACTCCCCCCAATCTTCGGCCGGTGGGGGCACCTCCCAGCCGCCAGGCTGGGGGAGGACCCCCACCCGGCCGAAGGCTGGGGGAGAGTCCAGGGCAGCCGTCCCGAAGCCTGGGAGGCCCTCCGGGGCCGAGCAGTGCGAGGGCGGCGTTGAGGAATTGGGACGCGCAGGCCCCCGGGTGCAGCACCCGGGGGCCTGGCGGTACGCGTCGTGACGCTGGTGGCCGGACGGCTCAGCGCTCGACCTCGCCGCGGATGAACTTCTCGACGTTGTCGCGGGCCTCGTCGTCGAAGTACTGGACCGGCGGGGACTTCATGAAGTACGAGGAGGCCGACAGGATCGGGCCGCCGATGCCGCGGTCCTTGGCGATCTTCGCGGCGCGCACCGCGTCGATGATGACGCCGGCGGAGTTCGGGGAGTCCCAGACCTCGAGCTTGTACTCCAGGCTCAGCGGGACGTCACCGAACGCGCGGCCCTCGAGGCGAACGTATGCCCACTTGCGGTCGTCGAGCCACTGCACGTAGTCCGACGGGCCGATGTGGACGTTCTTCGCGCCCAGGTCGCGGTCGGGGATCTGCGAGGTGACGGCCTGCGTCTTGGAGATCTTCTTGGACTCCAGGCGCTCGCGCTCGAGCATGTTCTTGAAGTCCATGTTGCCGCCGACGTTCAGCTGCATGGTGCGCTCGACGACGACACCGCGGTCCTCGAAAAGCTTGGTGAGCACGCGGTGCGTGATGGTGGCGCCGACCTGCGATTTGATGTCGTCGCCGACGATCGGCACGCCCGCCTCGGTGAACTTGTCCGCCCACTCCTTGGTGCCGGCGATGAAGACCGGCAGCGCGTTGACGAAGGCGACCTTGGCATCGATGGCGGCCTGCGCGTAGAACTTCGCGGCGTCCTCGGAACCGACGGGCAGGTAGCAGACCAGGACATCGACCTGCTTCTCCCGCAGGACGGAGACGATGTCGGCCGGCTCCTCGGCGGACTCCTCGATGGTCTGGCGATAGTACTTGCCCAGGCCGTCGAGCGTGTGGCCGCGCTGCACGGTCACGCCGGTCTGCGGCACGTCGCAGATCTTGATGGTGTTGTTCTCGCTGGCGCCGATGGCGTCCGCAAGGTCGAGGCCGACCTTCTTCGCGTCGACATCGAAAGCGGCCACGAACTCGACGTCACGCACGTGGTAGTCGCCGAACTGCACGTGCATGAGGCCAGGCACGCGGCCGTTCGGGTCGGCGTCCTTGTAGTACTCGACACCCTGCACCAGCGACGCGGCGCAGTTGCCCACGCCAACGATGGCTACGCGAACCGAACCCACGGTTGCTCCTTGTGTAATCAGTGAAATCGTCATGCGGTTCCCCGGCTCGGGCCGGTTGCGCCGCCTTCTTCATCTGTGTCGGGGCCGGACGGCGGCTGGGTCCGCCCGGCTCGCTCGGTCTCGATCAGCTCGTTCAGCCAGCGGACCTCGCGCTCCACCGACTCCATGCCGTGCCGCTGCAGCTCGAGCGTGTAGCCGTCGAGCCGCTCGCGGGTACGCGCGAGGGACGCGCGCATCTTCTCCAGGCGCTCCTCCAGGCGGCTGCGCCGCCCTTCGAGGACACGCATCCGTACGTCACGTGACGTCTGGCCGAAGAAGGCGAAACGAGCCGCGAAGTGCTCGTCCTCCCACGCGTCGGGGCCGGAGTGGGCGAGGAGCTCTTCGAAGTGCTCCTTGCCCGCGGCTGTCAGCCGGTAGACGATCTTCGCCCGGCGGCCGGCGAGCGGCGCGGCGAGCGGATCGATCTCGGGGCCGGTCTCTTCGACCAGATAGCCCTGGGCGACCAGCGTCTTCAAGCAGGGATAGAGGCTGCCGTAACTGAACGCGCGGAACACACCGAGCGAGGTGTTGAGCCGCTTGCGCAGCTCATAACCGTGCATCGGGGATTCGCGCACCAGGCCGAGGACGGCGAACTCAAGGATGCCGGCGCGCTTGCTCATGCCCGCATCCTCCTCGTCCTCAGGTTCTCGTCGCCACTTATCTCGCCTTGATGTATCGACTCGATACATCCTGACGATAGAGGTGCCTTTGGGGCGCTGCAAGACGACCCACAGTGAGCGGCGTCACATAGCCAAATCTGTACGGTGTCAACCGTCCGTTATGTGATGAACGCTGGCTGGGTGCGCGTTTTGCCCCTGCGTACTCTGTTCGCCATGCAGAGCACTGGGAACCGAGGGGCGCAAGTGAGCGTCCTGTTCCTTGGTGCGGTGCGGCCTTCGGGGGATACGGTCGCACTCCGGGGGGACCGGAATCCTTGCCGCCTTCAGGCGCGATGCCGCCTGTTCTAGGAGTTAGCAGTCCATGAGCGAGCACCGTCGCAAGCAGCCGCAGTCGCCGCCCGGCGGCGGCCGCGCAGCCGCCCGGCGCGGCGCGCAGCAGCAGCCTCCGCCGCCCAGCGGCCG
>NZ_RJVR01000299.1 GCF_003999195.1 Streptomyces soli
GTCGTTGGTGCTGGCCACTTCGGGCACTCCTCCTTCTCCGCCCTCGACTGAATGAATCGGTCACTTTACCCGACTCATCACACTTTGACAGAGAGGGTTGTCGCTCACGACCGACGCCCGGCAACACAACATTGACAAGTAACCAGCAGCACTCGAAGGCCGATCCGGTGCACAAGACTGCTTGACGATCTATAGGAGCATCAGTCGCGTGAGCCCGGCCACACTTGCTCGAACCATCCGGACAACCGGGCCTCGGATTGGCTCTGTGTAAGTGGGGGGTGCTTCGCTGGCTCGACGTGACCCCGCCCATACTCTCGCCGACCCCCGCAACATCCGGGCCTCCCGTCCGTATCAGTAAGTGAGGGCGCTTCGCTCCGGCTCGACGGCGTGACAGCCGTCACAGCTCGAACCTCGCAACATCCGGCCCACTTCTGGCGACTCTACTTACAGAGGCGTTGTCAGGAGCGAGTGAGCGACTTCCGCAAGCGGTTCCCTGCCGAGTTGACGGCGGCGCTGCCGTACTGCAACGCCTCACTCGAACTACGCGGGTCTCTCCTTCTTCCCGCATCCAAGGGTTGAGCCTCGGGACTTACTCCGCCTGAGAGCTCCCCGCCTACGGTCGCCGCCGGATTCCTGGGCTGCACGGTGACCAGCAAGCCTCGCCCCGCCGGTCTCCCATCAGCCACGGGTCGGTGGGGCGAGGCAAGCCCAGCCACAGACCACCCGCATGTGCGCGGGTCAAGCCCCGCGTTCGCGCGGGACCTCCCCCCGAAGAAGACCCCTGGCCGTCGGCACTGCTCGACTGATGGCCGGGGGTCTTCTTCGGGGCCCATATACGGACGGCGCCGCCGTCTTCACCACTCCACGAAGGGAGACATCACCAGATGCGCGCGAAGCGTGCGGCGTAGGGGTCCGCGACCCCCTGAAGACCTCCCAGATTTTCGGGCGGCACTGGGTACGGGGTGTGTCCTGGGCCGAGCTCAGGCACCCCCACCCGCGAGGGTCGGCCGGCTCACAGGTGCCGGTAGCCAAGTCGCCAAAATTCAGTACGAGTTGGCTCACCCTGCCAGCACACTGGAGGCATGGACGGACTGTATGTGGTCAGGCATGAGCCGACCTGGCGGGAGGAGCCGGACCCAGAGCCGGACGGCGAGTACGACAACGGCACGGACGAGAAGACCTTGTACGCCCTCTTCGGGCTGGCCATCTACAAGGCCAACGTCCTCGAACACACCCTCGTCAACACCCTTGCAATGGCCAGGCTCATCACGGCAGAGGAGCAGGGGGAACGGCTCATCCGCGACCCTTGGGCGTAGGGGTTCAAAGTCATGATGGGCAAGCTCATCCGGCGTGCCGAGCCGCACGTAAGCGCCTACCCGGAAGTGGTCAACGACCTCACCAACAGCCTGAAGCGGCGTAACTTCCTGGTTCACCACTTCTGGCGTGAGCGCATCCAAGAGGTGATCGCCGAGGCGAGCCGGGCCAAGATGTGCGCGGACCTCAAGGCGGACTGTCGACTGTTCACCCAGACGGACGAGCGTCTGACCGAGAGGGTCTTTGACCCTCTGGCGAGGAAGCGGGGGATCACTCCCGAGATGATCGAGGCTCAGTACGCGAAGGAACGCCGCGAGGCCATGAAGCGCTACGAGCCTGAGTCGTTCACGGAGGGGGAAGACTCGGCCTGACCTGCGTGTTCGCCCTCTGGAGTCGCGACCCTGGGACCGTGGCGCGATCTTGACCGCTAAGACGTAGCGGTCTCCGCCCCGAGGCTCAGGGGGTCACCCCCCACCCCTCCGCCCCTCACCCGCGGCTCAGCGCGCCCGAGGCCAGGCAGGGCGGCGCCTCTCGCAGGGCTTCGCGACACCTCGGGCCAACTTGATCGGCCGAGACCTCTCAAACCCACACAACGGCGCACAGAGGCGCGAGCGCATCAACGACGACTCGGCTCGACATCGGCTCGGGCAACGACAGCTCGGACCAGCAACCAACCAACGGACACGACGACAGCTCGACGGCGAACGAAGCCGAGCCGAGCGGGAAGGACAGCAAGCTGAGCTGACTCGCTTCGACCGAACCGAGCAGCATCCCGGCGAGCCGTAACCCGAGCATGACCAGAGCCCCGACTCTCCCTGGAATCACTGGGAGGGTCGGGGCTCTTTCGTCGTGTCCGGCTACACCCACTCGACAGAGACCGAGATGGGGCCTGCCGACGTCGCCTCGATGGGCGGGGGGATACGAGGGGCAGGCGTGGCAGACGTTCGCTCTGGCCGCCGACCACCCACCCGAGAGAGCGCCTGTGCGGCCTGCTCCCGCTCTGTTTCGGTCAAGCTGGCCAGGGCTTCGGCGATCATCTCGCGGGCCCTCTCAGGAGCAGGCAGCGGCCTCCCTGACCTGCTCACTTGCCCCCCTTGCCTGTGTTGACGGGAGTCAGGGGGAGCAGGCTCTTACCTGCCGTGGGGCTCAGTTGTGGCCATGTGTCGAATTGGGGACACACCCCACAGTCGAAGCAGGGCGTCCAGCGGCAGTCCTCAACCTCGGTCTCGTCCAGCGAGTCCTGCCAGTCCTCCCAGAGCCAGTCCTTGTCGAGGCCGGAGTCCAGGTGGTCCCAGGGCAGGACCTCCTCGTACGTGCGCTCGCGCGTCGTGTACCAGGCGAGGTCGACGCCCTGCGGGGGCAGCGCCTTCTCCACGGACCGCATCCACCTGTCGTACGAGAAGTGCTCGCGCCAGCCGTCGAAGCGGCCGCCGTCCTCGTACACGGCGCGGATGACGGCACCGACGCGGCGGTCGCCGCGCGAGAGGAGGCCCTCGATGATGCCGGGCTTGCCGTCGTGGTAGCGGTAGCCGATGTTCTTGCCGTACTTGCGGTCGCTGCGGATGGCGTCGCGGAGCTTTTCCAGGCGGGCGTCGGTCTCCTCGACGCCGAGCTGCGGTGCCCACTGGAAGGGGGTGTGCGGCTTGGGGACGAAGCCGCCGATGGAGACCGTGCAGCGGATGTCGTTCTGGCCGGTGACCTCGCGGCCCTTCTGGATGACCTTCTTCGCCATGTCGGCGATCTGGAGGACGTCCTCGTCGGTCTCGGTGGGCAGGCCGGCCATGAAGTAGAGCTTCACCTGGCGCCAGCCGTTGCCGTACGCGGTCGCGACGGTCCGGATCAGGTCCTCCTCCGAGACCATCTTGTTGATGACCTTGCGGATACGCTCCGAGCCGCCCTCCGGCGCGAAGGTCAGACCCGACCGGCGGCCGTTACGGGTCAGCTCGTTGGCCAGGTCGATATTGAAGGCGTCCACGCGGGTCGACGGGAGCGACAGGCCGATCTTGTCCTCGGTGTAGCGGTCGGCCAGGCCTTTGGCGACCTCGGCGATCTCGCTGTGGTCGGCGGAGGACAGCGACAGCAGGCCGACCTCCTCGAAACCCGTCGCCTTCAGGCCCTTCTCCACCATCTCGCCGATGCCGGTGATGCTTCGCTCCCGCACGGGGCGCGTGATCATGCCGGCCTGGCAGAAGCGGCAGCCGCGCGTACATCCGCGGAAGATCTCCACGGACATCCGCTCGTGCACGGTCTCGGCCAGCGGCACCAGCGGCTGCTTGGGGTACGGCCACTCGTCCAGGTCCATGACGGTGTGCTTGGACACCCGCCACGGCACGCCCGACCGGTTGGGCACCACGCGGCCGATCCGGCCGTCCGGCAGGTACTCGACGTCGTAGAACTTCGGTACGTACACTCCGCCGGTGCGGGCCAGCCGGAAGAGCAGCTCGTCGCGGCCGCCGGGGCGGCCCTCGGCCTTCCAGGCGCGGATGACGTCGGTGATCTGGAGGACGGCCTGCTCGCCGTCGCCGATGACGGCGGCGTCGAGGAAGTCGGCGATCGGCTCGGGGTTGAAGGCGGCGTGTCCGCCGGCGAGCACGATCGGGTCATCGATCGTACGGTCCTTGGCCTCCAGCGGGATACCGGCCAGGTCGAGCGCGGTGAGCATGTTGGTGTAGCCGAGCTCCGTGGAGAAGCTCAGGCCGAAGACGTCGAACGCCTTCACGGGGCGATGCGCGTCCACCGTGAACTGCGGCACCGCGTGCTCGCGCATCAGCGCTTCGAGGTCGGGCCACACGCTGTAGGTGCGCTCCGCGAGGACGCCCTCGCGCTCGTTCAGCACCTCGTAGAGGATCATGACGCCCTGGTTGGGCAGCCCGACCTCGTACGCGTCCGGGTACATCAGCGACCACCGGACGTCGCAGGAGTCCCAGTCCTTGACGGTGGAGTTCAGCTCTCCGCCGACGTACTGGATGGGCTTCTGGACGTGAGGGAGAAGCGCTTCCAGGCGAGGGAAGACCGACTCGACAGGCATCAGGTGTGGTGTCTTTCGTGAGCGGCAGCGATTGACCATCCAGCGTAACCCGTCAGCGGGGCCGCTCAGCCCGCCAGTTTGCCGCGGTCCGCCTTGCGCCAGGCTTCGGGGAGGCCCGCCTCGACGTCGGCGGCGAGGCCACGCTCCAGCTGGGCGAGCGCGCCATAGGGGAAGGTGTCCTCGCCGCCGGCGTGGGCCTCGGCCGCGAGGCGCAGGATGGCCTCGCGGGCGATGACGCTGTCCTGGTGCTCGCCGAGGAGCTGCTGGATGCCCTTCATGCGCCTGGTGTGCTTGGCGACGGGCTTGCCGAGGACGGGCTGGCCGGCCTCGCTGGAGTAGCGGGCGCGCTTGGCGGCCTTGCGGGCCTCGTGGAGGGCGAGGTCGCGCTCCTGGCCCGGTTCGAGCGCCAGGGCGGGCTCGATGGTGCGGCGCACGCGGCGGTGGTCACGGCGGATGGCCTTGGCGAGGGCCACGGAGGCGGGTGCCTTCGCGGCGTCGAGCAGGGGTGGGGCCGTCAGCAGGGCGTCGAGGGTGTCGAGCAGCCTGAAGTAGCGGTCGCTGTTCAGCTCGCGCAGAAGGGTCTCGCGGGCCTGGAAGTGCGAGGGGCCGGGGCCGCCGTGCAGGCGGTCGCCCACCGCGTCGGTGACCCATTCCTCGGGGAGTTCGGAGAGGCGCTGGGCGAGCCGTTCGGCCAGCACCTCGCGGTCGCGTTCCATGCCCAGGACCCCGGCGAGCCATTTGAGCTCGTCTCCGATGGGGTCGGTGACCGAGCGGTCCAGTTCGCGGCGGAAGGACTTGAGCGCGCTGCGCAGGCGGCGGGTGGAGACCCGCATCTGGTGGACGGAGTCCTCCTCGTCCCGCCGGACGGCCGGGTCGTAGGCCGTGATGGCGCGCACCTGCTCGTGCAGGTAGGCGAGGACCGCGTCGCCGGCCGTGTCGAGGCTGGCGGGGGGCTCGGGCGGCTTCTTGGCGTGGGCGAGCCGGTGGCCGAGGGCGCGGGCCAGCTTGGAGGGCGAGGAGGAGCGGCGCAGCCCTGCGGCGATGAGGCGTTCCTCGACGGCGTCGAGGAGGGCGAGCTTGCCGGCCAGCAGCTCGACCTCGGTCTCGGTCCAGCTGGGGCCCGGGTCGGCGGTGACGTCGTCGTACGCGATCTCGGCCAGAGCCTTGCCGTCGGCGTCGAGCAGGTGCACCCGCCGGCGGGTGTTGCGAAGTCGTACGACCGGGATTAGCGGGCGGCCCCGGGTGAGGACGGCGACCTCGGCGGCCAGCCTGCGCGGGATCTTCTTGGGAGACTTGCCGAGCGGGGCGTGCACCTCGGTGCGGGTGTCGGCCTGCGAGGTGGGGAGCTTGAGGTGCCATCCGGCGTCGTCGCCGCCGGTACGGCGGCGCAGCGTCATGCGGTGTGCGGCGAGCCGGAGGTCGGCGGTGTCGAAGTAGACCGCGTCGAGCTTCACCGGTTCGAGGGCGCGTACCTCGGCGACCCCTGGCAGGCCGGTCAGATCGGGCTCGGCCACCTTCTCGGCATCGGCTTCGTACTTGCGTTCGGTCTCCCGCATCCGCTTACCCATACGTGGAACGTAATCGCGTGTTCAGCCCTCCGCAATGGTGCGTTCACTCAGGCCGACATCGGCCGCTGCATCCGCACAGCCTGCAGCAACCCCACTCCTATCCAGACGGCGAACATCGAGGACCCGCCGTACGAGACGAACGGCAGCGGCAGTCCGGCGACCGGCATAATGCCCAGCGTCATGCCGATGTTCTCGAAGGCCTGGAAGGCGAACCAGGCGATTATCCCGGCGGCGATGATCGTGCCGTACAGGTCGGTCGCATTGCGGGCGATCCGGCAGGCACGCCAGAGCACGACGCCCAGCAGCCCGATGATGACGAGGGCGCCGACGAAGCCCAGCTCCTCACCCGCGACGGTGAAGACGAAGTCGGTCTGCTGCTCGGGCACGAACTGGCCGGTGGTCTGGCTGCCGTGGAACAGGCCCTTGCCGAGCAAGCCGCCGGAACCAATGGCGATGCGGGCCTGGTTGGTGTTGTAGCCGACGCCCGCGGGGTCGAGGGCGGGGTTGGCGAAAGCGGCGAAGCGGTCGATCTGGTACTGGTCGAGGACGCCGAGCTGCCAGACGAGGACCGCGCCGGCCGTGCCCGCGGCGATGAGGCCCAGCACCCAGCGGTTGGAGGCGCCGGAAGCCAGGAGGACGCCCAGGACGACGACGGCCATGACCATGACCGAGCCGAGGTCGGGCATCAGCATGACGATGGCCATCGGCAGCACCGCGAAGCCGAGCGCCTGGGCGACGGTGCGGTGGTCGGGGTGGATGCGGTCGCCCGCGTCGACCCGGGCGGACAGCACCATGGCCATGCTCAGGATGATGGTGAGCTTGGTGAACTCCGACGGCTGCAACGAGAAGCCGCCGCCGAGCACGATCCAGGCGTGCGCGCCGTTGACCGTGGAGCCGACCGGGGTGAGCACCGCCAGCACCAGGACCACGGAGATGCCGTACAGCACCGGCACGGCGCCGCGCAGCCGGCGATGGCCCAGCGCGATGGTGGCGGTGGCGAGACCGATGCCGATCCCGGTGTTCATCAGGTGCCGCATCAGGAAGTAGTACTGGTCGCCGTGGGTGAGCTCGGTGCGGTTGCGGGTCGCGGAGAACACCAGGGCGGTGCCGATCAGCGACAGCGCAACGGCGGCGCCCAGCAGCGGCCAGTCCAGCCGGCGCACTATCGAGTCGCGGGCGAGCAGCTTGCCGAAGGCGCCGCGCTCGGGGGTGAAGCGCCGCGCGGGGTAGCCGTTGGCGAAACTCACGACCAGTACCTCCGCCCGAACAGGTACTTCTCGCTCCGGTCGGGGGTCAGCGCGGCCAGTTGTACGGTGCCGCCGCTGCCCGCGGGCAGGAACGGCATGTCGTACGACGCCTTCTGGGCGTTCTGGGCCTTGGGCGCCTTGACCGTACCGTCGCCGTTGATCTTCGGCAGCGTGGTCGCGGGGTGCGGGAGCAGCGCCTTCTTGTTGTCGATGGAGCCGTCCTTCTGGACGCCGTACATCGCCTCGTAGATCTTGCGGACGGCGGGGCCGGAGCCGCCAGAACCCGTACCGCCCTGGGAGATGGTCATGATGACCGCGTAGTCCTTGGAGTACGTGGTGAACCAGGAGGTGGTCTGCTTGCCGGCGACCTCGGCGGTACCGGTCTTGGCGTGCAGGGTGATCTTGTCCTGCGGCCAGCCACCGAAGCGCCAGGCGGCGGTACCGCTGGTGACGACTCCGGCGAGCGCCTGGTTGATGTACTTCAGGGTCTTCTTGGTGTCGGGCGCCTTGCCGGAGACCTGGGGCTGGATCTTGGTGACCGTCTTGCCGTCGGCGCTGACGATGGCCTTGCCGATGCTGGGCTGGTACAGCGTGCCGCCGTTGGCGATGGCGGAGTAGACCCGGGCCATCTGGATCGGCGTGACGAGGGTGTCGCCCTGGCCGATGGCGTAGTTGACCGAGTCACCGGCGCGCATCACATAGCCGTCGGTGCAGTTCTCGCGGGCGATCTGGCTGGCGTAGTCCTTCTTGTTGCTCTTGGCGACCTCGCACCAGTAGGTCTTGTTGGCGTCGTAGTACGCCTGCTTCCACTGGCGGTCGGGGATCCGGCCGGTGACCTCGCCGGGCAGGTCGATGCCGGTGGTGGAGCCGAGGCCGAACTGCTTGGCGGTCTTGTAGAACCAGTCGTTGGTGTGCTTCTTCGGCTTCATCCCGCCGTCCTTGAGCCACTGGTCGTACGACAGGCCGTAGAAGACGGTGTCGCAGGAGATCTCCAGCGCGTGTTCCAGGGTGATGGCGCCGGCGCTCTCGCCCTCGAAGTTCTTGAAGAGCCGGCCGCCGATGGTCATCGAGGACGGGCAGGCGTAGTGGCCGTCGATGGAGTAGCCGGCGTTGACCGCCGCGGAGGTGGAGATCACCTTGAAGGTGGAGCCAGGGGCGGACTGACCCTGTATGGCCCGGTTGAGCAGCGGGTAGTTGGAGGACTTGGTGGTCAGCTGCTTGTAGTCCTTGGCGGAGATGCCACCGACCCAGGCGTTGTTGTCGTACGTCGGCTCGCTGGCCATCGCGACCACCTGGCCGGTGTGCACGTCCATCACCACGACGGCGCCGGAGTCCGCCTTGTAGTAGCTGTTGGTGACCTTGTCCCAGGTCTTGCGGGCGTCCTTGATGGCCTGGGCGAGTTCCTTCTCGGCGACCGCCTGCACCTTGGCGTCGATGCTGGTGATCAGGGTGCTGCCGGCCTGGGCCTTGGTCTCACCGGCCTTGCCGATGACCCGGCCGAGGTTGTCCACGTTGTAGCGGGTCACGCCGGCCTTGCCGCGCAGCTCGCTGTCGTACGTCTTCTCCAGCCCGGAGCGGCCCACCGAGTCGGAGCGCAGCAGCGACTGGCCCTTCTTCGCTGCGGCGGCGATCTCGTCGTCCGTGACGGGCGACAGGTAACCCAGGACCTGGGCGGCGTTGGCCCCGCCGGGCGATGCGTAGCGGCGTACGGCGGTCGGCTCGGCGGTGATGCCCGGGAAGTCCTCGCGGCGCTCCATGATCTGAAGGGCCTGCTGCGTGGTCGCCTTGTCGGTGATCGGGATCGACTGGTACGGCGAGCCGTTCCAACAGGGCTTGGGGGTCTTCGAGTCGCAGAGCCGGACCTTGTTGCGTACATCCTGGGCCGACATCCCCAGCACATCGGCCAGCCGGGTCAGCACGGCCTTGCCGTCGTCCTTCTGCTTCAACAGGTCGGTGCGGCTCGCGGACACCACGAGGCGCGTCTCGTTGTCGGCAAGGGGGACGCCCTTGTCGTCCAGTATCGAGCCGCGCACGGCGGGCGTGACGACTTCCTGGACGTTGTTGCTGGCAGCCTGCTGCGTGTACTCCTGGCCGTTGCGGATCTGCAGGTACCACAGGCGGCCACCGAGCGTCAGCAGCAGCGACAGCACGATCATCTGAAGGATCACCAGCCGGATCGTGATCCGGGGAGTGCGGCCGGTCTCCGGAATATTGCTCACAGGCGCCGACCGCCCTTCGCGACTCCGCCGACACGGCCGAGGAGACGGCGCTGGCCACCGACACGGGACGGTGAGCCGAAGCCGGAGGCGTCCTCGGAGAGGGGGTCGTTGTCGAGTCTGCGGGCGAGGGCCATGATCCAGGGGACGGTGAAGGGGGCGAGGAGGAGGTCGTAGAGGGCGGCGGTGAAGAGCAGCTTGCCGAGTCCGACGTGCTGGGCGGCGGTGTCGCCTACGAGGGCGCCGACGCTCGCGTAGAGGAGGGTGGAGCCGAGGGCGGCGGCGACGACCACGAACATCGGGCCTGCGGCGGACCGCAGTTGGCCGGTGTCCGGCTTGGCGAGGCCGGCGAGGTAGCCGATGACGCACAGGACGAGGGCGTAGCGGCCGGCGGCGTGGTCGGCGGGTGGGGCGAGGTCGGCGAGCAGACCGGCGCCGAAGCCGACGAGGGCGCCGCCCACGTGTCCGTACGTCATGGCGAGGCCGAGGACGGTCAGCAGGAGGAGGTCGGGGACGGCGCCCGGCAGGTGGAGGCGGGCCAGGACGCAGACCTGGAGGACGAGGGCGACGACCACGAGTCCGGTGGACAGTACTGCACGCCTCATTGGGCCTCTCCTCCCGCAGATCCTGCGGGCGCCGGGCACACGGCCCGGTGAATCTCTGGCCTGAGCCGGGGGGCGGGCAGGCGCGGCGATCGCATGGTTCAGTTCACCCCTGTTGCGCTGGAGCTCGCGGAAGGTGTGCTGCTGGGGGTGGCGGTGACGGTGACCGTCGGAGCCGGGGTGGGCTTGGCGGGGAGCACCGAGTCGCGCGGGTCCTTACGCGGGGCCTGCACGATGACGCCGACGATGTCGAGCTGGGTGTAACCCACGAACGGCTGGACCTCGATGGTCTTGGTGAGGTCGCCGGACGACGGGGTCACCTTGATGACCTTGCCGACCGGGACGCCCGGTACGAACGGCTTGTCGGCCTGCGAGCCGAAGGTGACCAGCCGGTCGCCGTTCTTGACGTCGGCCTTGCCGTTGAGCAGCTGGACCCGCATCGCGCGGTTGCCCTGACCGGTGGCGAAGCCCAGTTCGGAGGTCTTCTCCAGCCGGGTGCCGACCGTGAAGTCCGGGTCGCAGGCGAGCAGTACGGTCGAGGTGGAGGGGCCGACGGTGGTGACCCGGCCGACCAGTCCGTCGCCGTTGATGACGGTCATGTCGCGCTGGATGCCGTCACCGCTGCCGGCGTCGATCGTGACGGTCCATGAGAAGCCCTGAGCCGCCCCTATGGCGATCACCTGGGCGCCCTTGACACGGTACTGGCCGGACGCCGCCGTCTTCAGCAGCTTGTCCAGCTCGTTGGCCCGGGCGCGGGTCGCGTCCTTGCTGCCGAGCTGCTGCTTGAGCTGCGCGTTCTCCCGCTCCAGCTCACTGATCTGGCTGCTGCGGCCGCCGGAGTCCCGTACCGCCGCTATGGCGTTGCCCACCGGATTGACGGCGGAGGCGACGCCGTTCTCGACCGGCCCGAAGACGGCGGCCGCCGCCGAGCGGGCGCCGTCCAGCGGCGACGACTCGCCGCCCCGGATGTCCACGGTGATCAGCGCGAACGCGATCGCCACCAGCAGCACCAGCAGAAGCCGGCTCTCTCGTGTGTCCCTCACGGGGGCGAGTCCGTGCCTTCCTCGTCAGAGTCTTTGATGTTGTGCCGGAAGCTAGAACGATCCTGTGTACGGGCGGGCTGCCGCGGACGGCGTCCCATCACCCGTACGAGGGATCGTACGAGGTCATCTGCGCGGCGATGCGTCCAGGACCGCCTGCAACGCCTCGAACTCCTCTACGCACTTGCCGGCGCCCAGCGCGACGGAGTCCAGCGGGTTCTCGGCGATGTGGATCGGCATGCCCGTCTCATGGCGCAGCCGGTCGTCCAGGCCGCGCAGCAGAGCGCCGCCGCCGGCCAGCACGATGCCGCGGTCCATGATGTCGCCGGACAGCTCCGGAGGGCACTTGTCGAGCGTGGTCTTCACCGCGTCGACGATCGCGTTGACCGGCTCCTCGATGGCCTTGCGGACCTCGGCGGCGGAGATCACGACGGTCTTCGGCAGGCCGGAGACCAGGTCGCGGCCGCGGATCTCGGTGTGTTCGTCCTTCTTGAGGTCGAACGCCGAGCCGATGGTCAGCTTGATCGATTCGGCGGTGCGCTCACCAAGGAGGAGTGAGTACTCCTTCTTGATGTGCTGAATGATCGCGTTGTCCAGCTCGTCGCCCGCCACCCGGATGGACTGGGCCGTCACGATTCCGCCGAGCGAGATGACGGCGACCTCGGTGGTGCCGCCGCCGATGTCCACCACCATGTTGCCGGTGGCCTCGTGGACCGGAAGCCCGGCGCCGATCGCGGCGGCCATCGGTTCCTCGATGATGTGCACCTGGCGGGCACCGGCCTGGGTCGACGCCTCGATCACGGCGCGGCGCTCGACCCCGGTGATGCCGGAGGGGACGCAGACGACCACACGGGGGCGGGCCAGATAGCGCCGCTTGTGGATCTTGAGGATGAAGTAGCGCAGCATGCGCTCGGTGATCTCGAAGTCCGCGATCACGCCGTCCTTGAGCGGGCGTACCGCGACGATGTTGCCAGGGGTCCGGCCGATCATCTTCTTCGCCTCGGCGCCTACCGCGAGGATGCCACCGGTGTTCGTGTTGATGGCGACCACGGATGGCTCGTTGAGAACGATCCCGCGACCCCTGACGTACACCAGCGTGTTGGCGGTCCCGAGGTCGACAGCCATGTCACGGCCGATGAACGACATGTTGTTCGCCATGAGGATACGTCTGGCCTTCCCGAGCTGGAGCGTGTGGGGTGGGGTGGAAGCGACGGGTGCGGGGCGCCCGAAGACGCCCAAGGAGCGGAGATTCCATCGTAGTCGCGCCCGCCGGGGCACGGCGTCCGGGTTCCGCCGCCATTGTCATCAGAACACACAGCGCTCCCCAGTAATGGGGATGCCGTGTCGGCGGAATTGGTTCCCTGTCAGGCACCGTATATGCAGGTGGGCGGCCGAAAAAGTTGCGGCCGCCCATTGAGCTGATCGGGCGTCAATCCCTGAATCAGGCCGATTCGTCCGAGGTCAGGCGAGACCGGGGTAAAAAATCTTGATCTCGCGCTCGGCGGACTCCTCGGAGTCCGAGGCGTGGATCAGGTTCTCCCGGACGATCGTGCCGAAGTCACCCCGGATGGAGCCCGGCGCCGCCGCGATCGGGTCGGTGGGGCCGGCCAGAGCGCGTACGCCCTCGATGACCCGCTCGCCCTCGATGACCGCGACCACGACCGGGCCGGAGAGCATGAACTCGACCAGCGGCTCGTAGAACGGCTTGCCCACGTGCTCGGCGTAGTGCGTTTCGAGGGTGGCGCGGTCGAGGGTGCGCAGCTCCAGTGCGGTGATGCTCCAGCCCGCCTTGCGCTCGACGCGGCCGATGATCTCGCCGACCAGGCCACGGCGGACGGCGTCGGGCTTGAGGATGACGAGGCTGCGCTGGCTCACGTGGTTACTCCTAGGTGCGGGACTTGAAGATACGACGACATTACAAGGCGTACCTGGAAGCACTCAGGCGGCCTGCGCCGCGTGCCTGGCCTTGGCCTCGTCGATCCTGCGGCCGTAGTGGATCGAGGCCCACCACAGGGCCGCGAAGACCGCACCGAGGAAGAACATCGTCGGCAGAACGAAGCCGCTGGCGACCAGCCCGGCCTGCAACACCCAGCCGGCGGCCAGGCCACCCGGCCGGGTGATCACTCCGCAGAGCAGTACGCACAGTGCCATCGCGATGCCGCTCACCGTCCAGACGGTGGTCATCGTCAGGTCGGGTTGCTTCATCGCCACGAGACCGGCGAAGCCGATCACGAAGAACTCACCGATCAGCGTGCTCGCGCACAGGGTCCGCATCGTCCTCAGCTCACTTCCGGCCCAGCAGCAGCCGGGCCTCTCCCACCGTGATCACCGAGCCGGTGACCAGCACGCCCGCCCCGGAGAACTCGCCGTTCTCCTCCGCGAGCGTGATCGCCGCCTCCACCGCGTCGTCGAGGCGCGGTTCGACCTGCACCCGGTCGTCGCCGAAGACCTCGACCGCGAGCGCCGCCAGCTCGTCCACGTCCATCGCCCGGAAGGTGGAGTTCTGGGTCACCACGATCTCGGCGAAGACCGGCTCGAAGGCCTCCAGCAGCCCTCGTACGTCCTTGTCACCGCTCGGCCCGACGACCCCCACCAGATG
This sequence comes from Streptomyces soli, assembly GCF_003999195.1. Lineage (GTDB taxonomy): Bacteria > Actinomycetota > Actinomycetes > Streptomycetales > Streptomycetaceae > Actinacidiphila > Actinacidiphila soli. The sequence goes on from NZ_RJVR01000299.1 coordinate 13,615, forward strand.
GGTGAACCCGAACGCCTCCGCCACCGCCGCCGCGGCCGCCCGCGCCCCCGCCGGGTTGTGCGCGGCGTCCAGGACGATGGTGGGGCTGCGGCGTACGACCTCCAGGCGGCCCGGCGAGGTGACGGTCGCGAAGGCGGCGCGCACGGTGTCGATGTCCAGGGTGCGGGCGTGCGACATGCCGATGCCGAAGAACGCCTCGACGGCGGCCAGCGCCACGGCCGCGTTGTGCGCCTGGTGCTCGCCGTGCAGCGGAAGGAACACCTGCTCGTACTCGCCGCCCAGCCCGCGCAGCGTCAGCATCTGCCCGCCGACCGCCACCTCGCGGTGCGCGACCCCGAACTCCATGCCCTCGCGGGCGACGGTCGCGTCCACCTCCACGGCCTTCTTCAGCAGCACCTGGGCCGCCTCGACCGGCTGCTGGGCGAGGACGACGGTCGCGTCCTTCTTGACGATCCCCGCCTTCTCGGTGGCGATCTCGGCGGGCGTTTCGCCCAGCCGGTCCGTGTGGTCCAGTGCGACCGGGGTCACCACGGCGACCGAGCCGTCCACCACGTTCGTGGCGTCCCAGCTGCCGCCCATGCCGACCTCGACCACGGCCACGTCGACGGGCGCGTCGGCGAAGGCCGCGTACGCCATGCCGGTGAGCACCTCGAAGAAGGACATCCGGTGCTTCTGCGAGCCGTCCACCATCTCGACGTACGGCTTGATGTCCTGGTACGTCTCGATGAACTTCTCCGGCGCGATCGGCGCGCCGTCCAGACTGATCCGCTCGGTCACCGACTGCACGTGCGGGCTGGTGTAGCGGCCGGTGCGCAGCTCGAAGGCCAGCAGCAGCTGCTCGATCATGCGGGCGGTGCTCGTCTTGCCGTTGGTGCCGGTGATGTGGATCGCCGGGTACGAGCGCTGCGGCTCGCCCAGGATGTCCATCAGTGCCGTCATCCGGTCGAGCGAGGGCTCGAGCTTCGTCTCGCCCCAGCGCCCCGCCAGCTCCGTCTCGACGTCCCGGAGGGCCTTGTCCACCTCGGGGTCCTTGGGCCGGGTCGGCAGCCCGTCATCCTGCTGCACCGGTCCCCCGGCGCGCAGCGTCCGGCTCCCCGCCTCGATCACGGCAAGGTCCGCCTCCCGCCCTTCCGGGTCTTCTTCGGCGTCATCGGAACCGCCGGCCCCGAACAGGGACAGGGCGTCGGAAAGGGGGTCATCCTCGGGGCGCGTACTCACACCCCCAGTCTACGGACCAACTACCCCCTCCCGCCGTCCCCCACGTCCGCACCCACGGGGTTGGGGGTAGGCCGTCCTCCCCCACCCAAAGGAAGCTTTGGGGGAGGACGGCCCAACCCGGCCACAGAGCCGCACCCGGCGCCGCACCCGTCGGGGTCCAGGGGCAGCGCCCCTGGTTTCGGGAAGGGGCGGGGTGGGGGAAGCCGTCAGGCTTGCGGCAACGACGCCAGCTGGGCCGTGATGCGGGCGATGTCCGCCTCCGCCGCGGCGAGGCGGGTGCGGATCTTGTCGACGACGGGCTCGGGGGCCTTGGCGAGGAACGCGTCGTTGCCGAGCTTGGCGGTGGCTTGGGCCCTTTCCTTTTCGGCGGCGGCGAGGTCCTTGGCGAGGCGCTTGCGCTCGGCTTCGACGTCGATCGTGCCGGAGAGGTCGAGCGCGACGGTCGCGCCGGCCACCGGCAGGGTGGCGGTCGCGGTGAAGGCATCGCCCTCGGGCTGGAGGCGGAGGATCTGCCGCACCGCGGCCTCGTGGGCGCCGAGCCCGGTGCCGGAGAGCTCGAGCCGGGCCGGGACCTTCTGGCCGGGCTGGAGGCCCTGGTCGGCGCGGAAGCGGCGGACCTCGGTGATGAGCGACTGGACGGCGCCGATCTCGGCCTCCGCGGCGGCGTCGCGGAAGCCGGAGTCGGTCGGCCAGTCGGCGACGACGACCGACTCGCGCCCGGTGAGCGTGGTCCACAGCGCCTCGGTGACGAACGGCACCACCGGGTGCAGCAGACGCAACAGCACGTCGAGCACCTCGCCCAGCACGCGCCCGGAGACCTGCGCAGGCCGGCCACCCGCGATGAAGGTGGTCTTGGACAGCTCGACGTACCAGTCGAAGACCTCGTCCCAGGCGAAGTGGAAGAGGGCGTCGCTGAGCTTCGCGAACTGGTAGTCGTCGTACAGCGCGTCGGTCTCGGCGACGGTCGCGTTCAGCCGGGACAGGATCCAGCGGTCGGCGGCCGACATCTCCTCGACGGAGGACAGCGGGCCCTCCACCGTCGCGCCGTTCATGAGGGCGAAGCGCGTCGCGTTCCAGATCTTGTTGGTGAAGTTGCGGGAGCCCTGGACCCAGTCCTCGCCGATCGGCACGTCGGTGCCGGGGTTGGCGCCGCGCGCGAGCGTGAAGCGCAGGGCGTCGGAACCGTACTTGTCCATCCAGTCGAGCGGGTCGACCACATTGCCGAAGGACTTGGACATCTTCTTGCCGCGCTCGTCACGCACCAGGCCGGTGAGGGCGATGGTGTGGAAGGGGGCGACGCCGTCCATCGCGTACAGGCCGAACATCATCATCCGGGCGACCCAGAAGAAGATGATGTCGTGACCGGTCAGCAGGACGTCGGTCGGGTAGAACTTCACCAGGTCCGGGGTCTGTTCCGGCCAGCCGAGGGTCGAGAAGGGCCACAGGCCGGAGGAGAACCAGGTGTCGAGGACGTCGGCGTCCTGCGTCCAGCCTTCCCCGGCGGGCGGCTGCTCATCGGGGCCGACGCAGACGACCTCGCCGTCGGGGCCGTACCAGACGGGGATGCGGTGCCCCCACCACAGCTGGCGCGAGATGCACCAGTCGTGCATGTTGTCGACCCACTGGAAGTAGCGGCCGGACATCTCCTGCGGGTGGATCTTCACCCGGCCGTCGCGGACCGCGTCGCCCGCCGCCTTCGCGAGCGGCTCGACCTTGACCCACCACTGCAGGGACAGCCGGGGCTCGATGATCGTCTTGCAGCGCGAGCAGTGGCCGACCGCGTGGACGTACGGACGCTTCTCCGCGACGATCCGGCCCTGCGAGCGCAGCGCGCCCACGACGGCGCTTCGCGCCTCGAGCCGGTCCAGGCCCTGGAAGGGGCCGTGGACGGTGATCACGGCGTGCTCGTCCATGATCGTGAGCGACGGCAGGTTGTGCCGCTGGCCGATCTCGAAGTCGTTCGGGTCGTGCGCCGGGGTCACCTTGACCGCGCCGGTGCCGAACGCCGGGTCGACGTGGGCGTCGGCGACGATCGGGATCCGGCGGCCGGTCAGCGGCAGCTCGACCTCGGTGCCGATGAGGTGCCGGTAGCGCTCGTCGTCGGGGTGGACGGCGACCGCGGTGTCGCCGAGCATCGTCTCGGCGCGGGTGGTGGCGACGACGATCGCGTTCTCACCCTGGCCGTAGCGGATCGAGACCAGCTCGCCGTCACGGTCCTCGTGCTCGACCTCGATGTCGGAGATGGCGGTCAGACAGCGCGGGCACCAGTTGATGATGCGCTCGGCGCGGTAGATCAGCCCGTCGTCATACAGCTTCTTGAAGATCGTCTGGACGGCGCGCGACAGCCCCTCGTCCATGGTGAAGCGCTCACGCGACCAGTCGACGCCGTCGCCGAGCCGCCGCATCTGGCCGAGGATCTTGCCGCCGTACTCTTCCTTCCACTGCCACACCCGCTCGACAAAGGCCTCGCGGCCCAGGTCATGGCGCGACTTGCCCTCCTCGGCGAGCTGCTGCTCCACCTTGTTCTGGGTCGCGATGCCGGCGTGGTCCATGCCGGGCAGCCACAGCGCCTCGTAGCCCTGCATGCGCTTGCGGCGGGTGAGGGCGTCCATCAGGGTGTGCTGGAAGGCGTGGCCCAGGTGGAGGCTGCCGGTGACGTTCGGCGGCGGAATGACAATGGTGTACGGCTTCTTGTCGCTCTTCGCGTCGGCCTCGAAGTAACCGCGCTCTACCCAGCGCTCGTACAGCTGCCCCTCTACCTCGGCCGGTGCGTACTGGGTCGGCAGTTCGGGGGGGCTGGCTGGCTGCTGAGTGTTCTCGGTCACGACGCTCAGTCTACGGGCGCGCCGTGCCGCGTTACGAATCCGTATCCGCCCCGTGGCAGGGGCGGGGTAGGTGATCCGGAAGGATGACGCCCCACGGTCGACCGGCCGAGCGAACAAGGGGATTCCTCCGATGAGTTACAACCAGCCGCCACCACAGCCCGGTTACGGCTACGGCGCCCAGCCCGGCCCGTACGGGCAGCCCCCGCAGGCGCCCCCCGCGCCGCAGGCCAACCCCTACGCGCAGCAGCCGTACGCGCAGCAGCCCTACGGTCAGCCGCAGCCGGGGTACGGCGGCTATCCGCCGGTCCCTCCCCCACCGCAGCCGCAGAGCGGCGGCAAGGGAAGGACGATCGGGATCGTGATCGGTGCGGTCGTGGCGGTAGCCGTGATCGGCGGTGGCGTCGTCGCGCTCACGAGCGGAGGCGGGAGCGGGACCGGGAACGGCGGCAGCGCCGACGACGGCAAGAAGTACAAGCTCACGACGCCGGCGACGGTCGCGGAGACCTTCAAGCGCTCGGGGTCGGGGAAGAACGACAGCGACCTGAGCTCGAAGGACGAGAAGCAGCTCAAACAGCTCCCCGGCATCACCGACCCCCACGTGGTGTCCGCGGACTACGAGGGCGCCAACAAGGCGGCCCTGCAGTTCGGCGGCGTCTACGGCACCGTGGCGCAGCCCGAGCAGGCGGTCGACGCGCTGTTCCTGGTGATGGCCGCCTCGATCAAGGACGAGGACGACAAGGCGTCGGCCGTCGGCAGCCCGGCGAAGGTCACCCGGGAGGGTCTCGAGGGCGGCGCGGTGATGAAGTGTCAGATCTTCAGGACCACGGTGGCCTCGACGGGTTCGTCGAGCACCCAACTGAACATCCCGGTCTGCATCTGGGGCGATTCCAGCACCGTCGCCATGGTGATGGACCTCGATCCGCTGACCGCGATCTCCGGCAGCACCTCCACCGACGCCGCCGCGACGCTCACCGCCAAGGTGCGCACCGATACCCGGGTCGAGATCGAATAAAGGCCTCCCGCACGGCCGTTACAAATCCCGCACAGCCCCGGTGTAAGGACGGGCTAAACAATCCGCGAGGATGGCTGCGAGACAGCAGTATCACGAGGGGAAACTCGCATGAGCTACAACCAGCCGCCGCCGCAGCCGGGTTACGGCGGCCAGCCTGGATACGGGGAACAGCCCGGCTATCCCCAGCAGCCGGCTCAGCCCGCCGCGCCTGCTCCGGGCTACGGCTACCCGCCCCAGCAGCAGCCGGGCGGCTTCCCGCAGCAGCCGGGCCCCTACGGCCAGCAGCCGCCGTACGGCCAGCAGCCCGGCCAGCCCGGCTGGGGCACCCCGCCGCCGCCCCCCAGTGGCGGCGGTAAGGGCAAGATCATCGGGATCGTGGTCGCCGCCCTCGTGGCGGTCGCCCTGATCGGCGTCGGGGTGGCCGTCCTGACGGGCGGCGGCGGCAGCAGCGGTGGTAACTACAAGCTGACGACGCCGGAGACGGTGCTCGGCGGCTCGTACACCAAGGACTCCGCCATGGCCTCGCAGCTGGGGAAGACGACGACCGGCAGCGACAAGGGCATCTCGAACGGCACCTCCGTCAGCAGCGCCTGGAAGAGCGGCACCAACGAGCTCATCTTCGCCGGGGTGTACGGCTCGGTCTCGGATCCGAACACCGTGGTGGACACGATGCTGACGGCAGCGGTCTCGGGCACCAGCTCGACCAAGCAGACGCCGGCCGGCTTCGACGGTGACGTCATGAAGTGCGGCATCAAGGACTACGGCGTCTACAAGGCGCCCTTCTGCGTGTGGGGCGACGACAGCACGGTCGGACTGGTGATGTGGACGGCCTCGACCAGCGCCACCAGCGTGCCGACGGCCCCGTCCGTCGCCAGTTGGGCCGAGACCACCGCGAAGCTCCGCAGCGACGTGCGCGTCGCGAAGTAAGCAGGCTCCCGCAACAGTACGAAGGGGGCGCCCGGAGAATTCCGGGCGCCCCCTTTCGCGTATGTACGCCGCGTGCGGTACGAGCGCTACGCGCTCTTCTGCTCGCCCTTGCCGATGGCGCGGGGCTCGCGCGGCACCAGGGTCGGGTTCACGTTGGAGTGGACGACGTCCTCGGTGATGACGACGCGGGCGACGTCCTTGCGGGAGGGGACCTCGTACATCACGGACATCAGCACCTCCTCCATGATGGCGCGGAGCCCGCGGGCGCCGGTCTGGCGGAGGATGGCCTGGTCGGCGATGGCCTCGAGGGCGGCGCGCTCGAACTCCAGCTCCACGCCGTCGAGTTCGAAGAGGCGCTCGTACTGCTTGACGAGCGCGTTGCGCGGCTCGATGAGGATCTGGAGGAGCGCCTCGCGGTCCAGGTTGTGCACGCTGGTGATGACCGGGAGGCGGCCGATGAACTCGGGGATCATGCCGAACTTGACCAGATCCTCCGGCATGACCTCCTGGAACTGGTCCGAGGCCTGGATCTCGCGCTTGGAGCGGATCGTGGCGCCGAAGCCGATGCCCTTGGCACCGGCCCGGGACTCGATGATCTTCTCCAGCCCGGCGAAAGCGCCGCCGACGATGAACAGGACGTTCGTCGTGTCGATCTGGATGAATTCCTGGTGGGGGTGCTTGCGGCCGCCCTGCGGGGGCACCGAGGCCGTCGTGCCCTCCAGGATCTTCAGGAGAGCCTGCTGGACGCCCTCACCGGAGACATCCCGAGTGATCGAAGGATTTTCACTCTTGCGGGCGACCTTGTCGATCTCATCGATGTAGATGATCCCGGTCTCGGCCTTCTTGACGTCGTAATCCGCCGCCTGGATCAGCTTCAGCAGGATGTTCTCGACGTCCTCGCCGACGTAACCCGCCTCGGTGAGCGCCGTGGCGTCCGCGATGGCGAAGGGCACGTTCAGCATCCGGGCCAGGGTCTGGGCCAACAGGGTCTTACCGGAGCCGGTGGGGCCCAGCAGCAGGATGTTGGACTTGGCGAGTTCGATGGCGTCGTCGTGGCCTCGGCCGCCGGAGTTCTCGCCGGCCTGGACGCGCTTGTAATGGTTGTAGACCGCTACGGAGAGCGCCTTCTTCGCCGGCTCCTGGCCGACGACGTAGCTCTCCAAAAACTCGTAGATCTCGCGCGGCTTGGGAAGGTCCTCCCAGCGCACTTCGGAGGACTCGGCGAGCTCCTCCTCGATGATCTCGTTGCAGAGGTCGATGCACTCGTCGCAGATGTACACACCGGGCCCTGCGATGAGCTTCTTCACCTGCTTCTGGCTCTTTCCGCAGAATGAGCACTTCAGCAGGTCGCCGCCGTCACCGATGCGTGCCACGAGGTGTTTCCCCTTCGCCTGGGTCCCGTCGGCTACGACGAGTCCTGGTGCTTGCCTATCGACGGTACCTTGCCGGGACCCCCGTACGGGCCCCCCTTGCGGTGACTGGGTGGTGACGTGCACAACCTGGCCATCCCGCAAGGGGGGCTTGTGTCGCGGACCTCAGACCGCCGCGGAGGAGGTCTTGCGGGTCGAGACGATCTGGTCGATCAGACCGTACGACAGCGATTCCTCGGCCGTCAGGATCTTGTCGCGCTCGATGTCGTCCCGGATCTGCTCGATCGGGGTGCTGGAGTGCTTGGCGAGCATCTCCTCGAGCTGCGCACGCATCCGGAGGATCTCGTTCGCCGCGATCTCCAGGTCGGAGACCTGGCCACGGCCCGTCTCGCTGTACGGCTGGTGGATCAGGATGCGGGCATTCGGCAGCGCCATCCGCTTGCCGGGGGTGCCGGCGGCGAGCAGCACGGCCGCGGCGGAGGCCGCCTGGCCCATGCAGACCGTCTGGATGTCCGGCTTCACGAACTGCATCGTGTCGTAGATCGCGGTGAGCGCGGTGAACGAGCCGCCGGGGCTGTTGATGTAGACCGAGATGTCACGGTCGGGGTCCATCGACTCCAGGCAGAGCAGCTGCGCCATGACGTCGTTGGCGGAGGCGTCGTCGATCTGGACGCCGAGGAAGATCACCCGCTCCTCGAAGAGCTTCGCGTACGGGTCGTACTCGCGGATGCCCTGCGAGGTGCGCTCCACGAACCGCGGAACGACGTAGCGGGCCTCAGCGGGCGTCATACGGTCGTAGAGGCCGCCGCCGGGGATGTTGTTGGGGTTCACGTTCACCGTCCTGGGGATGAGCAGTGGGCTGGGTGGCGGAGTGTCGGGGACGGGGTTCAGGCCCCGGTGCCGCCACCGCCCGGCACGTTGGCGGCGTGCGTGATGACGTCGTCGATCAGGCCGTACTCCTTGGCCGCCTCCGTGGAGAACCAGCGGTCGCGGTCGGAGTCGCGGGTGATGGCCTCGACGGACTGGCCGGAGTGCTGTGCGATCAGCTCGGCCATCCGCTTCTTCGTACGGAGCAGCTGCTCGGCGTGGATCTTGATGTCGGAGGCCGAGCCGGCGAGGCCGGCGGACGGCTGGTGCATCAGGATGTCGGTGTTCGGCAGCGCGAAGCGCTTGCCGGGGGCGCCGGCGGTCAGCAGGAACTGGCCCATCGAGGCAGCGAGGCCCATGGCGATGGTGACCACGTCGTTGGGGATGAACTGCATGGTGTCGTAGATGGCCATGCCGGCCGTCACCGAGCCGCCGGGGCTGTTGATGTAGAGGAAGATGTCCTTGTCCGGGTCAGTGGCAAGGAGCAGCAGCTGCGCGGTGATCTTGTTGGCGATGTCGTCGTCGACCGCCTGGCCGAGGAAGATGATCCGCTCATTGAGCAGCCGGTTGTAGACCTGGTCGCCGAGGCCACCGAGAGTCGGCTCGCCGGCGGCGGAAGGCATCGGAAGCGTCACGTATCCACCTGCTCGTTGTCGGACGGCCGTTAAGCCGTCTCAGGGTCTTCTCGTGGGCTGAGTGAAGGGCACTCTGCCCTCGTACTTACGGACCCTAACGCGCAGGTCGGGCCCAGCAATCCCCTACGCGGAACTGTTCGCTCTGAGCGCAGGGTGCGGGCGCCTGCGCCCGCGTACGGCGACGGGCCCGGACGCACACGTACGGCGTCCGGGCCCGTCGGGCGTTTGATCAGGCCTCGGTGGGCTCTTCGGCGGACTCCGCCTCGGCGGAGGCGTCGACCGTCTCGGCGGTCTCGTCCTCGTCGTCGTCGAGGTCGACGACCTCACCATTGGTGTCGACGACCTTGGCGGCCTCGACGACAACGGCCAGCGCCTTGCCACGGGCGACCTCGCCGACGAGCAGCGGCACCTGGCCGCCTTCGACGACGGCCTGGGCGAACTGGTCGGGGCTCATGCCGGAGGAAGCGGCGCGGCGCATGAGGTGCTCGGTGAGCTCCTCCTGGTTGACCGACAGCTTCTCCTTGTTGACCAGTTCGTCGAGCACGAACTGGGTCTTGATGCCCTTCTTCGCCTGCTCCTCGAGCTCGGCGTCGTACTCCTCGCGGGTCTTGCCCTCGCGCTCCAGGTAGCTCTCCCAGGTGAGGCCGAGGGCCTCGAACTGGTGGTGCTCCAGGTTGTGCGTACGGGTCTCGATCTCGTCCTTGAGGAGCTTCTCCGGCAGCGGGACCTCGGTCAGCTCCAGGAGGGCGTCGAGCACCTTCTCCTGGGCCTGGGTGGCCTGGTCGTACTGCTTGATCCGCTCAAGGCGCTTGACGCTGTCCGCGCGCAGCTCCTCGAGGGTGTCGAACTCGCTCGCCAGCTGGGCGAAGTCGTCGTCCAGCTCGGGCAGCTCGCGGGCCTGGACGGCGGTGACGTCGACCTTGACCGAGGCCTCCTGGCCGGCCGCGGAGCCGCCCTTGAGCTCGGAGGTGAAGGTGGCGGTGCCGCCGGCCTCCAGGCCGGTGACAGCCTCGTCGATGCCGTCGAGGAGCTCGCCGGAGCCGATGGTGTAGCTGACGCCCTTGGCGACGCCGTCCTCCAGCACCTCACCGTTGACCGAGGCCTCGAGGTCGATGACCACGACGTCGCCCTCGGCGGCGGGGCGCTCGACCGAGGTGGTGGAGGCGAAGCGCTCGCGGAGCTGCTCCAGGGACTTGTCGACGTCCTCGTCCGACACCTCGACGGCGTCGACGGTGACCTCGATGCCTGAGTAGTCCGGGATCTCGATCGACGGGCGGATGTCGACCTCGGCGGTGAACTTGAGCTCGTCACCGTCGTTGAACTCGGTGATGTCCACCTCGGGCTGGCCGAGGACGTTCAGCTCACCCTCGTTGACCGCCTCCGTGTAGAACTTCGGCAGCGCGTCGTTGATGGCCTCTTCGAGGACCGCGCCACGGCCGAACCGCTGGTCGATGACGCGCGCAGGGATCTTGCCCTTGCGGAAGCCCGGCACCGTGACCTGCTGGTTGATCTTCTTGTACGCCGCGTCGAGGCTGGGCTTGAGCTCCTCGAAGGGCACCTCGACAGTGAGTCGAACCCGGGTCGGGTTCAGAGTCTCGACGGCGCTCTTCACGGTTGGGTCTCCTTGGGGCTTTACGTTGAGTGGGGGCTCCGGCTGCCGTTCCGACATCCGGTGGGCCGACGACCCATCCTACCGGTACCACAATCTCGCGGTTCCGGTCTGTGCTCGGACTGCGTATGCGTACATGGTCGGGGTGGCCGGATTCGAACCGACGACCTTCCGCTCCCAAAGCGGACGCGCTACCAAGCTGCGCCACACCCCGTCAGTGCGACACGTAGAGTACATGCCTCCGCACACCCTGGCTGCCCATTTGTCCGCGGCGCCGGGAACCCGGTCGATCAGCTACCATCTGATGTGCCAGAATGACTGGCCGTTGCGGGCGTAGCTCAATGGTAGAGCCCTAGTCTTCCAAACTAGCTACGCGGGTTCGATTCCCGTCGCCCGCTCCAAACGTTCCGGCCCAGGTAGGAGGCTTTCTCTCCTACCTGGGCCGGTTCTTTTTAGGCGTCCGATCAGGTCGTCGTGCCCGTTGCGTGCCCGATCGAGTCGGGATCTTGCTTCCGCGCCTTGTTCACGATCTCGCTCACCGCGTCGCCGATCAGGCGTTCCCGTTCTGCGGTGGCGTGCTGATAGATCAACGCCGCACGGGCAGTGCTGTGACCCATTCGTGTCATCAGCTCCCGTGTGCTGGCTCCCGTCGCGGCGGCGAAGGTGTTGCCGGTGTGGCGCAGGTCGTGAAAGTGGAGCCCCGTGACTCCGGCATCTGCGCACGCCTTGCGCCACAGCTTGTTGAAGTGATTCCGGCGGGGAGTCGCACGCCGGGCGCCGATGAAGATCCGGCCGTCCGTCCCGGGTTCGGCGTAGATCGCGAGGTGGGTGACCAGGTCGGGGAGGATCGCGGCAGGCACCGACACAGTGCGCTTGCCCGCAGCGCTCTTAGGCTCCTTGATGAGTCGCTTGCCGCTGTGCAGCTCTGCGACGTTGCGGCGAACGCGAACGGTCCCTGCGTCGGTGTCGAGGTCGCGCCGGCGGAGGCCCACCAGCCCACCCCAGCTCAGCCCGCAGAACGCGGCCAGCAGCACCAGGGCGCGGAAGCGAGGCTGAATCGCGCTGGCGATGGCATCGACCTCGGACACCGTAGCGGTAGGCCGTTCAGGCGTCGGAGCGACGCTGGCGCCCTTGATCCGGCACGGGTTCCGGCGGATCAGCCGGTCTTCAACAGCGGTCATCAGCACAGCCCGCAGGAGCGCGTATGCCTTCGCTACGGTGGTCGGACCAGCTCCGGCATCGAGCCGGGCAACACGCCAGGCCCGGACGCCAGCCGGGGTGATGTCAACCACGGCGAGCCTCCCGAAGGTTGGGGTGAGGTGGTTACGCAGCAGTGATCCGTACAAGTCGGCCGTCGATGCGCTGATCCCGCGTTCCCTGATCCAGGTGGCCGCGTAGGCACCGAAGGCGACATTGCCAGCGTCTGGATCGGTCCACTCCCCCGCCCGTAATTCGACCTGCTTCTCTGCCAGCCAGTCGTCAGCGTCACGCTTGGTCGCGAACGTGCACGGGGCCGGGCAATCGACGTTGTCAGGACCCAGGTAACGCGCCTGATAGCGCCCTGAGGGCAGCTTGCGGACCCGTCCGAAGGGACGTTTCCTCCCCGCCATCAGATCACCGCCCGCAGCCGACGTACTGCAGGCTTAACGGTGTTCGCCGCGATGAAGTCGGCAACAGCACTCTCCGGGATGCGCACGTGCCGCCCCACCTTGACAAACGTGATCCGGCGTTCCACGATCAGGCGCCGGGGAAACCGCACGGTGGTGCCGAGCAGTTCGGCAACCTGGTCAACCGTCAGCAGCCTGTTCGGTCAGTTCCTGGCCGTCGTCGGTGCCGATCGGGCGGACGTCGACCTGGTCGCCCCAGCGCAGGATCCGGGCGGGTTCCTCACCGGCCGCAGTCACGGGCACGGAGACACGGCCGGCGGCGGCGGTGATGGCGTCGGTGAGCGGGCCCACACTGGCCCACGCGGGCGGGATGTCCTCGGGCCCGCCGGGTCCGTCCAGGCGCACGATGGCGTGGAAGTGGACCGCTCCGCGCTTCTGGAATTCGGCGACCCTACCCAAGAGGACCTTTGGCCTTGTCGAGGACCGCACAGGCCGACGCGCCGTCCGCAGGCGTGATGTCGTGGCTATCCGTCCAGTGCCAGACGATGCCGCTGCGCTCCTCGAAGTCGATGCAGGCACGCCAGCTCTGACCATGACCAACCACTACTGGGACCAGCATGGATCAGTCACCGAGTACGCCACCGACTTCCTTGTGGTCGGCCGCCAACTCTCAGCGGAGTACGACCTGACCTGACGCCTGGGGTCGTTACGGATCTCCCTACCTCATCAAGGCACCCGGCTGCGCTGCGCTTCGCCGGGCGCGCTTCCCGGCTCCGGCTGCGCGTGCCCTCCTGCCTTCGGCCCGCTTCGCGCTGCCTGCCCCGACGCACGCCCACGACGGATAGGCCGAAGGGCATAAGGCGAGAACCGCGGGAGCCGCAGCCAGCCAACAGCAAGAACATGCCTCCGACGGGGCCTCAGACTCCGGGATGGACGGGCCCGTTGGCGGGTGCCGGCCGAATCGCGATGAGGCGTCACCCGCCTTCGTTGCGCTCCGGCGGCCCGGCATCGACTGTCCGGGGCGGCCGGGCAGCCGCCCCGGACACCGCCGGTAGGATGAATTAACGATCATCGATGCCCCTTTTGGCCTCTTATCGCTATGCGCACTTTCTATAGCTATTACTAGGCTTTGCCCCATGAGTGACGGTTCATCACCTCCCCCGGGCAGGCAGTCGCTCCGCGGTTCCCCCACTTGGGAGTTGGGCCTGCGGAGGCTCGACACGAAGCGCGGGATCGCGGCCTGACCGGAGCTCACTTCGGCAACTCGGAGCCCCCTCGCCGGGGCATTGAGCTCAACGGCGCAAGAAAGGTCTAGTCCTATGGCATTGGCTGCAATTCTGCCCTCCCCCATAGGCCGGGGGCGGAGACGCACTCGGCTCAAGGCAACTCTCATCGGGATACCGGTAGTGGCGTTGCTGACGACGCTCAGTCTGCTCTCGAGCGTCGCGTACGCGCTGGAAGCCCCGGTGGGGCTCGGGACGGCTGACAGTTACGCGGTCCTGGCCGGCTCAACGATCACCAATACGGGTCCCACGGTCGTCCTCGGCGATCTGGGACTCGACCCCGGCACTGCCGTAGTGGGCTTCACAGGCCCTCCAGACGGACTGGTCATCGGAGCAAAGCACGTAAAGGACGCCGCCGCCGCTCAGGCGAAGAGCGACCTGGTTACCGCCTACAACGATGCGGCAGGGCGGCCAGCCACGGGTGACACGAGTGGCACCCTTGCCACAAAGACGTTCAAGGCCGGCGTCTACACCGCTTCTTCGAGCCTACTGCTAACCGTCAACGGGACCGTCACTCTCGATGCCGAAGGTGACCCCAACGCCGTCTTCATCTTCAAGGTCGCCTCAGCCTTGACCATGGAAGTGGGGAGCACCGTCCGCCTCATCAACGGAGCACAGCCCTGCAACGTGTTCTGGCAGGTGGGCAGTTCCGCCACCATTGGGACCAATGCCGTCTTCAAGGGCACCCTGATGGCCCTGACGTCGATCTCCGTAAGCTCCGGCGCGGACATCGAAGGCCGGCTCCTGGCGCGTAATGGGGAAGTCACTCTGATCAACGACACCATCAAGAGGCCCTCCTGCGGCGTGGCTGGTCCGCCCGGGACCCCCGGCACCCCCGGGACCCCCGGCACCCCCGGGACCCCCGGCACCCCCGGCGCTCCCGGCGCTCCCGGCGCCCCCGGCACCCCCGGCACCCCCGGCGCCCCCGGCACC
>NZ_RJVR01000347.1 GCF_003999195.1 Streptomyces soli
GCAGCGCGCCCCGGGCAATGCGGCGGCGCAGGGGGCGGCACGGCGCCGGCCGCCCGGCAGGAGGCCGGTGGCGGCCTCCGGGGGCGCGACGCTGCGGCTGGGCAAGCCGAGGCCGCGGCTGCGGCTGGTGAGCCTGGCGCTGACCCTGGTGATGCTGACGTTCGTCGTACGGCTGCTGCAGGTGCAGGCGATCGACGCCTCCGCGTTCACCTCGAAGGCCGAGGCCGACCGCTACCTCACGGCGACACTGGCCGCCGAGCGCGGCACGATCACCGACCGGGACGGCGTGGACCTGGCGAACACGGTGGACGCGTACGACATCATCGCCGACCCGATGCTCTTCACGAAGGCCGATACGAACGTCGACGACGCGCCGGAGCAGGCGGCGGAGCTGCTCGCGCCCATCGTCGGCGGCGATGCGAAGAAGATCGCCAAGCAGCTCGCGAACTACCCCGGCTCCCGCAACGAGGTCATCGCCAAGCAGCAGTCGCCCCAGGTCTGGAACCAGATCAAGGACCTGCAGAGCGCCCTCGCCGCCAAGGGCAAGGGCGCCAACGTCCTGCTCGGCGTCTTCCACCAGGCGCACAGCAAGCGCGTCTACCCCAACAACGACCTCGCCGCCGGCCTCATCGGCTTCGTCAACTCCGAGGGCAAGGGCGGCGGCGGCCTGGAGCAGCAGTACAACACCGAGCTGGCCGGCAAGGACGGCACGATCACCTACGCCCAGTCCGGTGGCCGCCGGATCCCGACCGCCGGCGTACGGGAGAAGGCCGCCCAGCCCGGCTCCACGGTCGAGCTGACCATCGACCGGGACATCCAGTGGGCGGCCCAGCAGGCCATCAGCGACCAGGTCAGCCAGTCCTCCGCCGACCGGGGCTACGTCATCGTCCAGGACTCGCAGACGGGCGAGATCCTGGCCATGGCGAACTCACCCGGCTACGACCCCAACGACCTCAGCAAGGCCGACTCCTCCGCCATGGGCAACGCCGCCCTCCAGGACGCGTACGAGCCCGGCAGCGTCAGCAAGCTGATGTCGATGGCCGCCGTCCTGGACTCGGGCGTGGCCACCCCCACCACCAAGGTCACGGTCCCGGGAACCCTTCCCCGCGCGGACCGCGTCTTCCACGACGACGTGGACCACGGCACGTGGCATCTCACGCTCAACGGGGTACTCGCCAAGTCCAGCAACATCGGCACGATCCTCGCCGCCGAACAACTCGGCAAGACCCAGAAGCAGGCGAACAAGGTGCTCTACTCGTACTTGCGGAAGTTCGGGATCGGTCAGCAGACCGGCCTCGGCTTCCCGGGCGAGACCTCCGGCATCCTGGCCAAGCCGCAGGACTGGAACGCCTCGCAGCAGTACACGATCCCCTTCGGCCAGGGTCTGTCCCTCAACGCCCTGCAGGCCACCTCCGTCTACTCCACGATCGCCAACGGCGGCGTACGCGTCGAGCCCAGCCTCGTCAAGGGCACCACCGGCGCCGACGGCAAGTACGTCCCCGCGGCGAGCCCCAAGAAGACCCGCGTCGTCAGCCGGCAGACCGCCACCACGCTCTCCCAGATGCTGGAGTCGGTCGTGGGCGACGAGCAGGGCACCGGCATCAAGGCCCGGATCGCCGGCTACCGCGTGGCGGGCAAGACCGGCACGGCCAACCGGGTGGACCCGGAAACCGGTCTGTACAGCGGCTACACGGCATCCTTCATGGGCTTCGCGCCTGCCGACAAGCCCCGGATCACCGTCTCCTGCGTGATCCAGAACCCGACCAGCGGCAGCTACTTCGGCGGCCAGATCTGCGGCCCGGTCTTCAAGAACGTCATGGAGTTCGCCCTGAAGAAGCTGAGGGTCGAGCCCACCGGGACCAAGGCGCCCAGCCTGCCGGTCGACTGGAACCCGTCGAAATCGTGACAGCCGTGAGCGGAATCACGCCCTCCTCCCCACCCGGGGCCTCTTTTGGCCCCGGGACCGGCCCGGCGGGTACTCTCACCGCCGTGCCACTCGCTGATCAGTCCCAAGGAAAACCCGGAGCGAAACGGCCGGGTGCCCCCCGCCCGTCGCAGGTCCGGCCCAAGCCGCTGGCGGAGCTGGCCGACCGGCTCGGCGCCGCGCTGCCGTCCGTGTCCTCGCAGGTCCACGCCACCGGCATCACCCACGACTCCCGGGCCGTCCGCCCCGGCGACGTCTACGCGGCCCTGCCCGGCGCCCGCCTCCACGGCGCCGACTTCGCCGCCCAGGCCGCAGAGCTCGGGGCGGTCGCCGTCCTCACCGATCCGGCCGGCGCCGAGCGCGTCGCCGCCACCGGCCTGCCGGTGCTGGCGGTGGACAACCCCCGCTCCCGGATGGGCGAGCTGGCCGCCACGATCTACGACCGGCCGGGTGACGCCCTGCTGCAGATCGGCATCACCGGCACCTCCGGGAAGACCACCACCGCGTATCTGGTCGAGGGCGGTCTGCGGTCCGTACACGGCACCGCGACGGGCCTGATCGGCACGGTCGAGTCGCGGATCGGCGACGAGCGGCTCAAGAGCGAACGTACGACCCCCGAGGCCACCGACCTCCAGGCGCTGTTCGCGGTGATGCGCGAGCGCGGCGTGGAGTCGGTCGTCATGGAGGTCTCCAGCCACGCGCTGGTGCTCGGCCGGGTGGACGGCGCGGTCTTCGACGTCGCCGTCTTCACCAACCTCAGCCCCGAGCACATGGAATTCCACTCCGACATGGAGGACTACTTCCAGGCCAAGGCGCAGCTGTTCACCCCCAGCCGGGCCCGGCTGGGCGTGGTCAACATCGACGACGAGTACGGCCGCCGGCTCGCAGTCGAGGCCACGGTCCCGGTGACCACCTTCTCCGCCGAGGGCCACCCCGACGCCGACTGGCGCGCCGAGGGCGTCGAGATCGGCCCGATGGGCTCCCGCTTCACCGCCGTCGGCCCCAAGGGCGAACAGGTCGCCGCCGCCGCGCCGCTGCCCGGGCCCTTCAACGTCGCCAACGCGCTGGCCGCCATCACCGCCCTGGTCACCGCCGGGATCGACCCGCAGCACGCCGCCGAGGGCGTCGCCGCCGTGCCGGGCGTGCCGGGCCGCCTTGAACGGGTCGACGCAGGGCAGCCGTATCTGGCGGTCGTGGACTATGCGCACAAGACCGACGCCGTTGAGTCCGTGCTGCGTGCCCTGCGCAAGGTCACCGACGGCAGCCTGCACATCGTCATCGGCTGCGGTGGCGACCGCGACACCACCAAGCGCGGCCCCATGGGCGCCGCCGCCGCGCGGCTGTCCGACACCGCCGTACTGACCGCCGACAACCCGCGCTCGGAGGACCCCCTCGCCATCCTCGCCGCCATGCTGGCCGGGGCCGCCGAGGTCCCCGCCCACGAGCGCGGTCACGTCGTGGTGGAGCCCGACCGGGCCGCCGCCATCACCGCCGCCGTCGCCCGCGCCCGCCCCGGGGACACCGTGCTGGTCGCGGGCAAGGGCCATGAGCAGGGCCAGGACATCGCCGGGGTGATCAGGCCCTTCGATGACCGCGACGTCCTGCGCACGGCCATCCAGGCCATCCAGAACGAGAAGGACCAGGACCAGCTGTGATCCCACTCACCCTCGCCGAGGTCGCACACGCGGTCGGCGGGAGCACGCACGACATACCGGACCCACAGGCCCTCGTCACCGGGGCCGTGGTCATCGACTCCCGCAAGGTCGAGCCCGGCAGCCTCTTCGTCGCCTTCAACGGCGAGCACGTCGACGGCCACGACTACGCCGGGCAAGCCGTCGAGGCGGGCGCTGTCGCCGTCCTGGTCACCCGGCCGGTCGGCGTGCCCGCGATCGTCGTGGACGACGTACAGGCCGCCATGGGCAGGCTCGCGAAGTACGTCATCGAACGGCTGGGCGCCACCCTCGTCGCCCTCACCGGCTCGGCGGGCAAGACCAGCACCAAGGACCTGATCGCCCAGCTCCTGGAGCGGATCGCGCCGACCGTCTGGCCGTCCGGCTCGCTCAACAACGAGATCGGGCTGCCGCTGACCGCACTGCGCGCCGACGAGTCCACCCGGCACCTGGTGCTGGAGATGGGCTCCCGTGGCATCGGTCACATCCGCTACCTCACCGAACTGACCCCGCCCCGCATCGGCGTCGTCCTCAACGTCGGCACCGCCCACATCGGCGAGTTCGGCGGCCGCGAGCAGATCGCCCTGGGCAAGGGCGAACTCGTCGAGGCCCTCCCCGAGGACGGCCTCGCCGTCCTCAACGCCGACGACCCCCTCGTACGGGCCATGTCGAGTCGAACCAAGGCGCGCGTCGTCCTCTTCGGCGAGGCCCCAGACGCGGACGTACGGGCCGAGAACGTACGACTCAACACCCGAGGTCAGGCGGTATTCACACTCGTTACACCTACCGGGTGCAGCGAAGTGACCTTGCGCCTGTACGGTGAGCATCACGTGTCGAACGCGCTCGCCGCGGCCGCCGTCGCCCGTGAACTGGGCATGTCCGTCGAGGAGATCGCCACCGCGCTCTCCACGGCCGGGACGCTCTCCCGCTGGCGTATGGAGGTCGTCGATCGGCCGGACGGCGTGACGGTGGTCAATGACGCCTACAACGCGAACCCCGACTCCATGCGGGCCGCCCTGCGCGCGCTCGCGGCCATGGGCCGGGGCCGGCGTACGTGGGCGGTGCTCGGCGAGATGGCGGAGCTCGGAGGGGAATCCCTCACCGAGCACGACGCGGTCGGGCGGCTTGCCGTCCGGCTCAACGTCAGCAAGCTCGTGGCGGTGGGCGGCCCTGCGGCCGCCTGGCTGCAAATGGGCGCCTACAACGAGGGTTCGTGGGGTGAGGAGTCGGTGCACGTGTCCGACGCTGAGGCGGCGATCGATCTGTTGCGCAGCGAACTGCGTCCGGGAGACGTCGTGCTGGTGAAGGCATCGCGGTCGGTGGGCCTGGAGCGGGTGGCGATCGCGCTTCTCGACGGCGCTGAGGGCGGGGTCACCGCCTGATGAAGCAGATTCTCATCTCCGGTGTCATCAGCCTGTTCCTGTCACTGGTCGGTACCCCGCTGCTGATCAAGCTGCTGGCCCGCAAGGGCTACGGCCAGTTCATCCGGGACGACGGTCCCAAGGAACACCACAGCAAGCGCGGCACGCCCACCATGGGCGGCATCGCCTTCATCCTGGCCACGCTCATCGCGTACGCCGTCACGAAGGTGATCACCTCCGAGCGGCCGACCATCTCCGGCGTGCTGGTGCTCTTCCTCTTCACCGGCATGGGCCTGGTCGGCTTCCTGGACGACTACATCAAGATCGTCAAGCAGCGCAGCCTCGGCCTGCGCGCCAAGGCGAAGATGGCCGGCCAGCTGATCGTCGGCATCGCCTTCGCCGTCCTGTCGCTGCAGTTCGCCGACGCCCGGGGCCAGACGCCGGCCTCCACGAAGCTGTCCTTCACCCAGGACTTCGGCTGGTCGGTCGGCCCGGTGATCTTCGTCATCTGGGCGCTCTTCATGATTCTCGCCATGTCCAACGGCGTGAACCTCACCGACGGCCTCGACGGCCTCGCCACCGGCGCCTCCGTCATGGTCTTCGCCGCCTACACCGTCATCGGCGTCTGGCAGTACGGCCAGTGGTGCGGCAACCCGCTCATCGCCGACAGCGCGTGTTACGAGGTCCGTAATCCACTCGACCTGGCCGTCGTCGCCGCAGCCCTGATGGGCGCCTGCTTCGGCTTCCTGTGGTGGAACACCTCGCCCGCCAAGATCTTCATGGGCGACACGGGGGCGCTCGCGCTCGGCGGCGCCCTGGCCGGCCTGGCGATCCTCTCCCGCACCGAGCTGCTCATCGCCATCCTCGGCGGCCTCTTCGTCCTCATCACCATGTCCGTCGTCATCCAGGTCGGCTCCTTCCGCCTCACCGGCAAGCGCGTCTTCCGCATGGCCCCCCTCCAGCACCACTTCGAACTCAAGGGCTGGGGCGAAGTCCTCGTCGTCGTCCGCTTCTGGATCATCCAAGGCATGTGCATGGCAGTAGGCCTCGGTCTCTTCTACGCGGGCTGGGTGGCAGCGAAGTGAGGCCTGCTCCGCCCGCTTACCCTGCTCCGGCCGCCCGCGCGGCCGGTGCGGGCCCGGCTGCGGCGGGACTGTCCCCCACCCCGTCCCTTCCCGAAACCGGGCTCTCCCCCAAACCTTCGTTTGGGAGGTGCCCCCACCCGGACCCGTTCGGGGCTGCGCCCCGGACCCCGCCCTACGCCCTGGCGGGCGTGGGCGGCCATGCCGCGGACGACTCCGGGCTGTGGGCAGGCACTCCGCTTTGGGGGTCCCCCCTGCACGCAGTGCTTGGGGGAGGAACTGGGGCTGGCGCAGCACGGCCCACTCGCCGGCAGGCGCCGACGAGGCCGCAACTGTCCACCAGCAGGTGGCGCGGTGCAGTGCCCCTGGCAGGACGGAGGGGGGCACCTCCCAGACGGAGTCTGGGGGAGAGTCCGGCGCAGCGACTCGAAGCCTGCGAAGCGGTGCGAGAGGCGCAGAAAAAGGGGTGCGCGCGGCCACTCGCCGGCTGGTGCCGACGAGGCGGTAACCAGGTACCGTGCGAAGGCGCGGGTGGTGTCCCTGCCACGGCGGACGGAGTCCGGCGCAGCGATCTCGATGCCCTCGAAGCGGTGCAAGAGGCGCAAAGAGAATTGGGCCGCAACCAGGCACAGGGGGTGGCGGCGTGACCGCGACGCGGGTCGAGCTGCAAGGACGGCAGGTCACCGTTGCCGGGCTCGGCGTCAGTGGGATTCCGGCGGCCAAGGTGCTGCGCGACCTCGGTGCGGACGTCACCGTCGTCAATGACGGCGACGACGAGCGGGCACGGGCCCAGGCGGCGGAGCTGGAGGCCCTCGGGATCAGGGTGCGGCTCGGGGATGGGGCGACGCTGCCGGAGGGCACGGAGCTGATCGTCACCACGCCCGGCTGGCGGCCGGACAAGCCGCTGTTCGCGGCCGCCGCAGAGGCCGGCGTACCGGTGTGGGGCGACGTGGAGCTCGCGTGGCGCCTGCGCGGGCCCGACGCGGCCCCCTGGCTGGCCGTCACCGGGACGAACGGCAAGACGACGACCGTCCAGATGCTGGCGAGCATTCTGCGGGCCGCAGGCCTCCGTACGGCCGCGGTCGGCAACATCGGCGTATCACTCCTGGACGTCGTCCTCGGCGACGAGCCGTACGACGTGCTCGCGGTCGAACTGTCCAGCTACCAGTTGCACTGGGCGCCCTCCATCCGCGCCCACTCCGCCGCCATCCTCAATATCGCGCCGGACCACCTGGACTGGCACGGCTCCATGGAGGCGTACGCGGCAGACAAGGGCCGTATCTACGAGGGCAACCAGGTCGCCTGCGTCTACAACGTCGCCGACCCGGCAACCGAAGCGCTCGTCCGCGAGGCGGACGTGGAAGAGGGCGCCCGGGCGATCGGGTTCACGCTCGGCAGCCCGCGGCCGTCGGAGTTCGGGGTCGTGGACGGCATCCTGCTCGACCGGGCCTTCGTCGAGGACCGGCAGATGAACGCGCAGGAGCTGGCCGAGGTCTCCGACGTCAACCCGCCGGTGCCGCACAACATCGCCAACGCCCTCGCCGCGGCCGCCCTGGCCCGCGCCTTCGGCGTGCCGCCGGCCGCCGTACGCGACGGCCTGCGGGCCTTCACGCCCGACGCCCACCGCATCGCGCACGTCGCCACGGTGAACGACGTCGCGTACGTGGACGACTCCAAGGCCACCAACACCCATGCCGCCGAAGCCTCGTTGGCGGCGTACGAGCCCATCGTCTGGATCGCCGGCGGCCTCGCCAAAGGCGCCACCTTCGACGACCTGGTCACGGGCGTCGCCAAGCGGCTGCGTGGCGTCGTGCTCATCGGCGCCGAGCGTGCCCTCATCCGGGAAGCGCTCGCGCGACACGCGCCCGAGGTCCCGGTCGTCGACCTCGACCGCACCGACACTGGGGCGATGGCGGCGGCGGTCGCCGCTGCGGCCGGTCTCGCCCAACCCGGCGACACGGTCCTGCTGGCCCCGGCCTGTGCCTCGATGGACATGTTCGCGAACTACAACGTCCGCGGAGACGCCTTCGCCCAGGCCGTACGGGACTTGCCGACAGCCACGTAGGCATCAAGGAGGGACATGACGGCCGACGACCACGACGGCAGTCTCTTTTCCCGCGTCCGGGCTGTCGCGGGGGGAGCCGGGCAAACCCTGCGCGACGCCCTCGTACCCGGCATCGTGCCGGTCGCCGCGGGCCTCGCCCTGAGCGAGCGCACCACGGCCCGCCCGTCACGGGCCTCCGTGCCGCGACCCGCCGGGCGCCTGCGGGCCCCGCACCCG
>NZ_RJVR01000093.1 GCF_003999195.1 Streptomyces soli
GCCGGGCTGGGCGCGGTCGGCCGGGCGGCCCGGAACTCCACCGCCGGTCAGGCCGTCAGGAGCACCGCCGGCCGGGCCGCCTCCGCGCTCACCGGCGCGGTGGCCAAGACCGGCCGCGCCCTGGCCAACGGCGCCCGGGCCTCCGGCGCCAAGGTCGCCCAGGCCGCCCGGGGCATGGGCAAGGGCGTCGCCGACCTCGCGAAACGGGTCGCCGGCCGGGCACCCAAGGGAGAGGTCGTCGATATACCCACGACCAAGCTGGTCACCCAGGCCGAGAAGGACGCGCTGAACGAGTACGTGAAGCGCACCAACGCCTGGCTGGCCGCCAACGGGCCCAAGGCCATCCAGTCCACCCAGGGCCAGCTGTCCAGGGAGAGCAGCGCGGCCGCC
The DNA here is from genome assembly GCF_003999195.1 of Streptomyces soli. Taxonomy (GTDB): domain Bacteria; phylum Actinomycetota; class Actinomycetes; order Streptomycetales; family Streptomycetaceae; genus Actinacidiphila; species Actinacidiphila soli. The sequence goes on from NZ_RJVR01000093.1 coordinate 391, forward strand.
CGCGCCGAGCGGCTGCGCGCCCGTCGCGCGGGCACTCCGTACACTGGCCAGGCCGGGCACGTCCCCGACTCGGCCATCTCGGGGACCGCCCAGCCGCCCGCCGGCTGGCTGGACATGCCGGGCAAGTCCAACTCGGTGGCCGGAGGCGTCCTGGGATCCAGGATCGGCGTACTGCTCAGGGGATTCACCATCGACGGAGGACCGCCACTGTGACGGTGCACGACACGGTACGGGCGTTGAGGCCGCTCGCCGGCGACCTCGGCGCCCGGTCCGGGGCCGAGACCGCGTACGGGTACGAACTGCCCGAGGCCCACCGGGAGTTGCTGCGGGAGCTGAACGGCTTCACGGCCTACCACGGCGCCTTCCGGCTCTTCGGCACCGGTCGGCCGGCCCACCTCGACCTCGCGGCCTGGAACGCCCCGCAGACCTGGCGCTTCGCCTGGGACGAGCGGGCGGAACCCTTCGTCTTCTTCGGCGAGACCGCCTGGGGCGACCAGTACGCCTACCGCAGGGAGCCCGGCGGCCGCCTCGCCCCCGAAGTCCACTTCCTGGAGGGCAACTTCCTGCGGTCGGAGGTCATCGCGGGCTCCTTCGAGGAGTTCCTCGCGGACGAGCTCCTGCGCAACGCCAAGGAGCCGTACGACGAGCTGACGGTGGAGGCCGTGGAGCGCTACGGCCCCATCGCCGCCGACCAGCACTGGGCCTTTGTGCCGTCGCTCGCTATGGACGGCACGGAGGACATCGGACAGGTCATGCAGTTGCCGGCGGTGACCGCCATGGTCTACGCGGGCGACATCGCCACGGCCGTCGGGGCGGCCGCGCCCGACGACCTGCTCACCGGGGTCGCCCCCTGGACGGACGATCAGGGGCGGGCACGGTTGCGCGTGCTGTCGGTCGGTCTGTCCTAGGCCTGTCGCAGGGTCTGTCGGAGGGCCTTACCGTCCAGCGCGGGCCGGCCCTCCCCCGGTCGGCCCGCGCTGCACGATTCCCCTCCTGCGCTGCTCCCTATCCAACTCAGAAGGTCAATTCACCCCATCGGACGGGCGCTCGGAGTGAACCGAGGGGTGCATGGGGGCGCGTTCGCCAGGAGATCTGTTGGAACGATCAACGGACCTCTACGGTCGAAACGGGCACTGTGGCGGGGAGGTGCGCGGATGGCGGGGCGGGCCGCCGACGTTGACGATGCGCTGGTACGCATCTGTGATCTGGCCGGACGGCCGCGGGGAACGGGGTTTCTCGCCGACGGCGCCGGCATTCTTCTGACAAGTCATGAGGCCGTCGACGGCCTCGCCCGGCTTGTGCTGCACGCCCACGGCGACCAGACCGTGCTGGCCGAGGCGCACGCGGTCACCCCGCTGCCCGAACTCGGCCTGGCCCTCGTGGCGACCGAGGGGCTGACCGTGCGTCCGCTGCCGGTGGCCGGGTCCGGACCCGCGCACCCGGACGGGAGGGTGCGGCTGCGGGGGCGTACATGGATGGATGCGGCGATCGTGGGCAGCACCCCGGTCACGTACACCGCGACCGACCGCTTCCACCTCCTGGACGAGGTGTACGAACTCGCGGTGGACCCCCTGCACCCGCAGGCCTCGGGCACGCCGGTGCTGGACGCCGAGACGGGCGCGGTGCTGGCGGTGGTCGTCACGGCGATGCAGGCGGGGCACCGGGCGAGCGGCTTCGCGGTGCCGCTGCGGGGGCGCGAGGGTCCGCTGGGCGAGCTGCTGGCCCGGAATGCGGCCACCGTCCCGGCGTACGGGAGGCACCTCAACCTCGCCGGGGCGTTGCAGCTGACGGCCACCTCGGTCGGCTCGGCGGCGGAGCCGCGGGCGTGGCGGGAGCCGGTGGCCCGGCCGGGCACGGCGGAGGAGCTGGGGCGCTTCTCGTCGGGCGGGGCCAACGGCGCGCTCGTGCTCGGCCTCGTCGGCGACCCCGGCTGCGGCCGTACGACCGAGCTCACCGCACTCGCCGCCCGCCGCGCCGTCGGCGCCCAGCCGGAGCCCACCATCTGGCTGCGCGGCGCCGAACTCCGCCCCGGCGACGGCGGGGTGAAGGACGCGGTGGAACGCTCACTGCGTACCGCCGCCCGCATCGTGCACGCCGCGTCGGGCGGCACCGGCGATCCGCCCGAGGCCTCGCCGGACGCCGTCGCCCACCTCGCCAGGACGTCGGGGCGGCCGCTGCTCGTCCTCCTCGACGGACCCGAGGAGATGCCGCCGGTGCTGGCGCACGCCCTGCCCGACTGGACCGCCGGAACCGCGAGCTGGCTACGAGCGGCCGGCGTACGCCTGGTCGTGGCCTGCCGCCCCGAATACTGGGAGCAGGCGGGCGCCCTCTTCCCCGCCGGGATGCCGTACGCCGCCGAGGACCCGTCGGGTGCCCGCGCCCTGCCGCCCTGCGTAGGCCTCGGCGACCTGCCGCCCGAGCAGGCCGGGCACGCCCGGGACCGCTACGGCATCCCGGCCGGGGCGCTGGCCGACGAGGACGCCGCGCACCCGCTGGCGCTGCGGCTGCTCTCCGAGGTGCGCGCCGCGCTGCCGGAGGCTTCCGCCATCGGCACGCACCCCCTACCTTCGGCGGTGGGGGTGCCCCCGGCGAAGCCAGGGGGAGGACCCCCAGACCGGGCCGAGGTCTTCTCGGCGTACCTGGACCTGGTGTGCCTGCGGATCGCGGTGCGGCTGGCGGCGGCCGGGCCGGGCCGGGGGAGTGGCACGGCGGTGCGGCGGCTGGCGGCGCGGGTGGCCGGGCAGGCGCACGAGGCGGC
>NZ_RJVR01000377.1 GCF_003999195.1 Streptomyces soli
ATCTCGGTCGGGCGTCCGCGCGGCCCCGCCGACGGGTCTCGCGACCCGTCCGCCGTGCTCGCGCGGCTGGCGATCGCCGCCGGCCGCCCCGGGGAGGCACTGGCCGCCACCGATGCCGCCTGGCGGCTCGTCGAAGCCAAGCAACTGTGGCTCTGGGCCGCCGAGATCGCCCCGCTCCGGGTCCGTGCCCTGCTCGAAGACGGGCGCGTCGGGGAGGCCGCCCGCACGGCCGAGGCCTTCACGGCGGGTACCAGCGGCCTGGATGCGCCGGTGGCGAGGGCAGCCCGCCTGCTGACCGCGGCCCTGCTCGCCCGCGCCGGCGGTGACCTCACCGGCGCCGCCGGGCACTTCGAGGAGGCGGGCGCCGCCTGGACCGCCCTTCCGAGACCGTACGACGCCCTGCTGGCCCGCGAGGCGGCAGCCGGCTGCCGCCTCGCCGCCGGTGAGCGGGACCGGGCCGTCGGCGTGCTCCGCGAGGTCTTCGACGATCTCACCGCCCTTGGCGCGACCGGGGACGCGGACCGGGTGCGGCGCAGCCTCGCGGACGAGGGGGTCCGGGTCGGAGCGCGGGTGGGCCGGCCCAGCTACGGCGACCAGCTCTCGCCGCGCGAACTCGACGTGGTGCGCCTGCTCGTGGAAGGCCGGACCAGCGCACAGATCGCCCGCGTCCTCGGGCTCTCGCCCCGCACCGTCGAGAAGCACGTCCAGGCCGCGATGCGCAAACGGGACGCGCCCTCGCGCACCGCGCTCGCCGTCGCCGCGGTGGAGTCCGGTGATGTGCCGCCGCCGGGGAGCGTGCCGCGGCCGCCGACATTGACGGGGTAGCCGCCGCGGACTCGCTGGTACTCGTGCTGGACATGGAACTGCCAGTACTCCTCGCACTTCGTGCACCACCGCTTGCTGCAGCGGGAAGGAGTACAGCCGCTGCGGCAGCGCCAGCTGCGCGTCGAGCGGGTGGAGGTTTCCCGCGCCCGGGGCGCGGTAGGCGATCTGGTGCATCTCCACCCGCCCGACCGTGGTGGCCACCAGCCGCCGGTGCCCGCCCTCGGCCCGGTGTCGCACCACGCCATCAGCTCCGGCGACCTGCTGCCGGCGCTGCTCGAGCCGGGAGCGCGTGTCCAGCTGGTCCTGCATCAGCCGGCGTTGCAGTTGCCGCCCGGCCTCGGTGATGTACTCCAGCGCGGACTGGGTGCAGGCCATCGTCTCCTCGTCGCCCAAGCGGGTGATGATGGACTGCAGTTGGGAGCGGGCGGCGGCGAAGTCGTAGGTGCCGGGGGCGGGGTGCGGATAGGGTTTTCTCGGGTCAGTCTCTGTATCCCTGCGGGGACGCCGGTGGCGGCGTGAAATCCATCGGCAGAGCCGACTTTGACCTTGGAAGACGAGGTATTTCCGATCAGTCCAGGTTTGATTCACCCGGTCAACTCGGGGAAACCCCTTTCCTCGTTGCCTCGTTCACCCGCCTGCCGTAGCATGTGCGCGCGCAATGGTGAACAGGCCCGGTTCAGCCCCTGCCACCTGCCCGGTCCACGTGAGTTTCTTCAGCCGGTGCCGCACGCGCTCGACATGACGGGGCACACTTGCGTCCTCGCCCAGGTGCACGACGAGGTCCTGACAGCGCACCGGTCGGCCCAACTCAGCTAGCGCCTCTACCAGTTGGTCAGCGAACACCGATGGACCAGCACCAGGAGCGAGCACGGCAGAGCCGCCCCAGCCTCTCGGGGCGCCGACGGACGGTGCTGCGGCAGCTCACCGATCACCTCACGGGCCACGACCAGGCGCTCCAGTTCCTTCCGGCAGGCCGCCAGGAGACCGGCGATACGCTCGGCCTCGGCTTCGAGCCGGTCGGCTTCCGCCCGGAACGCCGTCTCCCGCTCCGCCAACAGCCACAGCACCTCCTCGCAGCCCATCCACCCGTCCTTCCATGCTGGTTGACCACCGGCTGCCGCAACGACCGGCAACCGTCCCGGGGCGCGACATCCCCGCCAAGTCACTCAAGAGGAAACGCACCCCACGGGAGTTTCCCGGGTAGTTCTGCGCATTGCCGGCCCCTCGGCGTGCGGCGTTCACTGCTTGCTCTGGGACAGAACGGAGCAGCCGCGATGACCTCTGGCAACGGCGCCGAACGGTCCGGCGAGGAGCCGGCGGTCGGCCCCATCGACGGTTCCACCGAGGATTCCGTCGACGGTGAGGACACCACCGTCGATCCGGCCGCGGCCCCGGCGGCGAGCGCGGACCGGCCGTGTAGGTGCCGACGGAAGGCCGGTGTGGAGTACCGGCCGGTCTGACCAGCACCCCCACTCGAGTCGGCCTGGCCGACGCACCCTTCTGAGGAGAGCGATGCACAGACGAATACGCATGTGGGCCGCCGGGGTGGCGGTCGCTTGCACCGCGGCGTTCGGCCTGACGGCCGTCGCCCCGGCGCAAGCGGCGCCCACCGCGAGCGGCGACACCCCGCAGAGCACGGCGAGCTACAAGCCCGCCGGATGCGCCATCCCCGTACCCGCCTCCGAGCGGAAGGGTGACGCGCCCTACGCCACCTGCCCCCTCATGGGCGTGACCGACAGCCACGGCGCCCTGGCCGCGGGCTCGTCCACCCCGCCCGCCACCGCCGTCACCCCGAACGATCTCAGGGGGGCCTACAGCCTACCCACGGGCGGCTCGGGCGAGACGGTCGCCATCGTCGACGCCGGCGGCTACGCGTCCGCCGAGGCCGATCTGGCCGTCTTCCGCAGCACCTACGGCCTTCCCGCGTGCACGACGGCGAACGGCTGCTTCACCAAGGTCGACCAGAACGGCGGCCACAACCTCCCGCCCGACGACGCCGGCTGGTCCATCGAGACCGCGCTCGACCTCGACGCCGTCTCCGCCGCATGCCCGGACTGCCACATCCTGCTCGTCCAGGGGGACTCGGCCTCTCTCGACGACCTCGGCCAGGCCGAGGACACCGCCGCCGCCCACCACCCCGCGGCCATCTCCAACTCCTACGGCGTTGCCGGCGAGGTAAGCACCGCGCCGGCGTACGACCACTACTACGACCACCCCGGTATCGCGGTCACCGCATCCACCGGCGACAGGGGCAACGTCGTCAGCTGGCCCGCGTCGAACGGGAACGTCGTCGCCGTCGGCGGGACGAAGCTGACCCGCGACGACACCACTGCCCGCGGCTGGACCGAGGCGGCCTGGAGCTCGGGCGGCTCGGGCTGCTCGCGCGTCGAGCCGAAGCCGGGGTACCAGCAGGGCATCGACACCGGCTGCGACAACCGCGCCATCGCCGACATCTCCGCGGACGCCGACCCGACCAGCGGCCTCGGAATCTACAACTCGACCGCGGTCGGCGGCTGGGCCCAGTACGGCGGCACTTCGCTCTCGTCGCCGCTCGTCGCCGCGATGTACGCTCTCGCGGGCACCCCAGCGCCCGACACCTACCCGGTGACCTACCCGTACGCCGACACGCACGCCGGCGACCTCAACGACGTCACCACCGGCTCTGACGGCCACTGCGGAGACCAGCTCTGCAACGCCCGCAAGGGCTGGGACGCCCCGACCGGGCTCGGTACGCCCGCGGGCGTCGGCGCGCTGCGCCCCGGTCCGCACGGTCTGGTGACCGGCACCGTGCGCGGCACCGGCTCGGGGAGGAGCGACGGGCCGGTCTCGGGCGCCTCGGTCACCGCCACCGACGCGGACGGCCGCAGCTACACCGCCACGACCGACGCGTCGGGCGGCTTCACACTCGCCCCCGCACCGGGCGAGTACACCCTGACCGTCGCGCAGTTCGGCTACGCGACGGCCACCACCACGCTGAAGGTCACCGAGGGGAGCACGGCGAAGGAGTCCTTCACGCTGCGCGCCCTGCCCACCCACGTCGTCTCCGGCACCGTCTCCGACGCGTCGGGCCACGGCTGGCCGCTCGCCGCGACGATCACCGTCGACGGCTACCCCGGCGGCGCGGTCAACACCGACCCGGCCACCGGCCGGTACGCCGTCCAGCTGCCGCACGACGGGAACTACACGCTGCACGTCTCGGCGAGCCTGCCGGGCTACCAGACGGCGGACGACACCGTCGCCGTCGGCACCAGCGACGTACGCCACGACGTGTCGCTGTCCGTGGACGCGAACGCCTGCACCGCCCTCGGCTACGGCTTCGGGTACGACGGCACCAAGACCGACTTCGAGGGCTGGGCCGGCGCCACGCCGCAGGATGGCTGGACGGTCACCGACGACAGCGGCTCCGGGGTCACCTGGCGCTTCGACGACCCGGGAGGCTTCGGCAACGACACCGGCGGCACGGGCCAGTTCGCCGAGGTCGACTCCCTTGACGGCGGCGTCTCCACTCATGAGACGACCAGCCTGGTCTCGCCGGTGCTCGACATGAGCGGCGATGCCACGCCTATCGTCTCCTTCGACAACTCCTTCTCGACACAGCGCTACAACTCCAACGCCTACGTCCAGGTCAGCGTCGACGGCGGCCAGACCTGGACCACGGTCTGGCGCATGTTCAGCGTTATCTCCTACGGTCCCGAGGTCGTCGCGATCCCTCAGGCCGCCGGCAAAAGCGACGTGCAGGTCCGGTTCCGGTACGACGCGGTCCACTCGCAGTACTGGAAGGTCGACAACGTCTTCATCGGCAACCGCTCCTGCGATGCCGCCGCCGGCGGGCTCGTGGCCGGCACCGTCGACGACGCCAACACCGGCAAGGCTCTCTCCGGTGCCACTGTCAGCGTGGCCGGCACCCCGACGGCCACGACGACCGACGGCGCTTACGAGCTGTTCGCGCCCGCTTCGGCCGCCGACAGCTCCGGCCGGACCACGCTGGGGGTCGTCGACGGCGCGTACACGGGCTCGACCGCGAAGGTCTCCGTCGCCCGCGACCGGGTCACCCAAAAGGACTGGCGCCTGGGCGCCGGCCGGATCAGCGTCTCCGGCGGCCCGCTGCAGGTCACCCAGCCGCTGGGCCGGTCGACGACCCAGACTGTGACGCTCCGCAACACCGGCACCGCACCCGTCCACGTCCTCCTCAACCCGCAGGACGGCTCGTACACGCCGGACTCGCACCCCGGGCAGGCGGGCAAACCCGCCACTGGCGCACCGATTCGGCACGTCGGTGGCGACTTCACCCGTGGGTCGCTGCTCGCCGGCAGGACGCACGGGGCCGCGGTACCGAAGGGCTCGGCCGACGTGACCACCGTGGCGGGCGCCACCGCGTGGACGACCGCCGACGCCCTGCCGACGCCGGTGATGGACAGCGGCACGGTGACGCTCGACGGGAAGGTCTACGCCTTCGGCGGTACCGACGGGTCGAACCTGCAGTTCAAGGCCTACGTCCACGACCCAGCCACCGGCGGGTGGCAGAGGCTGGCGAACATGCCGCAGGGGCTGGAGAAGCCCGGCGTGGAGGCGGTCGGCGGCGAGATCTACGTCGGCGGCGGCTGGGACAGCGCCGGGAACGCCTCAGCCGCGCTGTACCGCTACGACCCGAAGCACGACTCGTGGTCCTCGGAGGCGTCGCTCCCCGCGGGCGTCGTCGCCGGCGGTACGGCGGTCCTCGGCGGCCGGCTCTACGTGGTCGCCGGCTGCGGCGGCAACTGCTTCCCGGCCTCGCGGGCGACCTACGTCTACGACCCCCAGGCCGACGCCTGGAGCCAGGTGGCGAACTACCCGATCACCGACTCGTGGCTGTCCTGCGCCGGCATCGACGGCCAGGTCGTCTGCGCCGGCGGGACCGATCCGGTCAGCGGCGAGGAGACGGCGGCGACGTACGCCTTCGACCCGGTCACCGGCGCGTGGACTGCGCGGGCCGATCTGCCGTATCCGAACTGGGCGATGGCCTCCGCCTCTTCCGGCGGGCGGCTGCAGTTGGTCGGCGGCGTCTCCGGCGGACAGCTGACCAACCAGGCCGAGGAGTACGACCCGGCCACCGACTCCTGGTCGGCTCTGCCGGCGGCCAACGCGCTGGTCTACCGCGGCAGCGGCGCCTGCGGGCTGTACGTCGTCGGCGGCGCGGACGCCGGCAGCGATCCGGTCACCGGCGTCGAGCAGCTGCCAGGGTACGGCGACTGCGGCAGTTCGGGCGCCGCCACCTGGCTGTCGGCGCCGCACACCGTCACCGTCACCCCAGGCGCCGCGGTGAAGGTACGGGTCACCCTGAACGCGGGCGAGGTCGACCAGGCCGGCACCTACACGAGCGGGCTGACCGTCGGCACCGACTCGCCATACGCCGTCCCGGCGCTCGCCGCCACGATGAAGGTGACCGGCACGCACTGACCGCGGACGGCTGACCGGCCCACAGCCAACGGCCTGGTGAACGATAGGGAGTGGATCAGCCTGCGGCGTCATGCGGCTTCGATTGCAAGGCGGCGGGACGCCCTCAGAGTGGTTTCCTGTGGGCGTTCCGGCAATGCCGCAAGCGGGGCCGCAGGGCGTCGCAGGCCCGCTCTCTACCGTGCACCAGGTCGTAACCGAATGGGCACGACCTGACGGGGCTCCCGGGAACCTGACCCGGGAGCCCCGTCCCGACATCAGTACCGCCCGTAGCAGGCTCTGCAAGCCTGCACTGTCCGCGGCGAAGGTGCTGGTGGTCAGGCGTTGAACTTCGCGAATGCGGCGGTGGCCAGGCGGGGGAGCGGAGATGGGGTCGTGGTTGTGGAGATGGTCGTCTGCTCGCTGACGACGAAGGTGGGGCATCGTTTGACCAGGGCGCGCAGCTCGTCGAGTACCCGGTGGGCGCCGTCACCGGGGTAGACCTCCGCGACGACGAATTCGGACGCCAGGCGTGCCGCATCTGCCAGGACCGCGCCGACCACGACCTCGCACAACTCCCCGGGCCAGGCGGCCCGGTGCCGGCCGGTCGCGCACCTCCGGATCAACTACACATCGTCGGTGCCGACGTCCATACGCAGCACCAAGAGCAGTTCGCGCAGTACCGCGTTCAGCTGGGTGCGCGGCGGCACGTCGTCCACGGTGATCAGGCTCGGGTCGTTGCGTATCTGCCGGTGCATGACGTCGTCACCAGCCGTTCGGTACTCGGCGAGCCGCTTGGCGGGCCTTGTCCCGGCGGCCCTGCACGAGGATGTCGAGCACGTTGCCGTCCTGGTCGACAGCCCGCCACAGGTACTTCCGCTTCCCGTTGATCTTGATGAAGACCTCGTCCAGATGCCACTTATCACCGGGCCGGGGACGGCGGCGGCGCAGTCCGTCGGCGTAAGCCTGCCCGAACTTCAGACACCACCGCCGGACTGTCTCGTAGGAGACGGTCACGCCGCGCTGGAGCATCAGCTCCTCGACATCCACTCACCCGGAGGCGGCATCGTCCGCGCCCTGGCAACCTTGTACGGCACCACCCCGGACGACCGCGAACTCTGGGCCGAAGTCAACCTGGAGAGGACCACATGAACGCCGAGGAGTCAGTCCCCGAAGTGGGAACGTGGGCATGGGACGTGAGCCGCGACAAGGTCGGTTGCGTCATCGGGCAGGGGCCGGCGGGCTCACCGAGGACAGCGGCGGCGGCCTCGAAGTCCGCCTCGGGATCGAACCCGAGGTCGCGAGCGTAGGCGGCGGCACCGAACACCAGGGCGCGGGCAAGCTCGGCAGGAACCGGCACATGCCCCTCGAAGGCGCTGAAGTAGACAGCCCGGTGCCCGCTCAGTTGCCTCTCGCCCATCGCCTCCGGGGCAAGCGCGTTCTTCACCCCCAGACACCACACATCCAGTAGGAACCCGGCGACCTGCGCCTTCGCGGAGCGCGTACTGTCCGCGGCGACGAGCACGGCGACAAGGCCACGCACCTCCTCGGCGTCAGAAGCCCCAGGGTCCAAGGCCGCCCACTGCGGCGCACCCTCAAGATCCACGCTGCGGCTCCAGCCGGCGTTCACCCAGCAACGCGGCTCGTCACGCGCCGACGCCGAGACCTGCACGGCACCGTTGAGCACCCCGACAACATCCCTGGCGCCCACCCCCAACGTCCTGGCAATCGCCTTCGCCGACCGACCCTGCTGGTCCAGTTGCCGTACCTGCTCTACAAGCCGCTCATCCACAGCCTCACCCTACGACCGCCGCCAAGACCGCAGGACCCAAACGCCAACAGCCACACTCGCCAGAGTGACCCCGCGAAAACGTCGAAAGTCGAGGGGCACTGTACGGCTAAATCAGGGTCGAGCGGACACGGCCTGACTGCCCGTTCGGTCATGGGCGGAGCCAGTTCACCGCGCCACGACGGCGACGATGCCGAGGGCGCCGCAGGGCGCGGACTATCAGAACATCGTTACGGAGGGGCGAGTGGAGTCCGGAACCGCAACCCAGCTGATCACCGTTGGAGCCACGCTAGGCGGGGTCATTCTGACCCTTCTCGCCAACGCCTACCTCGAGCGCCGCAGGGCACGGGACACGCGCGACCTCGAGTCGATGCGCTTTGACTCGGAGCACGCCAGGTGGATTCGAGATGAGCGCCTCAAGGCCTACGCCGGCCTCTCTGATGGCGTCCCGCTATGTGGTGTAGCCGATCAGGGTTGAGGTGTGCGCGGGCTCGCGACCGGGGCGTACACCCGTGAGGGGCTTCCGCTCCCTGCGCATGAGGCGGGCCACCGTGCAACTCTCCGTAGTGAACGGCCAGTTCAACGACGGAGGTGTGAGGTGGCCCTGTCCCAGTCTGACCTATTGCGCCTGCTGGAGTCACTACGCTCGGCGGACGGACTCGAACTCGTCCGCGGCATCGCCGAGCGGATGCTGCAGGAGCTGATCGAGGCCGCTGCCCACATCGGTACCGGCTGGAACGAACACACCCAGGCCCGTACCGCCTTCCGCAACGGGCACCGGGAGAAGACGCTCACCACCCAGGCCGGCGACTTGGAGCTGGCCATCCCCAAACTGCGCACCGGCAGCTTCTTCCCCAGCCTGCTGGAGCGCCGACGCCGGATCGACCAGGCCCTGTACGCGGTCATCGTGGAGGCCTACGTCCACGGCGTGTCCACCCGCTCGGTCGACGACCTGGCCAAAGCCCTGGGGGCGGACGCCGGGATCTCCAAGAGCGAGGTCTCCCGGATCTGCGCAGACCTCGACGAGCCGCTGACCGCCTTCCGCACCCGGCCGCTGGACCACACCCGCTTCCCCTACATGTACCTGGACGCCACCTACTGCAAGGCGCGCGTGAACCACCAGATCGTCTCCCGGGCCGTGGTCGTCGCCACCGGGATCACCGAGGACGGTGGCCGGGAGGTCCTGGGGGTGATGGTGGGCGACAGCGAGACCGAGGTGTTCTGGGCCGAGTTCCTGCGCTCCCTGCGCGAACGCGGACTGACCGGGGTCCGCCTGGTCCTCTCCGACAGCCATTCCGGCCTGGTCAAGGCCATCCGCAAGGTCATGCTCGGCGCGGCATGGCAGCGCTGCCGAGTCCACTTCCTGCGCAACGTCTTCGCGGTGATCCCCAAGGAAGCGGCCGAGATGGTCGCCGCGACCATCCGCACCATCTTCGCCCAACCCACCCAGGACGCGGTCCGCACCCAGCTCGACACCGTCGCCGAGATGCTCGGCAAGCAGTTCCCCAAGGTCAAACAGATGCTCCTGGACGCCAAGGACGACCTCTGAGGTGCCCCGAGGTTCCCGGACAGAGATCCAATAGAATCTCTGTGTAAAGGGAATGAGGTAGAAGTGGCGCCACCCAGCAAGTACTCGCCGGAGT
>NZ_RJVR01000378.1 GCF_003999195.1 Streptomyces soli
CTTGAACGTCCATGAGGAGTCTGCGAGCTTGAAATAGGCGACCCATCCGGTCATGAACCTTCCCAGCTTCTCCATGCGATGTTCCATAGAGACCCCCCAGGACCTGGAGGTGAGCCTACTGATTTCCCCTTTCAGGCGCTTTACCGCCTTCCGGTCGACCCGAATGCTCACCGGTCCTTTCCCACCGGGCCGGTAGTAGCCGAATCCGAGGAGGGAGGCCTTGAACACCGAGGAGATTTTGGACTTCTCCCGGTTCACCTTCAGCTTCAGCCGCGTCTCAACCCGGATCCACCGGCTGATTCCAGAGTGATCGTTTCGGGGTCGTGCAGGCCGTGTCGAGGCTGGGCTGCGGATTCGGGCGTGGGGTGGCCGCTGGTCTGCCCAGCTCTTCCACTTGTCCACAGGTCTCGGGCCCTTTTCGGGCAGGTCGGTCAGGGAGCGTCAGAGGGCCGGTGGCGCATGCACAGTGCTGAAGAGTCGGGTGAAGTCCTCGCTCCAGGGCCAGCGTTCGGGCAAATGCAGGGTGAGGCGGCGGGCGGAGCGAGCCAAGCGGGCAGGCACGTTGATCAGGTGGTCACGGATGGTGGCGGTGGTCGCTCTGGCATGGAACGTTCCGGCCAGGGCGCCGGCGGCGCGAGTCAGGTTGTGCGCCAGGGCCGCCAGGGCGAGCCAGGCGGCATTGGCCTGGAAATGACCGGACGGCGCGTGAGCGAAGGCGCTGTTCTTGACATCCGCGATCACCTGCTCGACGACAGCATGCCGACGATGATCACGCTCGGCGTCTCTCAAGGAGAGCGGGGAGTCGGTGAACGCGGCGTGGTAACGCCAGGTGTCGAAGAGCGTGCCTTGCCCAGCGGGGACGCTGTCAGGGTTCAGGCGTTTGACGCGGCGTACAATCATACGGGCGGTGACCTGCTGTTTCTTCGGCTTGGATGTGAAGGCGGTGTAGGCGGTCTCGGCGATCTCGGCGTCGGAGATCCAGCACTGGCCTTCCTCGTCCCAGACCGCGTTGGGGTACTTGATCGGCGTCCAGGCGTCTTCGTCGATGGCCGCGATGGCGGCCTTGACGGAGGCGTTCATCCGCACGGTGATGGAGAAGCGCGCGCCCAGAGCCCGGCAGGAGTTCACGACATCGGCGCCGTAGAACGCGGAGTCCGCGCGCATCACCAGCAGGCCACTGGCGCCACAGGCGCGGGCGGTGCGGATGGTCTCGGCCACGAACGCTGCCGCCCCACGTGCGGAGTTCGAGGGTCCCTTGCGCAGCCTGGTGGCGGCGATCACTGGGGCGGACAGGGGTGTGGAGAGGATGCCGAGCAGTGCGTTCAGGCCCTTGACCTTGCTGTATCCGTAGCCGGCGCCCTGTTTGGCGTAGCCGTAGGTGCGGCGGATGGTGTCATCGATGTCCACGTAGGCGACCTGGTCCGCGCCGGGCAGCAGCGGGGTGTGACGGGCCAGTGCGGGCAGGAACCGGCGGGCCACGGCGTGCAGTTGCTTCACATGCCCGTGTGTGAAGGAGCGCAGAAAGGACCCCAGCGTGGACGGGGCCCGCACCCCGGAGAACAGGCGGCCCATCGCGCCGTGCCGCAGCCGGTCCATGTCGTCGATGCTGTCGGCGCCGGCGACCATGCCGCCCACCAGCGACATCAGTTTCGCCGTTGGGAAGGCGCCGGTGCCGTCCTTCGAGGCCGGCAGACGAATGTGCTCCCCGGCCAGCGCGGGCAGACCGCACCGCTCGGCCAGCCGCACCACCGGCTCCAGCCCGCCGTACGCAATCAGGTTCGGATCGTCGAACGCGGATGAGACCGCCGCTGCGGCATGGGAAGATTGCATTACGGAGTGCCTTGCTGATCGTGCCTGATGTGGTCCTAGAGAAACCCCATCATTGCAGGTCACAAGGCACTTCTTCGTTTCGGGAAGAACTATCCACAGGCGTCAAGCCGGCGGATCCGGGCTCAGCGGGAAGGCACGGCCTGCACGTGCAACGGGCGTCCGAGGAGGGAATCGAGGATGTCGCGGGCGGCGATCAGGTCGTCGATTGCCGCTGTGATCCGCTCGCGCTCCTGCGCCAGGCCGTCGATCAGTTCCGGGCACCTCCCGGACAAGACGACAGTGTCATCGATTGCGCAGGGGAGGATCTCCGCAATGGCGGATGTTCCGAGTCCCGCTGAAAGCAGGATCTGGATGCGCCGCACGATCGTGACGGTGCGCTCGTCATAGTCGCGGTATCTGCTCGGCAGCCGCGCCGGCGTGAGCAGTCCTTGTTCTTCGTAGTAGCGCAGAGAGCGTTGGCTTACACCGGTCCGCTGTGACAATTCACCGATCCTCATGAAGTCGAGTCCAGCAGGGCTTGACCTTGCCGTCAATGTGAAGGTCTAGCGTTCAGGGCATGACAGCGTCCGATGAGGAAAACACCCGGCTCGCACCCGTCACCGTGCTCGGCCTCGGCCCGATGGGCCGCGCCCTCGCCTCCGCGTTCCTGGCGGCCCGTCACCCGGTAGCTGTGTGGAACCGCACGCCCGGAAGGACCGGAAACCTTCTCGACCGGGGCGCTAAAGCCGCCGACTCGGTCGAGGACGCGGTACAAGCCGGACAGGTGATCGTTGCCTGCCTGATCGACTATGACGCGGTACGAGCCACGCTCGAACACCCGGTGCAGGGCTGGGAGGGCCGCCAACTGGTCAATCTCACCAGTGGCGAACCGGCCCAGGCCCGCGCGATGGCGGCCTGGGCATCCTCGCGGGGGATTGACTACGTGGACGGGGCGATCCTGACCCCGACCCCCGCGATCGGCACCCCCTCCGCTGCCGTCCTCTACAGCGGTGCCCGCGACGTCCACGAGGCCATCCAGCAGACGATGGCTGCCATCGGCGGCACCGCGATGTATCTCGGCGACGATCCCGGCCGGGCATCCGCCTACGACGTTGCACTGCTGGACATCTTCGCCACCTCGGTAAACGGGATCGTGCATGCCTTCGCCCTCGCATCAGCCGAAGGCATCACACCGGAACAGTTCGCGACGTTCGCCACCGGAATCGGAGGGCTCCTCCCCGAGATGATCAACCGGTTCGCCCAGCAGATCCAGGCCAGCCACTATCCTGGGGATCGATCCACGATCGCTTCCGCGGCGTCAGGGATCACGCACATCATCAACACCGCCACTACCCACGGCATCGATGTGGGCGTGCTTACTGCAGCGAAGGCCATCATCGACCACGCCGTCGCTGACGGCTACGGACCAGAAGGACTCGCACGCCTCACCACAACCCTGCACAAAAGCAGTCGAGCTTAGACAAGGTCTGAGTCAGGGTCGACCCTCATGCCGGCTGAGTGGTGGTGGGCTCGGGCGGCCATCGTCCCGTGCCGCAGCTGGTCCATGTCGTCGATGCTGTCGGCGCCCGCGACCATGCCGCCCAGCAGCGACATTACCTTCGACCCCCGGGAAAGCCCCCGTGCCGTCCTTCGACTTCGGCAGCCCGACGAGTTCATCGGCCAGCGCGGGCAGCCCGCACCACTCCGCCAAGCGCACCACCGGCTCCAGCCCGCCGTACGCGATCAGATTCCGGTCATCGAACGCGGAGGTGACCGCCGCCGCGGCATGGGAAACTTGCATCTCGGAAGTGCCTTGCTGATCGTGCCTGATGTGGTCCTAGATAAACCCCATCATCGCAGGTCACAAGGCACTTTCTCGTTTCCGTAGTGGCTATCCACAGGAATCAAGCCGGTGGATCCGGGCTCAATGAAGACCGTAATCGACCCGAGAACACGGCTTGCCGCCCGCTCAGAGCGCACGAAGACCATGACATCGTCCGCGTATCGCACGAAGCGGAGGC
>NZ_RJVR01000350.1 GCF_003999195.1 Streptomyces soli
GTCCACGCTGCCGGTCGCGCTCGGCTCGGCCGGCGCGGTGATGGCGGCGGGCCTGCTGCGCGGGCGCCCGGCCCGGGAGACCGTCGGCGCGGGCGTCGGCCTCGCGGTGGCCAGCGTCCCGGAGGGGCTGCCCTTCCTGGTCTCGGCCGCCCAACTGGCCGCCGCCCGGCGCCTGTCCGAGCAGGGCGTCCTCGTACGGGACCCGCGCACCATCGAGGCGGCGGGTCGCGCGGACGTGTTGTGCTTCGACAAGACCGGAACCCTCACCCAGGGCCGTATCGATCTCGGTGCCGTGGCCGTGGACGGCCGCAGCGTCCCCCTCGACCGGCTCGAACCCCAGGAGCGGGCGGTACTGGCGGCGGGTCTGCGGGCCACCCCGCGGGCGCGCGGCAGCGCCAAGCTGGAGCACTTCACCGACCGCGCCGTGGTCGCCGGCGCCGAGACCGCGGGCGTGGCACGTGACGACGGGGCGCGGGGCTGGCGGCGCAGCACCAGCCTGCCCTTCGAGCCGAGCCGCGGCTTCCACGCCACTAGGGGCCGAGGCGGCAAGAGGTCGCTGCTGTCGGTGAAGGGCGCGCCGGAGGAGGTGGTCGAGCGCTGCGCTACCCGCGGCGGCCGGCCGCTGGACCGGGCGGCCAAGGACCGGATCCTGGTCGAGGGTGAGAAACTCGCCGCCGAAGGCCACCGGGTCCTGGCGGTCGCCGAGCGCCAAGGTGCGCCCGGCGGCAAGCTCACGGACGGCGCGGTGGACGGCTTGGACTTCCTCGGCTTCCTCGCCCTGACCGACCAGGTGCGGGGCACCGCCGCCCGCTCGGTGCGCCAACTCGCCGAGGCCGGCGTGCACATCGTCATGATCACCGGGGACCACCCGCAGACCGCCGAGTCGATCGCCCGCGAGCTGGACGTCCTCGACGGCGGCCAGGTGGTCACCGGCGCCGAACTCGACGCGCTGGACGACGACGCCCTCGACGAACTGCTGCCGCACGTCGGCGTCGTGGCCCGCGGCACCCCCACCCACAAGGTCCGCGTGGTGCAGGCCTTCCAACGGCTGGGCCGCACCGTCGCGATGACCGGGGACGGCGCCAACGACGCGCCCGCCATCCGCCTCGCCGACGTCGGGATCGCGCTCGGCGGACGCGGCGCACCGGCCGCCCGCGCGGCGGCGGACCTGGTGGTGACCGACGACCGGCTGGAGACCATCCTGGCCGCGCTGACCGAGGGCAGGGCGATGTGGGCCTCGGTACGGCAGGCGCTGGCGATCCTTGTAGGCGGCAACCTGGGCGAGATCGGCTTCACGGTGCTGGGCGCCACCGTCACCGGCACCTCGCCCCTGACGGCCCGTCAGCTCCTGCTGGTCAACCTCTTCACCGACCTCGCCCCGGCCATCGCCGTCGCCCTGCGCCCGCCTGCCGAGGGCGCGGCCGAGCGGCTGCTGCGGGAAGGCCCCGAGGCGTCTCTCGGGACCGCGCTCACCGACGAGATCACCGTACGGGCCATCGCGACCGCCTTCGGGGCCGGCCTGGGCTGGCTCGCCGCCCGCGCCACCGGTCGGGCGGTCCGGGCCCGCACCGTCGCGCTGGCCGCCCTGGTCGGCTCCCAGCTCGGCCAGACGCTGCTGGTCGGCGGTCGCGGCCCGGCGGTGCTGGCCGCGTCGGTCGGCTCGATGGCCGCACTGGCGGCGGTGATCCAGACGCCCGGCGTCAGCCAGTTCTTCGGCTGCACCCCGCTGGGCCCCGTCGCCTGGACCATCGCCCTGGCGTCGTCGGCGGCGGCCACGGCGGGCTCACTGCTCCTTCCGCCGGTGGCCGGGCGGATCCGTACGGGGCTGGAGGCCCTGCGGTCCCGGGGCGTGGGCGTGGTTACCGCCCCGTCCACGTGAAGCGCGGCTGGCGCCCCTCCAGGAAGGCGGCCACTCCCTCGTCCGTGTCGTCCGTGCCGTCCGCCTGGCGGGCCCAGTGCTCGACGCGGGCCGGATCGAGGTCCGGCGCGGTGAACTCCTTGGCGGCGGCCTGGGTGAGCAGGGACCGCGACGCCAGCACCCCGGCGAACTCCTCGACGCGCTTGCCCAGGGCATCGTCCGGCAGGACCTCGTCCACCAGGCCCGTACGCAGTGCCCGCTCGTGGCCGACGAATTCGGCGGAGAACAGCAGGTACTTGGCGGCTGCGGGACCCACCAGGCCGACCAGCCGCCGGGTGGAGGACGCCGCGTAGACGATGCCGAATCTGGCCGGGGTGACCCCGAAGCGGGAGCCCTCGGCGGCGAAGCGCAGATCGCAGGCGGCGGCGAGCTGACAGCCGCCGCCGACGCAGAAGCCCCGGATCGCCGCGACCGAGGGCTTGGGGAAGGCGGCGAGCGCCTCCTCGGCCTCGACGGCCGCGCCCTGGGCGAGACCGGAGCCCGCCGCCGGGTCCCGCAGGTCCGTGATGTCGGCGCCCGCGCAGAAGGTGTTTCCGGCGCCGGTGAGCACGAGCACCCGGACGGCGGGGTCGGCCGCGAGTCCGTCAAGCAGGCCGGGAAGGTCGCGCCACATGTCCAGAGACATGGCATTGCGCTTCGCAGGATTGCTGATGGTGATCGTCGCGGTGGATCCGGTCACATCCAGCAGAAGAGGCATGCCCGGATCCTATCGGGCGATCATGGAGCCCCTGATCAGGGGCTTAGCAGTGGCTTATCAGGGCGAATCGGGGTATATCACCGTAAACGAGGCAAGGAGACGGGCATGGCCACGTTGAGGGCGCATTACAGGCATCCCAAGCCGCCGGAGGCCCGGCTCAGCCGCACCTTCGGCTGGGTGGCCGCGCTGGGCGTGATCCTGATCATCGGCGGAATAGTCGGGCTGCTGTACGTGGGGTTCGCCACCCTGACCACCATGATCCTCTTTGGCTGGCTGCTGCTGGTCGGCGGCATCGTCGGCCTGTTCCAGGCCGTGCAGAACCGCCACTCGAGCTTCTTCTGGCTGGCCCTGGTGGTGGCGGCCCTCAACATCGCGGCCGGCATCATCGTCATCCGGTTCCCCGGGGTGACGGCCGCCGCACTCACGATGTTCGCCGCGCTGCTCTTCCTCACCGGCGGGATCTTCCGGCTCTTCGGCGGCCTGGTGGTGCGAGGCCCGCAGATGGTGTGGACGATCGTGCAGGGCGCGGTCGGCATCCTCCTGGCGGTGCTCGTCCTGGCCCACTGGCCGGACAGCAGCCTGTATGTCATCGGTACGTTCGTGTCCCTCACGCTGCTCTTCGACGGGCTCGGGCTGATCTCGGCCGGAATCGGCGGCCGGCGGATCGTGAGCATGGTGACCGAGGCGCGCACAGCCACCGAGGAAGGGTCCTTGCACACGCAACAAGGGGGCCAGCAGCGATCGGTGGAGTGACAGCTTCGCTCGAATGAGACCAAAGCCGGTCGAAACTTGCGGATTTTCGGTTAGGGGCTCGGGGACGTCCCCTTCGCTGCCGACACTCGATCTGTGAGGCGGATCCCGCCGCCGCCCGAAGAGGCGCGCGAGCGGGGACTGCGGGGAGCATCACGCGAATGCGAGGGTGAATGCCGCCATGGAGGTCCGCGGGAGCGTCCCGCCCGAACCGGTGCCGACTGTGGCACCGGCCAACCCGCGCCCGTACGAGGGTGCGTGGCGCTTCACCGCCCCCGCGCTGGACTCCTCGGTGCCGCAGGCCCGGCATGCCGTACGGGATCTGATCACCGACCGGGCGGTCCCGGTCGACGAGATGCTGATGCACGGTCTGCTGCTCATCGTGTCCGAGCTGGTCACCAACGCCGTACGGCACGCGGCCCTGCTCTCCCCGGAGATCGTGGTCGAGGTGGCCGTCGGCACCGACTGGGTGCGGGTGGCCGTCGAGGACAACCACCCCTACCGCCCCAAGGCCCTGCAGGCCGACAGTGCCGACACCGGCGGCCGGGGGCTGCTGCTGGTCAAGGCGATCACCGCCGAGGCCGGCGGGATGTGCGACGTCGAGCACATCCCGTCCGGCGGCAAGGTGGTCTGGGCCGCGCTCCCGCTACCGGCGAGCGCGACCCCGTAAGGCCCGGCGGGACTACCAGCCCGCGTCCACCGTCAGCTCGCGGATCCCGGGCAGCGCGGCCTCCAGCACCGTCGGGAACCAGGCCGAGAACGGCCCGGTCTCGCGCAGCTCCTCCAGGTCGACCGGCGTGACGAAGGCAGTCTCGCCGATCTCGCCCGGGTCGGGGCGCAGCTGCTCGCGCACCAGGCCGACGAAGAGGTGGTTGTACTCCTGCTCCACCAGGCCCGACGCCGGGTCCGGGTGGTTGTAGCGGACCGTACCGGCCTCGCGCAGCAGCGCGGGCGGCGCGCCCAGCTCCTCGGCGGTACGGCGGGCGGCGGCGACGAAGGGCGGTTCGCCGGGGTAGGGGTGACCGCAGCAGGTGTTGGACCAGACGCCGGGGGAGTGGTACTTGCCCAGCGCCCGGCGTTGCAGAAGCAGTCTGCCCTCGTCGTCGAAGAGGAAGACCGAGAACGCGCGGTGCAACCGCCCCGGTGCCTGGTGTGCCGACAGCTTCTCTGCCGTACCGATCGTCACGCCGGTCTCATCGACCAGTTCGAGCAGGATCGGGGCGTAGGAGCCGTTGGCGGAGGGGTCTGCCGCGGGGGTACCGGGCCGGCCGGTGGCGGGACTGGTTGGCATGGCCATCCTTTGAATCGACGACAAGTCCTCAGTCTGCCTCACGCGCCCGCCGTCAATGGCACAGCCGCGCCTCGTGCTCCGCGTGCCCGGCCGGCTCGAGCTGGAAGGTGCAGTGCTCCACGTCGAAGTGGTCGCCGAGGCAGCCCTGCAGGTCGTGCAGCATCTTCTCGTGCCCGACCGAGTCCAGCGCGTCCTGCCGCACCACCACATGCGCCGACAGCACCGGCATGCCCGAGGTGATCGTCCACACATGCAGATCGTGCAGCCCCTCCACGCTCGGCAGAGCCAGGATGTGCGAGCGCACCTCGGCCATGTCGACGTCCCTGGGCGCCGCCTCCAGCAGTACCTCCAACGCCTCGCGCAGCAGCTTCCACGTACGCGGGACGATCATCAGCCCGATCAGCAGCGACGCCACCGGGTCGGCCTGCCGCCAGCCCGTCGTCATGATCACCACCGCCGCCACGACGACCGCGAGCGAGCCGAGGGCGTCCGCCATGACCTCCAGGAAGGCGCCCCGGACGTTCAGGCTCTCCTTCTGTCCGCGCATCAGCAGGGACAGCGACACCGCGTTGGCGGCCAGCCCGATCAGACCGAAGACGATGGTCAGGCCGCTGTGGACCTCCGCGGGGGCGATCAGCCGGCGCACCGACTCGTAGAAGATGTACGCGCCCACGCCGAACAGCAGCACCGCGTTGAGCACCGCCGAGAGGATCTCCGCCCGGGCGAACCCGAAGGTGCGGCGCTCGCTGGGCGGGCGGTTGGCGAAGTGGATCGCCACCAGCGACATGGCGATGCCGGCCGCGTCCGTGGCCATGTGACCCGCGTCCGCCAGCAGCGCCAGCGAGCCGCTGAAGACGCTGCCGACGACCTCCGTCACCAGCACCAGCAGGGTGATGCCCAACGCCACCCGCAGCCGCCCCCGGTACGCTGCCGCGGCCGTCCCCGTCACATCGGGCGCTGGTGCGTGCGTATGCGAGTGCCCTGCCCCCATGCCAGTTGGCCCCTTCCGGTCCCGTCCCGGCGGATACCCGACCGGGCGAGTCCCAGTTAAGCCCCGTCACTTGCCGTAGGCAACTCAGCAGTGAAGACCGTTGTCATGTGCGGTGACCTGCGGTGATGAACCGTCGCCCGGCTCAGCCGCGGCGGGCCTCCGGGTGGTGCAGCAGCCACCCCTGCCACGCGGACTCGACCATGTCGCGCGGGCCGCGCGCTGCGGACCAGCCGAGCTCCTTGCGGATCAGCTCGGACGAGGCGACGACACGCGCGGGATCGCCCGGGCGGCGGGGGGTGACGACGGGCTCCACGTCCGCGTATCCGGTGACGTCGAGGATCAGGTCGATCAGTTCGCGCACCGACACGCCCTCGCCGCTGCCGATGTTGACCGTCAGATCGCCGGCCGAGCCCAGCTCGGCCTGCTCGGTCAGCTTCCGGGCTGCGGCGAGATGGGCGTCGGCGAGGTCCTCGACGTGGATGTAGTCGCGGATGCAGGTGCCGTCGGGCGTGGGGTAGTCGTCGCCGAAGATCTGCGGGACCTTGCCACGGGTGAGGCGGTCGAAGACGATCGGGACGATGTTGAAGACCCCGGTGTCGGACAGCTCGGGGGAGGCGGCGCCGGCCACGTTGAAGTAGCGCAGGCAGGCCGTGGAGATGCCGTGCGCCCTGCCCGCGGCCCGGACCAGCCACTCGCCGGCCAGCTTGGTCTCGCCGTACGGGCTGAGCGGCAGGCAGGGGGTGTCCTCGGTGACCAGGGACACGTCAGGCATGCCGTAGACCGCGGCGGAGGAGGAGAAGAGGAACCGGCGGATACCGGCCGCCGCGACGGCCTCCAGTAGGGTGCCGAGGCCGCCGATGTTCTCGCGGTAGTAGAACAGCGGCTGCTCAACGGACTCGCCGACCTGCTTCCTCGCCGCGAGGTGGACGACGCCGGTCACGCCGTACTCCGCGATCGTCGCGTCGAGCCGCTCCCGGTCGAGTGTGGAACCGGTTACCAGGGGCACTCCGGCCGGGATGCGCTCGGCGACGCCGGCCGAGCCGTCGTCGTACGCCACGACGCGCTCTCCGGCCCGGGTCATCGCCCGGACCACGTGCGCCCCGATGAATCCGGCCCCGCCTGTGATCAGCCACGTCATGCGGTCACCCTATCGGCGGAGGCGCTGCATCGTTTGTCCGGACGCTCCCGATCCCCCATGATGATCAGCGCCGACCGCACGACGATGAAGCGAACGGGTGGTGAACAGAAGTTCTCAGGAATCCGATAGCCTCTCCGCTCATGCCCGCCCATCTGGCGGAAAATCTTCGTAGTTCCAGGGAGTGAGTCCGTCTGTCGACCGCCATCCTCACCGGGCCGCCGGTCGCCGCGTCGCCGATCGAGGGCGACCTGCGCACCCTCGGCTTCGACGTGCTTCACGCGGACGGCCCCGGCGCCGTCGCGGCACAACTGGCCGCTCTCCCCGCCGGGGAGCGCGTCGCGCTCGTCGACCCGCGCTTCGTCGGCCATGTCCACGCCCTGCGGCTGGCACTGACCGACCCCCGCTTCGACGCCGCCGCAGTGCCCGGCGCCCTGTCGGCCCGGCCCGCCGCCCGCCCGGCCCTCGTGCGGGTGCTGGCCGACCTGCCGGGCGACGCCCCGGTGGACGAGCTGGCGGCACGCCTGGACGCCGAGGGCACCGCCGTCCACCGGCCTGAGCTGGGTGTGCTGGTCGCCGCCGTGCCGACCGGTGAGGTCGAGCGAGAGAAGGCCGCGGCCGCCGTGGCGGACGTCGACGACGAGGTCGTACGGCTGCGCAGCGCCGTGAAGTCCCGGGACGGGTTCTTCACCACGTACTTCATCAGTCCGTACTCCCGCTACATCGCCCGCTGGTGTGCCCGGCACGGCCTGACCCCCAACCAGGTCACGACCGCCTCCCTGCTGGTCGCGCTGATCGGCGCCGCCTGCGCGGCCACCGGCACCCGCCCCGGCTTCATCGCCGCCGGCGTGCTGCTCATCACCTCCTTCGTGCTGGACTGCACCGACGGACAACTGGCCCGCTACTCCCTGCAGTACTCGACGCTCGGCGCCTGGCTCGACGCGACCTTCGACCGGGCCAAGGAGTACGCCTACTACGCGGGCCTCGCACTGGGCGCGGCCCGTGGCGGCGATGACGTATGGGCCCTGGCGCTGGGCGCGATGGTCCTGCAGACCTGCCGCCATGTGGTGGACTTCGCCTTCAACGAGGCCAACCACGACGCGACGGCACTCGGTGAATTGGCGGGGTCCAGCCCCACCGCCGCCCTGTCCGGCAAGCTCGACAGCGTCGGCTGGACGGTCTGGCTGCGCCGGATGATAGTGCTGCCGATCGGTGAGCGCTGGGCGCTGATAGCGGTGCTCACCGCGGCCACCACGCCGCGCATCACCTTCTACGTCCTGATCGTGGGCTGCGCCTTCGCGGCGTGCTACACCACGGGCGGCCGTCTGCTGCGCTCCCTGACCCGCAGGGCCACGTGCACCGACCGCGCCGCCCTGGCGCTGGCCGAGCTGGCCGACTCCGGGCCGCTGGCGGAGGGCGTCGCGGCCGCGCTCAGGGGACCCGCCCGGCGGCTGCCGGCCTTCACCGCCCCGGCGGTGGCGCTGCTCGGCGCCGGCGTGATCATCGCCACGTCGGCCTTCGCCCCGCGCGGCAGCTGGTGGCCGGTCCTGGCCGCGGCGGGCTACGTACTGACCTCGGGCCTGGCCGTCGCCCGGCCGCTGAAGGGCCCGCTGGACTGGCTGGTCCCACCGGTCTTCCGCGCCGGCGAATTCACGACCATCCTGGTGCTGGCGGCTGTCTCCCAGGTGAATGAAGCGTTGCCTGCCGCTTTCGGGCTGGTGGCCGCCGTCGCCTACCATCACTACGACACGGTGTACCGCATCCGCGGCGGTACCGGGGCGCCGCCTCGGGCTCTGGTACGCGTTATCGGCGGACAAGAGGGCAGGGCGCTGGTGGTGACCGCGGCCTCCGCCGCTCTGGCGGGCGGCTCGGGCCTCACCGTCGCCCTGATAGCCCTGGCTGTCGCGCTGACGGTGGTGGTGCTCACCGAGAGCATCCGCTTCTGGGTGTCCTCGCAAGCACCCGCAGTACACGACGAAACAGGAGAACCCGCATGATCGGCCTCGTGCTGGCCGCCGGCGCCGGACGGCGTCTGCGCCCCTACACCGACGCCCTGCCCAAGGCACTGGTGCCGGTGGACCCGGCGGGACAGGGGAGCACCACCGTCCTCGACCTCACTCTCGGCAACTTCGCCGAGGTCGGCCTGACCGACGCCGCGATCGTCGTGGGCTACCGCAAGGAGGCCGTGTACGAGCGCCAGGCGGCCCTGGAGGCCAGGTACGGCGTCAAGCTCCACCTCGTCGAGAACGACAAGGCCGAGGAGTGGAACAACGCGTACTCCCTGTGGTGCGCCCGGGACGTCATCAAGGAAGGCGTCATCCTCGCCAACGGTGACACCGTCCACCCGGTCTCCGTCGAGCAGACCCTGCTCGCAGCCCGGGGACAGGGCCAGAAGATCATCCTCGCCCTCGACACGGTGAAGAAGCTCGCCGACGAGGAGATGAAGGTCATCACCGCCGACGGCACGGGTGTCCGGCGCATCACCAAGCTCATGGAGCCCGCCACAGCGACCGGCGAGTACATCGGTGTGACCCTCATCGAAGCCGACGCCGCCGCCGACCTCGCCGACGCGCTCAAGGTCACGTACGAGCGCGACCCGCAGCTCTACTATGAGGACGGCTACCAGGAACTGGTCAACCGCGGCTTCCAAGTCGACGTCGCCCCCATCGGCGAGGTCTCGTGGGTCGAGATCGACAACCACGACGACCTCAAGCGTGCCCGGGAGATCGCGTGCCAGTACTGACGAGGCTGATCCCCTCGCCGGTCGTCGTCGACATCCGCACCGGCGCGCTGGACGATCTCGCCGTCCTCCTCGCCGACCAGCGGATCTCCAGCTCCGGCAAGCTCGCCATCGCGATGAGCAACGGCTCCGGCGCCAAGCTGCGCGAGCGGCTCGCCCCCGCGCTGCCCGGCGCCGACTGGTTCGAGGTCGCCGGCGGCACGATCGACGGCGCGGTCAAGCTCGCCGACGCCATAAGGGGCCGGCGGTACGACGCGGTCGTGGCGCTCGGCGGCGGCAAGATCATCGACGCGACGAAGTACGCGGCCGCCCGGGTCGGCCTGCCGATGGTCGCGGTCGCCACGAACCTGTCGCACGACGGCATCTGCTCGCCGGTGTCCACGCTGGACAACGACAACGGGCGCGGCTCGTACGGTGTGCCGACCCCGATCGCCCTGGTCATCGACCTGGAGGTGATCCGCGAGGCCCCGGTCCGCTTCGTACGGTCCGGCATCGGCGACGCGATCTCCAATATCTCGGCCATCGCGGACTGGGAGCTGTCCCACCGCGTGAACGGGGAGCCCATCGACGGCCTGGCCGCCGCCATGGCCCGCTCGGCCGGTGAGTCCGTCCTGCGCCAACCCGGTGGCGTCGGTGACGACGGGTTCCTCACCGTGCTGGCCGAGGCGCTGGTCCTGTCCGGCATCGCCATGTCGATCAGCGGCGACACCCGCCCGTCGTCCGGCGCCTGCCACGAGATCAGCCACGCCTTCGACCTGCTCTACCCGAAGCGGGCCGCCGCCCACGGCGAGCAGGTCGGCATCGGCGCGGCCTTCGCGATGTTCCTGCGCGGCGCCAAGGACGAGGCCGGTCTCTTCGCCGAGGTGCTGCACCGCCACGGGCTGCCGACAACGCCCGGCGAAATCGGCTTCACCGAAGGCGAGTTCGTCAAGGCCGTCGAGTACGCCCCACAGACCCGCCCCGGGCGCTTCACCATCCTGGAGCACCTGGACCTTTCCACCGACGAGATCAGGGACGCATACGCCGACTATGCCAAAACCATCAGTAGCTGAACTGCGCCCGGTCGTTCACCCCGGCGGCATCAAGGACCGGCGCAACGGTGAGCACTGGGCCGGGCGCCTGTACATGCGAGAGATCTCGCTGCGGTGCACCCGGCACCTGCTCAACTCCCCGCTCAGCGCCAACCAGTACACCGGGCTGATGATCGTCGCCGGTATAGCGGCCGGCGCCGCACTGCTGATCCCCGGCCTCGCCGGGGCGGTGCTCGGCGCCCTGCTCATCCAGCTGTACCTGCTGCTGGACTGCGTGGACGGCGAGCTGGCCCGCTACCGCAAGCAGACCTCGATCACCGGCGTCTACCTCGACCGGGTGGGCCACTACCTGTCCGAGGCGGCCCTGCTGGTCGGGTTCGGCATGCGCGCGGCGGACATCTTCCACCAGGACGGCGGCTCCACCCACTGGGGCTGGGCCTTCCTGGGGACGCTCGCCGCGCTCGGCGCGATCCTGATCAAGGCCGAGACCGACCTGGTGGACGTGGCCCGCTCCCGCAGCGGCCTGCCCGCCGTGGAGGACGCCGCGTCCGCGCCCCGCTCCTCCGGGCTGGCGCTGGCCCGCAAGGCCGCCGCCGCGCTGAAGTTCCACCGCCTGGTGGGCGGCGTCGAGGCCTCCCTGGTGATCCTGGTCGCCGCCATCGCCGACACGATCCACGGCGATCTGCTCTTCACCCGGATCGCCGTCACAGCCCTGGCCGCGATCGCCGTACTGCAGACCGTGCTGCACCTGGTCAGCATCCTGGCATCGAGCAGGCTGCGGTGAGCGCGCCGTCGGGGACCCAGCAGCTCAGGCTCGGGGCGGTGATCATCACCATGGGCAACCGTCCCGAGGAGCTTCGTGACCTGCTGGACTCGGTCGCCAAGCAGCACGGCTCCGCGATCGAGATCGCCGTGGTCGGCAACGGCTCTCCGCTGCCTGAGCTGCCGGCCGGCATCCGCACCGTGGAGCTGCCCGTGAACCTGGGCATCCCCGGCGGCCGCAACGTCGGCATCGAGGCCTTCGGGCCCGGCGGCCGAGACGTCGACATCCTGCTCTTCCTCGACGACGACGGACTGCTCCCCAACGAGGACACCGGCGAGCTGGTCCGCCAGGCCTTCGCCGCCGATCCCGAGCTGGGCATCATCAGCTTCCGGATCGCCGACCCGGAGAGCGGCACCACCCAGCGCCGGCACGTCCCCCGGCTGCGCGCCGCCGACCCGATGCGCTCCTCGCGGGTCACCACCTTCCTCGGCGGCGCCAACGCGGTCCGTACGTCGGTCTTCGCGCAGGTCGGCGGCCTGCCGGACGAGTTCTTCTACGCTCACGAGGAGACCGACCTGGCCTGGCGGGCGCTCGACGCCGGCTGGCTGATCGACTACCGGTCGGACATGGTCCTGAACCACCCCCTCACCGCGCCCAGCCGGCACGCGGTCTACCACCGCATGGTGGCCCGCAACCGGGTGTGGCTGGCCCGCCGCAACCTGCCCTGGCCGCTCGTCCCGGCCTATCTCGGCACCTGGATGCTGCTCACCCTGGTCCGCCGCCCGTCCCGTGCGGGGCTGAAGGCCTGGTTCGGCGGATTCCGGGAAGGCTGGACCACACCGTGCGGTCCTCGCCGGCCGATGAGGTGGCGTACGGTGTGGCGCCTCACTCGACTGGGCCGACCCCCGATCATCTGACAAGCTCGGAACTGAGAGCTTCGGCGCGAACCCGGGCCCGTACCGGTCGCGCCACCTAGAGGACGAAAGTGTCAACTGTGAGCGAGACAAAGCACGACGGTGCGGTCGCCGTCGGTGCCGTGCCGGCGCCCTCGGACGACACCGGACTGTCGTCGGCCGAGCTGGCGGCCAAGTACGGCCTCGCGGTCAGCGGGGCCAGGCCAGGGCTGGGCGACTACGTACGGCAGCTGTGGGCGCGACGGCACTTCATCTCTGCCTTCGCGCGGGCCAAGGTGTCCGCCCAGTACACCCAGGCCAAGCTGGGTCAGCTGTGGCAGGTCATGACGCCGCTGCTGAACGCGGCCGTCTACTACCTGATCTTCGGCCTGCTGCTCCACACCAGCAAGGGCGTCGACAACTTCATCGCCTTCCTGGTCACCGGCGTCTTCATCTTCACCTTCACCCAGTCCTCGGTGATGTCCGGCGTCAAGGCCGTCTCCGGCAACCTGGGGCTGATCCGGGCGCTGCACTTCCCCCGGGCGTCGATGCCGATCGCGTTCACGCTGATGCAGCTCCAGCAGCTGCTGATGTCGATGCTGGTGCTCTTCTCCATCGTGCTCATGACCGGCGAGGTCCCCACCTGGTCCTGGCTGCTCACGATCCCCGCCCTGTTCCTGCAGAGCGTCTTCAACGCCGGTCTGGCCCTGGCCATGGCCCGGCTGGGCAGCAAGATGACCGACCTGGCCCAGCTGATGCCGTTCATCCTGCGCACCTGGATGTACATGTCCGGCGTCATGTACAGCATCAGCCACTTCGCGGCCAGCGCGCCGGGCTTCGTCAAGCTGCTGCTCGACCTGAATCCGGCCGCCGTCTACATCGACCTGATGCGGTTCGCGCTCATCAGCAGCTACACGGCGGCCCAACTTCCCCCGCATGTCTGGGTCCTGGCCCTGGGCTGGGCGCTCGTCGCGGGCGTCGGGGGCTTCGTCTACTTCTGGAAGGCCGAGGAGCAGTACGGTCGTGGCTGAGTCCCCGAACGAGAAGATCCCCACCGTCATCGTGGACGACCTGCACATCGTCTACCGAGTGCACGGCGCCGGCGCCGGCAAGGGCAGCGCGGTCGCGGCCCTCTCGCGGATCGTCACCCGCAAGGGCAACCCCAACGTCCGCAAGGTGCACGCCGTACGCGGGGTCACCTTCACCGCCTACCGCGGTGAGGCCGTCGGCCTGATCGGCTCGAACGGCTCGGGCAAGTCGACCCTGCTGCGGGCCGTGGCAGGCCTGCTGCCCGCCGAGAGCGGCAAGGTCTTCACCGAGGGCCAGCCGTCGCTGCTCGGCGTGAACGCGGCCCTGATGAACGACCTGACGGGCGAGCGCAACGTGATCCTCGGCGGCCTCGCGATGGGCATGTCCCAGGAGGAGATCCGCGACCGTTACCAGCAGATCGTCGACTTCTCCGGCATCAACGAGAAGGGCGACTTCATCTCCCTGCCCATGCGCACGTACTCCTCCGGCATGGCGGCCCGCCTGCGCTTCTCCATCGCCGCCGCCAAGAGCCACGACGTCCTCATGATCGACGAGGCCCTCGCCACCGGCGACCGCACGTTCCAGAAACGCTCCGAGGAACGCATCCGCGAGCTCCGCAAGGAGGCCGGCACGGTCTTCCTCGTCAGCCACAACAACAAGTCGATCCGCGACACCTGCGACCGCGTCCTGTGGCTCGAGAAGGGCGAACTGCGGATGGACGGCCCCACAGAAGAGGTCCTCCAGGCGTACGAGGAGTTCAGCGGCAACTGAGCCCCTTTTTCGAGGGCTCGGTTCGCCTCCGGTCCGCTAAATCACCGTGGGGGCACTTCCCAGACGGAGTCTGGGGGAGTCGGACTCTCCAGGCGAGGACTGACCGGGGCACGGGATGACCGGGGCACAGACGGCCCGGCACACGGCGGACTGCACCTGGTGTGCCGGGCCGTCGTCGGCCGCGGGTCGGGTCAGACACCCCATGTCGTTGGGTGTCAAGCGGCATGGGGTTGGGCGTGGTGCGACCAGGCGGTCGCTTCGTCGTAAGTGGTGTGGGTTTTGA
>NZ_RJVR01000248.1 GCF_003999195.1 Streptomyces soli
ACCGCCCCTGCGGGCTGCTTGAGCCGTGTGCCGCGACGAGTGGCAAGCACGGTTCTGAGGAGGGGGGCGCCGGAAAACGGCGCCCCCTATCCGACAACAAGATCCACTACGTGCGGGACACTCTCTGGGACGAAGACCGCTCCCAGATCCGCACTGGCCACGGCCCCGAGAACATGGCCACCTTGCGCAACACCGCTCTCAACCGGTTACGCGCCACCGGCGCCACGAACATGGCCGAAGCCGTCCGTGACCTGTCCTACGAGCCCTTCACCGCCCCACTCGACCTCCTCGGCATCCGCCGATGACCAGCGGAAACGTCAGAGGAATTCAACTTTGCAAGGGCCCTGCAGTCCGACCTGACCTCCGCCTACAACGACGCGGCCGGCCGGGGACCCGGGGTAACCGTTTCGGCCGATCTCGGTGGGACAACGCTGACGCCTGGCGTCTACTCTTCCGGGTCGTCGATGGGACTCACCGGGACGGTCACGCTGGACGCCCAGGGCGACCCCAACGCCGTCTTCATCTTCCGGATGGGCTCGACCTTGACCACGGCGTCGGCGAGCGACGTCAACCTCATCAACGGAGCACAGGCCTGCAACGTCTTCTGGCAGGTGGGCAGCTCCGCCACCCTCGGGACGGGTTCCTCCTTCAGGGGCAACATCCTGGCCCTGACATCCATCACGGTGACCACGGGCGTGGTGATCAGCGGCAGGGTCCTGGCACGTAATGGCGCGGTCACACTGGACACCAACACCATTACGACGGCGGACTGCGCCGCCAGTCAGCTCTCGATCACGGTACCGGCATCGGCGAATCTCAGCAGTGGGACACCTGGGGGAACAATCAGCGGACACCTGGGGTCAGTGACGGTCGACGCCAGCGGTTTTTCCTCCTGGACGGCCACCGTCTCCGCAACGGACTTCACCTCGGGGGGCGGCTCTCCAGCCCGGACCATCCCGAAAAGCAGCGTCTCTCAATGGTCGGGACCAGTAACCGCGCAGACCGGCAGCGGTACCGCCACGCCCGGACAGGTCACGTCGGCGCAGGCACAGAACCTGAGCATCTCCCGAACTGCGTTCAGCCTGCAGTCAGGTGGCCCGGTAACCGGTGTGACGTGGAATCCGACGCTGATCATCTCGGTGCCCGCCTCAGTCCTGGCAGGCGACTACACCGGAACCGTGACGCACTCGGTCCTGTAGTCGGCTGCGCCGCCGGGTGCGGCGCAGCTTCGCAATCGTCCGGGCCGTCGGGCCGCACCCGTGGGCGCGGCCCTGCGCGGCTAGGCCCATATGCCCCGTACACGTAGGGCCCGGGCCAAATCGTCGAGCTGGTCGGCGAGCCTGCGGCGCAGCGCGGGGGTGGGGTCGGCGTCGCGCAGGCATTCCTCGCCGAGGCGGAGGGTGTCGGCGTCGACGGCCGGGACGGGGAAGGCGTAGCGGCCGGCGGCCTCGGCGAGGGCGGGGCCCCGGCGGGCGGCCAGCGCGGTGGCGGCGGGGAAGTAGCGGGGCACGAAGTCCCGTACGAGATCGCGGTGTTCGGGCTGCCAGAAGCCCTGGGCGGTGGCGGTGAAGAGGTAGTTGGACAGGTCGTCGCTGTCGAAGAGGGTGGCCCAGGCCGCCTGCTTGCTCGCCGGGTCGGGGAGGGCGGCCCGACAGCGGGCGGCGCCTTCCTGGCCGGTGGCGCTGGGGTCGCGGGCGAGTTCGGCGTCGATGTCGGCGGCGGTGGCGGCGCCCAGGACGGACAGGCGGAGCAGCAGCCGCCAGCGCAGTTCGGGGTCGACGCGGGGGCCGCCGCTGACGGCCTCCGCGGTGAGCCAGTCGCGGAGTTCGGCGGCGTCGGTGGTGACCGCGATGAGGGTGCGGGCGGCGACCAGCGGGTGGCGGGGCAGCAGTTCGCGCGCGACGGCCTCCAGGGTGGCGAGGGCGGCGGGGCGCTGCTCGTCGGGGAGGTAACGGTCGGCGATCTGGGTGCGGGCGAAGGTGAGTACGCCTTCGATGACGGCGATGTCGGTCTCGTACGGCAGGTGGGCGCGGACGACGTCAAGGTAGGCGGCGGGCTGGGGGCACCTCCCAGCGGAAGCGCTGGGGGCCAGTTCGCCGTCGCGGACCTGGTCGCGGGCGGCGTTCCAGATCACGGCCCGGGACAGGGCGTCGGGCAGGCCGCGCAGCGCGGCGGCGACGGTGGCCCAGGACTGCTCGTCGAAGCGGACCTTGGCGTAGGTGAGGTCGCCGTCGTTGAGCAGCACGAGGTCGGGGCGCGGCCCGGTGAAGTCGATCGGCTCGCCGGGGACGTCGGTGGAGAAGCGGTCGCGGGCCAGCAGCCGCGCCGGGTCGCTGTCCGCCTGGTCGTACAGGCTGACGGTGATGCGGTGCGGGCGGGAGCCGGTGCGGCCGATGGCGAACCGCCAGCCGTCCGCCGTCTCGGTGACCTCGGGGGTGAGGGTGTCGACGCCGGTGGTGCGCAGCCACTGCTCGGCCCAGGTGTGGACGTCGCGGTCGGTGGCGCGGGCGAGGGAGTCCAGGAAGTCGGCGAGGGTGGCGTTGCCGAAGCGGTGGCGGGCGAAGTGGTCGTTGATGCCTGCCAGGAAGTCCTTCTCGCCGAGCCAGGCGACGAGCTGGCGCAGGGCGGAGGCGCCCTTGGCGTACGAGATGCCGTCGAAGTTGGACAGGGCCGAGGCGGTGTCGTGGACGGCCTCGGCGTCGGGGGCGACGGGGTGGGTGGTGGGCCGCTGGTCGGCGTCGTAGCCCCAGCCCTTGCGGGTGACGGCGAAGTCGGTCCAGGTGTCGCTGAAGCCGGTGGCCTCGGACAGCACCTGGAAGCCCATGTACTCGGCGAAGGACTCGTTGAGCCAGATGTCGTCCCACCACTGGAGGGTGACGAGGTCGCCGAACCACATGTGGGCCATCTCGTGGGCGATGACCATGCCCCGGGTCTGGCGCTCGGTGTCGGTGACGGCGGAACGGTAGACGAACTCGTCGCGGAAGGTGACCAGTCCGGGGTTCTCCATGGCGCCGAAGTTGAACTCCGGCACGAAGGCCTGGTCGTAGGAGTCGAAGGGGTACGGCTCCTCGAAGATCTCGTGGTAGCGGTCGAAGCAGCGGCGGGTGATGTCGAACAACTCGTCGGCGTCCGTGTCGAGGTGCGGCGCCAGCGAACGGCGGCAATGCAGGCCGAAGGGCAGCCCGGCGTGCTCGGTGCGCACGGAGTGCCAGGGGCCGGCGGCGATCGCGAGCAGATACGTACTGATCAGCGGGGTCGGGGCGAGCTGCCAGCGGCCTTCGCCGGTGCGCTGCGCGACACCGTTGCCCAGGACGGTCCAGGCGGGCGGGGCGGTGACGCTGACCTCGAAGACGGCCTTCAGGTCCGGCTGGTCGAAGGCGGCGATGACGCTGCGGACGTCCTCCAGGGACATCTGGGTGTAGAGATACGTCTCGCCGTCGGCGGGGTCGGTGAAGCGGTGCATGCCCTCGCCGGTGCGGGAGTAGCGCATGTCGGCCTCGATGCGCAGCTCGTGCGGTCCGGCGGCGAGCCCGGTGAGCGGCAGCCGGTTGTCCTCCAGCGCGGCGGGGTCCAGCTCCCGGCCGTCCAGCACGGCGCGGTGAAGGGCGACGGGCTGTATGTCGACGAAGGTGTCGCCCGCCTCGCGCGCGGTGAAGTGGATCACCGTACTGGAACCGAAGGTCTCGTCACCCCGGTCGAGGTCGAGGTCGATCACATAGCGGTGAACGTCGAGGAACCGGGCTCGGGTCTGCGCTTCGGCGCGCGTCAGTACGGACATACGGCCATGCTGCCGCATGCGCCACGGGCAGCGCACGGGGGTTGGCTGAGGGCTGAAAACGCGAGTCAGGCCTCCGCCCGGAGCCCCGCTGCCCGGCCCTGACCTCACCGCCATACTCGATGCCGCCCGCTCCTACTGCGCGCAGGACGACGCCTCCTACTTCGGCCGACAGCACACGACTCCTGGAGCCGGCCTACCTGCGCGCCACCACCCCCGAAGGGGGTTCCGGCTTCGGCGGCGGCCCGGAGGAGTGGCGGGCCCGCCGCTCGATGATCGCCGAAGCCCTGCACCGGGACGGCACCTTCCTGGACGTCGGCTGCGCGAACGGCCTGCTGATGGAGTCCGTCCGCGCGTGGGCCGCCGAGCGCGGCCGGGCGATGGAGCCGTACGGCATCGACATCGCCCCCGGCCTTGTCGGCTTGGCCCGGCAGCGGCTCCCGCACTGGGCGGACCGGATCGAAACCGGCAAAGCGCTGGACTGGCGGCCGGCGGACGGGCGGCGCTTCACCTTCGTCCATGTCTTGGCCGACTGCGTCCCCCGGGCCCGCCTCGGCGATCTCGTACGCCACACCCTGGCCCTGGTCGAGCCGGGCGGCCGGCTGCTGGTCAGCGTCTACCAGGCGGCCGGCGGCGAGGATGCCTCCGCCGCAGAGCGGCTGGCGGAGGTGGGAATACCGGTCGCCGGATCCGCGACCGGCGACGGGCCGCCGGGTACAGCCACAACGGCGGGGGTCGACGCGTAAGGGCCGGCGGCAGAGAAAGGTTCTGCCAACGGCGTGGCTCGACGCGTAACCTCGGAGGCGACGGAGCCGTCGCCGGGGGAGGCGCAGGTGACCCAACAGGCAGACCCGGGCAGCCCGGCAGCGAACCCGATCGTGCACGGGTTTCCGCACCTCGGGACGATCAGGGCCGCGCTGACGGCGCTGTACAAGCGGATGTCGTCGGACCTGGTGAACAGCTTCCCGGCGAGTGTGCGCCCCGAGGCGGTGGACTTCCCGGCGGACGAGGATCCATTCCTGGGCGCGCAGCGCGTGGCGCAGGTCATGGTGCGGCACTTCCGGCTGCCGGAGGCGCGGATGGTGGTGAGCTTCCGGGACATGGTGCACGCGGGGAATGTGGAGCTGGAGGCGGGCCCGGAGTACTTCATCGAGCTGCACGCGCGCTTCAAGGAGGACCGCCGCGACGTGGGCGCGGCGCTCGCCCATGAGGTGATGCATGTCTTCCTGCACCGCTTGGACCTGGAGTTTCCCGGCACGCGGGACAATGAGATCCTGACCGACACAGCGACGGCCTATCTGGGCGCGGGCTGGCTGCTGCTGGACTCCTACCGCGAGGAGCCGGCCCGGCGTGGGGAGCGGGTCCTGATGTCCGCGTCCAAGCTGGGCTATCTCACGCCCGAGGAGTTCGGCTACGTACTCGCCAAGCGCGCGCTGGCCTTCGGGGACGACATCGAGCCGTGGTTCACCAGCCCGCAGGGCCGTGACGCCTACCGGGCCGGCCTGGCCCTCGCGCAGCAGGACCTGCGCCATCCGCCCCTCCTGGGCAGCGGTTGGGCGGGTCGGCGCCGCTACGCCAAGGACCGGCGGGCCGGCACCGCCCTCCCCTCTGCCGGGTACGTCTTCGAGGGACGGGGGACCGCCGGCCCGCTGCGGGTGTCGTTCCCCTGCCCCACCTGCCATCAGCGGATCCGCGTGCCCGTACGGGGCCGGGTCAGGGCACGCTGCACGCTGTGCTGCACGGTGCTGGAGTGCGACACCTGACAGCGGGCCCTGACCCCCTCGAACGCGGCTACGCGGGCGCGTCCCCGAAGTCCGGGATGTCCAGCCGGACGCCGCCGCGCCGCGCGGACTCGTGCGCGATGATGCCCGGCAGCGTGTAGCGGGCGGCGACGAATATCGGCGCTGGGCGCGCGGCGCGGCGGTGCTGGCCATCCAGGTCCTCGTCCTGGGCCGGACACACGGCTGAACCCACGGCTGACCCCCCCGCACACGCCACGGCGCCCGCCCCCGGTCGGGTGGGGGCGGGCGCCGTGCTTTCGTTCCGTACGCCGTTGTACGGAAACGCTGGTGGTGGTGTCGCTGTCAGACCGTCAGCGGGCGGTCCGTGGGGCGGATCGGGGCCGGCAGGGTGCTGGTGCCGGTGAGGAAGCGATCCACGGCGCGGGCGGCGGACCGGCCCTCGGCGATGGCCCACACGATGAGCGACTGGCCGCGGCCTGCGTCACCGGCGACGAAGACGCCGTCGACGTTGGTCGCGTACGCGCCGTCCCGCGCGATGTTGCCGCGCGCGTCCAGCTCCAGGCCCAGTTGCTCGATCAGGCCGTTCTTCTGGTCGGTGCCGGTGAAGCCCATGGCCAGGGTGACCAGCTCGGCCGGGATGACCTTCTCGGTGCCGGGCTGCGGGACGAAATTCCCGTCCTCGAAGACGACCTCGATCAGATGCAGCGCCTTGACGTTGCCGTCCTCGTCGCCCTCGAACTTCACGGTGTTGACGGCGTAGACCCGCTCGCCGCCCTCCTCATGCGCCGAGGTGACCTTGTACGTCATCGGCATGGTCGGCCAGGGCTGGTGGGCCGGGCGGTCGTCGCTCGGCCGGGGCATGATCTCCAGCTGGGTGACCGAGGCCGCGCCCTGGCGGTGGGCGGTGCCGACGCAGTCCGCGCCGGTGTCGCCGCCGCCGATGACGACCACGTGCTTGCCCTCGGCGGTGACCGGCGGGGTGACGAAGTCGCCCTCCTGCACCTTGTTGGACAGCGGCAGGTACTCCATGGCCTGGTAGATGCCCTTGAGCTCACGCCCCGGCGCCGGCAGGTCGCGCGCCTGCGTGGCACCAGCGGCGATGACCACGGCGTCGTACCGGAGGCGCAGCTTGGCACCGTCGATGTCGGTGCCGACCTGGGCACCGGTACGGAACTTGGTGCCCTCCGCGCGCATCTGCTCGATACGGCGGTTGATGTGCCGCTTCTCCATCTTGAACTCGGGGATGCCGTAGCGCAGCAGGCCGCCTATGCGGTCGGCGCGCTCGTACACCGCGACCGTGTGACCGGCCCGGGTCAGCTGCTGGGCGGCGGCGAGACCGGCCGGGCCGGAGCCGATGACGGCGACGGTCTTGCCGGAGAGGCGCTCCGGGGGCTGCGGGGTGACGTCGCCGCTGTCCCATGCCTTGTCGATGATGGTGACTTCGACGTTCTTGATGGTGACGGCGGGCTGGTTGATGCCCAGCACACACGCCGACTCGCAGGGCGCCGGGCACAGCCGCCCGGTGAACTCCGGGAAGTTGTTCGTGGCGTGCAGCCGCTCGGAGGCGGCCTGCCAGTCCTCGCGGTAGGCGTAGTCGTTCCACTCGGGGATGAGGTTCCCCAGCGGACAGCCGTTGTGGCAGAACGGGATGCCGCAGTCCATGCAGCGGCCGGCCTGCTTGGTGATGATCGGCAGCAGGCCGCCGGGGACGTAGACCTCGTTCCAGTCCTGCTTGCGCTCCTCGACGGGACGGGTCGGGGCCGTCTCGCGGGGCGTGGTGAGGAAGCCCTTCGGGTCAGCCATTTGCCGCCTCCATCATCTTCGCGGTGGTCTCGGACTCGCTGAGTCCGGCCTGCTCGGCGGCGTTCTTGGCGGCGAGCACTGCCTTGTAGTCCCTCGGCATGACCTTGCCGAAGCGGTTGAGGGTGTTCCCCCAGTCGGCGAGGAGCTTCTCGGCCACCGTCGAGCCGGTCTCCTCCTGGTGGCGGCGCACGACGTCGTGCAGCCACTTGATGTCGTCCGCGTCCAGCGCCTCGACGTTCACCATGCCGGGGTTGACGTTGTCCGGGTTCAGGTCGAGGACGTACGCGATGCCGCCGGACATGCCGGCCGCGAAGTTACGTCCCGTCTCGCCCAGCACAACCGCCCGGCCGCCGGTCATGTACTCGCAGCCGTGGTCGCCCACGCCCTCCGAGACGACCGTGGCACCGGAGTTGCGGACGCAGAAGCGCTCGCCCGTGCGGCCGCGCAGGAACAGCTCTCCGCCGGTCGCACCGTACGCGATGGTGTTGCCCGCGATGGTCGAGTACTCGGCGAGGTGGTCGGCGCCCCGGTCCGGGCGGACGATGACGCGGCCGCCGGACAGGCCCTTGCCGACGTAGTCGTTGGCGTCGCCCTCCAGGCGCAGGGTCACGCCCTTGGGGAGGAAGGCACCGAACGACTGGCCGGCCGAGCCGGTGAGGGTGATGTCGATGGTGTCCTCGGGAAGGCCCGCGCCACCGTACTTCTTGGTCACCTCGTGGCCGAGCATGGTGCCGACCGTGCGGTTGACGTTACGCACCTTGACCTGGGCACGGACCGGGTCGCCGTTCTCCAGCGCATCCTTGGCGAGCTCGATCAGCTCGTTGTCCAGCGCCTTCTCCAGGCTGTGGTCCTGCTCGACCGTACGGTGCAGAGCGGCGCCCTCGGGCAGCTCGGGCACGTAGAAGATCGGGGCCAGGTCGAGGCCCTGCGCCTTCCAGTGGTCGATCGCCTGGCTGGTGTCGATCAGCTCGGCGTGGCCGACGGCCTCCTCGAGCGTACGGAAGCCCAGCTCGGCGAGCAGCTCGCGGACCTCCTGCGCGATGAACTCGAAGAAGTTCACCACGTACTCGGCCTTGCCGGAGAAGCGGTCCCGCAGGACCGGGTTCTGGGTGGCGATGCCGACCGGGCAGGTGTCCAGGTGGCAGACGCGCATCATGACGCAGCCGGAGACCACCAGCGGGGCGGTCGCGAAGCCGAACTCCTCGGCGCCCAGCAGGGCGGCGATGACGACGTCGCGGCCGGTCTTGAGCTGGCCGTCGGTCTGGACGACGATGCGGTCGCGCAGGCCGTTGAGCAGCAGCGTCTGCTGGGTCTCGGCCAGGCCGAGCTCCCAGGGACCGCCCGCGTGCTTCAGCGACGTCAGCGGCGAGGCGCCGGTGCCGCCGTCGTGGCCGGAGATCAGTACGACATCGGCGTGGGCCTTGGAGACGCCCGCCGCGACCGTGCCGACGCCGACCTCGGAGACCAGCTTCACGTGGATGCGGGCCGCCGGGTTGGCGTTCTTGAGGTCGTGGATCAGCTGAGCCAGGTCCTCGATGGAGTAGATGTCGTGGTGCGGCGGCGGCGAGATCAGGCCGACGCCCGGCGTGGAGTGCCGGGTCTTGCCGATCCACGGGTAGACCTTGTGGCCGGGCAGCTGGCCGCCCTCGCCGGGCTTGGCGCCCTGGGCCATCTTGATCTGGATGTCGTCCGCGTTGAC
Organism: Streptomyces soli; assembly: GCF_003999195.1. Taxonomy (GTDB): domain Bacteria; phylum Actinomycetota; class Actinomycetes; order Streptomycetales; family Streptomycetaceae; genus Actinacidiphila; species Actinacidiphila soli. Next base: position 9,020 of record NZ_RJVR01000248.1, read on the forward strand.
CAGGTACTCGCTGGTCACGCCGAAGCGGCCGGAGGCGACCTGCTTGATCGCGGAGCGGCGCGCCGGGTCGTACAGCCGGTCGGCGTCCTCGCCGCCCTCGCCGGTGTTGGACTTGCCGCCGAGCTGGTTCATGGCGATGGCCAGCGTCTGGTGCGCCTCCAGCGAGATGGAGCCGTAGGACATGGCACCGGTGGAGAAGCGCTTGACGATCTCGGAGACCGGCTCGACCTCGTCGATGGAGATCGGCTCGCGCGCCGTGTCTTCGGGGTTCTTGAACTTGAACAGGCCGCGCAGCGTCATCAGGCGCTCGGCCTGCTCGTCGACGCGCCGGGTGTACTGCTTGAAGATGTCGTAGCGGCGCGAGCGCGTGGAGTGCTGCAGCCGGAAGACGGTGTCGGGGTCGAACAGGTGCGGCTCGCCCTCGCGGCGCCACTGGTACTCGCCGCCGATCTCCAGCCGGCGGTGCGCGGCGGGGATGCCGGAGGCCGGGTAGGCCTTGGCGTGCCGGGCGGCGGCCTCCTGGGCGATGACGTCGAGACCGGCGCCGCCGATCTTGGTGTCGGTGCCGTGGAAGTACGTGTCGACGAACTCGGCCTCCAGGCCGATGGCCTCGAAGACCTGCGCGCCACGGTAGGAGGCGACGGTGGAGATGCCCATCTTGGACATCACCTTCAGGACGCCCTTGCCGAGCGCCTTGATCAGGTTCTTCAGCGCCACCTCGGGCTCGATGCCCTGAAGGAACGTTCCGGCGCGCAGCAGGTCCTCGACCGACTCCATCGCCAGGTACGGGTTCACGGCGGCGGCGCCGTAGCCGATCAGCAGCGCGACATGGTGCACCTCGCGGACGTCGCCGGCCTCGACGATCAGGCCGACCTGGGTGCGCTGCTTGGTGCGGATCAGGTGGTGGTGGACCGCCGAGGTGAGCAGCAGCGACGGGATCGGCGCGTGCTCGGCGTCGGAGTGCCGGTCGGACAGCACGATGAGGCGGGCGCCGTCCTCTATGGCGGCGTCGGCCTCGGCGCAGATCTCCGCCAGGCGGGTGGCCAGTGCCTCGCCGCCGCCGGAGACCCGGTAGAGGCCGGACAGGGTCGCGGCCTTCAGGCCCGGCAGGTCGCCGTCGGCGTTGATGTGGATGAGCTTGGCCAGCTCGTCATTGTCGATCACCGGGAAGGGCAGGGTGATGTTGCGACAGGATGCCGGGGAGGGCTCCAGCAGGTTGCCGGACGGGCCGACCGCGCTGATCAGCGAGGTGACCAGCTCCTCGCGGATGGCGTCCAGCGGCGGGTTGGTGACCTGCGCGAACAGCTGGGTGAAGTAGTCGAAGAGCAGCCGGGGGCGGGACGACAGTGCCGCGATCGGCGAGTCGGTGCCCATGGAGCCCAGCGGCTCGCCGCCGGTCTTGGCCATCGGCGCGAGGATGACACGCAGCTCTTCCTCGGTGTAGCCGAAGGTCTGCTGGCGGCGGGTGACCGAGGCGTGGGTGTGCACGATGTGCTCACGCTCGGGCAGGTCGTTGAGGTGGATCAGGCCGCCGTCCAGCCACTCCTTGTACGGGTTCTCGGCCGCGAGCGTGGCCTTGATCTCGCTGTCCTCGATGATCCGGTGCTCTGCGGTGTCGACCAGGAACATGTGGCCGGGCTGCAGGCGGCCCTTGCGGACCACCTTCTCCGGGGCGATGTCCAGCACGCCGGACTCGGACGCGAGCACGACCAGGCCGTCGTCGGTGACCCAGTAGCGGCCGGGGCGCAGACCGTTGCGGTCCAGGACCGCGCCGACCTGGGTGCCGTCGGTGAAGGTGACGCAGGCCGGGCCGTCCCAGGGCTCGATCAGCGTGGAGTGGTACTGGTAGAAGGCGCGGCGGGCCGGATCCATCGAGGTGTGGTTCTCCCACGCCTCGGGGATCATCATCAGCACGCTGTGCGGCAGCGAGCGGCCACCGAGGTGCAGCAGCTCCAGCACCTCGTCGAAGGTCGCGGTGTCCGAGGCACCCGGGGTGCAGATCGGGAAGACCCGCTCCAGGTCCCCGCCGAAGAGCTCGGAGGCCAGCTGGGACTCGCGGGCCCGCATCCAGTTGCGGTTGCCCTTGACGGTGTTGATCTCACCGTTGTGCGCCACGAACCGGTACGGGTGGGCCAGCGGCCAGCTCGGGAAGGTGTTGGTGGAGAAGCGGGAGTGAACCAGCGCGATCGCGGTGGCGATCCGGCGGTCGGACAGGTCCGGGAAGAACGGCTCCAGCTGCCCGGTGGTCAGCATGCCCTTGTAGACGATCGTACGAGCCGAGAGCGACGGGAAGTACACGTCGGCCTCGCGCTCGGCGCGCTTGCGCAGCACGAAGGCGGGCCTGTCAAGATCGATCCCCGCCTTCTGCGAGCTCTCCGCGTCGGTGACGAAGAGTTGGGAGAAGTAGGGCATCGTCGTGCGCGAGGTGGCGCCCAGCAACTCGGGGGCGACCGGCACCTCGCGCCAGCCGAGGACCGTCAGGCCCTCTTCTGCGGCGATCCGCTCGATCGACTCGACGGCCTTCGTACGGTCCTCTTCCTCGACCGGGAGGAAGGCGATGCCGACGGCGTAGTGGCCGGCGGCGGGGAGCTCGAATCCCGCGGCTTCGCGCAGGAAGGCGTCCGGGACCTGCAGCAGGATGCCGGCGCCGTCGCCGGAATCGGGCTCGGCGCCGGTGGCGCCGCGGTGCTCCAGGTTGCGCAGTACGGTGAGCGCCTGCTCGACAAGCGCGTGGTCAGCCTCGCCGGTGAGGGTGGCCACGAAGCCGACGCCACAGGCGTCGTGCTCATTGCGCGGGTCGTACAGCCCCTGCGGGGCGGGGCGCCCATCCATGTGGGCCCAGCCGGAGCCGGTGGGCTCGGGCTGCGTGGACGCGGAACGCATCGGCTCTCCCGTCGTCGTCATTCGGCATATGTCATGCGCATCCGGGACGACGTTGGCCCTCTGCGATTTCGTGCAGGTTACATGATGGCCGGATGGCCGAAAAGTGGATAGTCCGCTTCCATCATGTGGACAGAAAGGCGCTACGAGCAGGCAGTATGCGGCCGGCGTCGCTCCCGTTGAGACGCGGGCGGCTCTGCCCGCGGCGCCACAAGGAGATGCCCCCTGTTGGCCGGGCTGAAACGCGCGGGTAACAAGAGGCTTGTGGCCTGGCAACCGCTAGCGGACTGCGTTACCGAACAAAGCGCCCAGAACGAAGGTAACCCCTGCGGCCGCGCCACCCAAGACCAGCTGCCGGAGCCCGCTGAAGGACCACGAGCGGGCGGTGACCTTGGACACCGCGGCGCCGCACGCGAACAGCCCGGTGAAGGCGACGATCAGCGCGGGCCAGAGGGCCGTCGCGCCCAGGAGGTACGGCAGCACCGGCAGCAGCGCGCCGATCGCGAAGGACGCGAAGGACGAACCGGCCGCGACCAGCGGCGACGGCAGATCGGTCGGGTCGATGCCCAGCTCTTCCCGGGCGTGTATCTCCAGCGCCTGCTCCGGGTCCACGGACATCTGCCGCGCCACCTCGTGCGCGAGCTCCGGGTCGACGCCGCGCGACACGTAGAGCGACGCGAGCTCCCGCAGCTCGTCCTGCGGGTTACGGCTCAGCTCCAGCCGTTCGAGAGCGACTTCCGCCTCAACCAGCTCCCGCTGGGAGGCCACGGAGGTGTACTCTCCCGCCGCCATCGAGAACGCACCGCCGGCCAGCCCGGCCAGCCCGGTGATCACGATCATGTGCGGCGACACCGCGCCGCCCGCCACACCGGTGATCAGCGCCAGGTTCGACACCAGGCCGTCCATCGCCCCGAACACGGCGGGCCGCAGCCAGCCACCGTTCACATCCCGGTGCTCGTGATGAATCACGTGCATGGGGGCAGCGCCTGAGTCCGTCTCGAAAGCCAACGACGACATGGCGCACTTCTCCCTCCGGCCGAGGCTGATGCCTCAGTTCCTTCCGATGAACAGCACGACCGTACGCTGCCGTTCCCTTCGTTTCCAGCAAGGAAAGCCTGCCTAACCTGCGAAAACGCGCAACGAAACGGCCGCCGCACCCGGAGGGTGCGGCGGCCGTGGGATGTGCGGGCCGTCAGGACTTCTTGGCCTCTTCGGCGGGGGCCTTGGACTCGGCCTCCGCCTCGTCGTCCGGCGCCTCGTCCGCCGCGACAGCGGGCTCCGCGTCCTCGGCGGCGGCTTCGACCTCGGGATCGTCGGCCGCGGCCTCGCCGGCCTCCGGGTCAGCCGCGGCGTCAGCCGCGACCGCGGCTGGCTCCACGATCTCCTCCCGGCCGGGGTGCCGCTTCGCCGAGATGACGAAGTACACGACAGCGCCGATGAAGACGACGATCGCCGTCCAGTCGTTGAGCCGCATGCCCAGGATGTGGTGGGCGTCGTCGACCCGCAGCGACTCGATCCAGAACCGGCCGACCGTGTACGCGGCGACGTACAACGCGAAGGCCCGCCCGTGGCCGAGCTTGAAGCGCCGGTCTGCCCAGATCACCAGGAAGGCGGCGCCGACGCACCACAGTGACTCGTAGAGGAAGGTCGGGTGGTACGTGGCGATGTCGGGGGTGTCGACGGGCCGGTGCGCGGGGTCGATCTTGAGCGCCCAGGGCAGAGTGGTCGGCCGGCCGTAGAGCTCCTGGTTGAACCAGTTGCCCCAGCGGCCGAAGGCCTGGGCGATGGCAAGACCGGGGGCCAGCGCGTCCGCCCACGCGGGGAGGGGGATGCCGCGGCGGCGGCAGCCGATCCAGGCGCCGAGGGCGCCGAGGGTGACAGCGCCCCAGATGCCGAGACCGCCCTCCCAGATCTTGAAGGCGTTGACCCAGTTCTTGCCGGCGCCGAAGTAGAGCTCGTAATCCGTGATCACGTGGTAGAGACGGCCACCGACCAAGCCGAACGGCACCGCCCATACGGCGATGTCCGCGACCGTGGTCTTCTGTCCGCCGCGGGCGGCCCAGCGCCTGCCGCCGATCCAGACGGCCGCGAAGACGCCGATGATGATGCAGAACGCGTAGCCGCGCAGCGGAATCGGGCCCAGGTAGAGCACTCCGCGCGACGGACTGGGGATGAATGCGAGTTCCATGGCAAAGTCCGACGCTACCTTGCCGGGCGGGCGCGCGGGCACCCGCCCGGCAACGGCTGGATAACGCCTCAGCCTGAGGCGGACGCAGAGGCGGATGCGCTGGGTGAGACGGATGTGCTCGGCGTGACGGTGGGCGTCGCCGTGCCTGCCTTCTTGCCCTTGTTGGCGGCCGCCACCATCTGCTTGAGCTTGTCCGGGGTCAGCGGGTTCTTCGGGTCCGCGTAGATGCTCTTGCCGTTCAGCAGCACGGTCGGCGTGGAGTTGTAGCCGGACTTGCCGAAATCGGCGTTGGCCGCCTTGATCCAGGCGTCGTACGTCCCGTTGTTCACGCAGGCCGTGAAGGCGGGGTTGGTCAGGCCGGGCACCTTGGCGGCCAGCTGCAGCAGGTAGGGCTTCTGGGCGAACTTGTCGCTGGTCTCCGGCGGCTGGTTCTCGTACAGGACGTCGTGGAAGTCCCGGAACTTGTTCTGGTCCTGTGCGCACGCCGCCGCGTTGCCGGCGATGAGGGAGCCGGTGCCGCCCAGATTGGTGTCGATGATGCGGACGATGTGATAGTCGACCTTCATCTGCCCCGAGTCCTGCAGGCTGTGGATGGTGTCGCGGTAGGTCTTCTCGAACTGGCCGCACGCCGGACAGCGGAAGTCCTCGTAGACGGTCAGGGTGGACGGCGCGTCGGTCGCGCCGGTGGGGATCACGAGCTTGTTGGTGCCGGTGGCACCAACAGGGGCCGCGGCGGGCGTCCCGGAGCCGCCGCCGCTGTTGTTGTTGGCGACCACCATGCCGATCACGGCGGCGATCGCCAGGACGGCCACGACACTGCCGCCGACGATCAGCCCCCGCTTGCGCTTCTGGCGCGCCTTGTCCATTTCACGCTGTTCCTGCAGCCGCTCGCGGGCGGTGCGCTTGCCTTCACGGTTCTTCTCGCTCACGCCCCTGCACAACGAACCGGGGGCACGCATCCGCGTACCCCCGGCCCGTATTTCGCCCATATGAGCTATGCGTGAGCTACGAGCGGCTGCGTACGCCCTTCGCCAGGTCCGCCGCCAGCTCGCGCACGCCCACCAGCCCCGCGGCCTCGTCCGGCGCGTCCAGCATCCGTTTGACGAAGGCCGAGCCGACGATGACGCCGTCGGCGAAGGCGGCGACCTCTGCGGCCTGCTCCGCGTTGGAGACGCCGAGGCCGACGCAGACCGGCAGGTCGGCGGTGGCGGCCCGAGTGCGGCGGACCAGGTCGGAGGCCTGCGCGCCGACGCTCTCGCGGGTGCCGGTAACCCCCATCAGCGAGGCGGCGTAGACAAAGCCGGACCCGGCCGCCGTGATCTTGGCCAGGCGCTCGTCCTTGCTGCTCGGCGCGACCACGAAGACCGTGGCCAGGCCGTGCTGCTCGGCGGCCTTGCGCCACACCTCGGACTCCTCGACCGGCAGGTCGGGCAGGATGCAGCCCGCGCCGCCCGCCTCGGCCACCCCGGCGGCGAACCGCTCGGCGCCGTAGCGGTCGACCGGGTTCCAGTACGTCATGACCAGGATCGGCGCCCCGGTCGCGGCGTGCGCCTCGCGGACCGTACGCAGCACGTCAGCGATCCGTACGCCGCCACGCAGGGCGATGTCGTCGGCGGTCTGGATGACCGGGCCGTCCAGCACCGGGTCGCTGTGCGGCAGGCCGACCTCGACGATGTCAGCGCCGCCCTCCAGGGCCGCCTTGACGGCCGCGATGCCGCCGTCGACGGTCGGGAAGCCGGCCGGGAGGTAGGCGATCAGGGCGGCGCGGTTCTCGGCCCTGGCGGTGGCCAGGGTCTTGTTCAGCAGCTCGATGTTGCCAATTTTTCCGTTGGCGCTCACTTGCCCGCCCCCTCGTCGTACAGCCCGAAGTAGCGGGCCGCCGTGTCCATGTCCTTGTCGCCGCGCCCGGAGAGGTTGACCAGCAGCAGGCCATCCGGACCCAGCTCGCGGCCGACGTCAAGGGCGCCCGCGAGGGCGTGCGCGCTCTCGATCGCCGGGATGATGCCCTCGGTCACGGACAGCAGCCGCAGCGCCTGCATCGCCTCGTCGTCGGTGACCGGGCGGTACTCGGCGCGGCCGCTGTCCTTGAGGTACGCGTGCTCGGGGCCGATGCCCGGGTAGTCCAGGCCCGCCGAGATCGAGTACGGCTCGGTGATCTGTCCCTCGTCGTCCTGGAGGACGTACGAGCGCGAGCCGTGCAGGATGCCGGGCTCGCCGGCCGTCAGGGTCGCGGCGTGCTCGCCGGACGAGACGCCGTGGCCGGCCGCCTCCAGGCCGATCAGGCGGACCTTCTCGTCGGGGATGAAGGTGTGGAACAGGCCGATCGCGTTCGACCCGCCGCCGACGCAGGCCGCGACCGCGTCCGGGAGGCGGCCGACCCGCTCAAGGATCTGGCGGCGTGCCTCGACGCCGATGACGCGGTGGAAGTCCCGGACCATCGCCGGGAAGGGGTGCGGGCCGGCGACGGTACCGAAGAGGTAGTGCGTGCGCTCGACATTGGCGACCCAGTCGCGGAACGCCTCGTTGATCGCGTCCTTGAGGGTGCGGCTGCCGGACTTCACGGCGATGACCTCGGCGCCGAGGATCCGCATCCGGGCCACGTTGAGCGCCTGGCGCTGGGTGTCGATCTCGCCCATGTAGATCGTGCACTCCAGGCCGAACAGCGCGCAGGCGGTGGCCGTGGCCACGCCGTGCTGCCCGGCGCCGGTCTCGGCGATCACCCGGGTCTTGCCCATGCGCTTGGTGAGCAGCGCCTGACCCAGCACATTGTTGATCTTGTGCGAGCCGGTGTGGTTCAGGTCCTCCCGCTTGAGGAAGACCCGCGCCCCGCCGGCGTGCTCCGCGAACCGCGGCACCTCGGTGAGCGCGCTGGGCCGCCCCGTGTAGTTGACCAGCAGGTCGTTCAGCTCGGCGGCGAACGCCGGGTCGGTCTTGGCCTTCTCGTACTCGGCCGCCACCTCGTCCACGGCGGCGACCAGCGCCTCCGGGATGAACTTGCCGCCGAACGCGCCGAAATAGCCCTCCGCGCTGGGGATCAGGCCCTCTGGGTCGGGAATGAAGAAGTCATCGGACATGACGGTTGTGGCTCCTCGCGTCCTTTTACGGATGAACGGTACGTATCGCTGGTCCGCGACGTTCTCGCCTGCCCGCGCGCACGGCATCGAAGCCTCTCCGGGACCGGGAGGATCTCAGCGGCTCAGCACGCAGCGGTGGGCGTCACGGGGCCATGACGCCATCGGCGACCGTTCACCTGGCCCGGCTCGCAGCCGATCACATACCGCACCCGCCGGCCCAGCACGCGCCTGGCCGGCGCGCGGCAACCGCGCGGGCGGCAACCGCGGCGCAGTCGCGCGTACGCGTCCGGGCTGGAGGGCCCGGCGGCGAGGGACAGGGGCATGACGGTCATCCTACCGGGTGGCCCGGAGATTTCACGCCGCCGAGCCGGGTAGGCGCTGATCCGCGAAACCGACGCGTCCGACGGCTTTGACGAGACCTACGAGCCCGACGAGGCAAGGGAGCGGAGCTGTGGAGCGACATGATCTGCTCGGCGTCTACCTCAACGACCATCTGGCCGGCGCCACAGCCCCTGAGTCAGCCGCGGCCGTGGCGCAGCGCCGGGTGGGCGCCCGCCGCCACGAGGTCGGCGACCGAGGCCTTGGGGTCGCGGCCGGTGACCAGGGACTCGCCGACCAGGACGGCGTCGGCGCCGTCGTTGGCGTACGCGATGAGGTCGTGCGGGCCGCGGACGCCGGACTCGGCGATCTTGACGACGTGGTCGGGGATCTCGGGGGCGACGCGCGCGAAGTTCCCGCGGTCGACTTCGAGGGTCTTGAGGTTACGCGCGTTGACGCCGATGATGCGCGCTCCGGCATCCACCGCGCGGGCGACCTCTTCCTCGTCGTGGACCTCGACGAGCGGGGTGAGCCCGATCGACTCGGCCCGCTCGATCAGCGAGACCAGCGCGTCCTGCTCCAGCGCCGAGACGATCAGCAGCGCGAGGTCCGCGCCGTGTGCCCGGGCCTCCCAGAGTTGATAGGCGGTGACGATGAAGTCCTTGCGGAGCACCGGGATGTCGACCTTGGCGCGGACCGCGTCGAGGTCGGCGAGGGAGCCGCCGAACTTGCGCTGCTCGGTGAGCACGCTGATGACAGCGGCGCCCCCGGCCTCGTAGTCCGCGGCGAGTCCGGCCGGGTCGGCGATCGCGGCGAGCGCGCCCTTGGAGGGGCTGGAGCGCTTCACCTCGCAGATGACCTTGACGCTGTCGCCACGCAGGGCGGCGACGCCGTCCTTGGCCTCGGGGGCCTTGGCCGCGAGCTCCTTGAGCTCGTCGAGGGAGACCTGTGCCTGCCGCTCGGCGAGGTCTTCGCGGACTCCGTCGATGATCTCGTCGAGCACACTCACGCGAGCGGTCCCCTTCCATGAGCGAAATGATCAAGCCAGTGAATGAGATGTTCCACCAGCACTGCGATGGTAACCGGCGGGGCGCGGAGGACTCGCATCCGGCCGGACGTATGCCCACTACGTGGACATATCTACGGCGCCAAGGCCGCCCCCACCGGCAGGTTCCGGACAATCGTGAAAGCGATCACCACCGCCGCCACACCCCACACATACGCCGGTCTCAGCGGCACCTCGAACGGTCGCCCCCGGGCCGTACGAGACGCCCACACCACCCAGAAGACGGCGAAGGCCGCGTAGCCGGCGACCGCCAGCGCGTTGAGCCCCAGCGCCTCGCCGAAGTGGCCGTGCGCGACGGCGTAGGCGCTGCGCAGGCCCCCGCAGCCGGGGCAGTAGATGCCGGTGTACTTCAGCAGCGGGCACACCGGGTAGTGCCCGGGCGTGTTCGGGTCGACCGTCGCGACATAGCCGAAGGCGGCGACCACCCCGCCCAGCACGCCGAGGGGCGCGGCGAGGCGCCGCAGGGTGGGGGCCGGGGTGGCGGGAGCGTCGGTCACGGGGGGATTGTCCCCCGGAAAGGGCGGATGGCGCAGCCCCGTCGTGGGCCGCGCCATCCGTCATGCTCCCGAGCCGGCTCAGCCGTGCTGGTCGGCCGTACGCCCGGAGGACGAGGACTTGGTGTCCTTGCCGAGGCCCGCGGCCCGCATGGCCAGGCCGACGACGCCGCCGAGCGCGGCCACGGCGAGGCCGGCGAACATGCCCAGCGGGTTGGCCAGGACCACAAAAGCACCCGCGATGCAGAAGCCAATGAAGGCGATGGTCACGCCGGTCCAGGCGGCAGGGGTGTGTCCGTGGCTGTTGCCCGCCATGAGTGCTCCCAAGTCGTTCTACGAGTTCTGAGGCTCTGAGGGTTCAGAAGGTCGGCACCATTGTTCCCTAGACCGGGTCAGACCGCGTCACCGGCCTCGGTGGGGTCCTCCCCCCGGTCCAGGGCCTTCCACAGGTCCTCGGGCCGGTCGGGGTCGACCACGGCCGCACGCTGCTTACGGGGCCGGGGCTCGGCCCCGGCCCGGTCGTACCGGTTGGACATCCCCGGCCAGGCCCGGCCGCGTACGAGCGCGATGATCCCGGCGGCCAGCAGCAGCGCCCCACCGACGGCGGCGACCAGCGGCCAGGCAGTGGTGCTGCTCGAGCTCACCGAGCTGTGGGCCACGGCGGTGGCCGTCGAGGCGGCCGCGTCCAGCGCGGAGGTGTCGCTCAGGGCCAGCAGCGCGGCGGCCACCGCGCCTGCCCCGCTCAGCGCCAGCAGCCCCGCCACGATCACCCGGCCCGCACCACGCACCGCGAACACCGCGACCAGCGCGGCCAGCCCCACCAGCGCCAGCGCGCCCGGCAGAGCCGTCACCTCGCTCCCGGAGGCGCTGACCCGCACACTACCGCCCGCGAAGGCGGCGGTGCCGTGCATCCACGTCTTCCCCGCCGCGAGCAGCAGCACCGAGGCGCCGATGACACCGAGCAGCAGCCCCACAGCCAGGCTCCGCCGGCCACCACCGCCCCGGGCGGCGGGCGTTACGGCGGCTTCAGCGGCTTCGGCGGTACTGGGCTCGGTCACGGCAGTCACCCCACCACTATCGCCTATCGCCGCAGCGCGTTCGCCGTGGCCACCGCGCGCAGCACCGCCGCCGCCTTGTTGCGGCACTCGGTGTCCTCCGCGACCGGGTCGGAGTCCGCCACGATCCCGGCGCCGGCCTGCACGTACGCCGTGCCGCCGCGCAGCAGGGCCGTACGGATCGCGATGGCCGTGTCGGAGTCCCCGGCGAAGTCCAGATAGCCGACGCAGCCGCCGTACAGGCCGCGCCGGGTGGGCTCCAGCTCGTCGATGATCTGCATCGCGCGCGGCTTGGGCGCGCCCGACAGCGTCCCGGCGGGGAAGCAGGCCGTCAGCACGTCGAAGGCGGTCCGCCCGGCGCCCAGGGTCCCCGTCACCGTCGAGACGATGTGCATCACATGGCTGTAGCGCTCGATCGACATGAAGTCGACCACCTCCACGCTGCCCGGCTGGCAGACCCTGCCCAGGTCGTTGCGCCCCAGGTCGACCAGCATCAGATGCTCGGCCCGCTCCTTCGGATCGGCCAGCAGCTCGTCCGCGAGCGCCTGGTCCTCCTGCGGTGTGCCCCCCCGGGGGCGCGTGCCGGCGATCGGGTGCACCATCGCCCGGCCGTCCTCGACCTTGACCAGCGCTTCCGGGCTGGAGCCGACCACATCGAAGCCGTCGAAGCGGAACAGATACATGTACGGCGACGGGTTCGTCGCCCGCAGCACCCTGTAGACGTCCAGCGCGCTCGCCGGGCACGGCGTCTCGAAGCGCTGCGACGGCACGATCTGGAAGGCGTCCCCCGCCCTGATGTACTCCTTCGCCGTCTCCACCGCCGCCTGGTACGTGGCTCCGCCCGACCGCGCCGTCATCTCCTCCGGCAGCGCCGACGGCGGCAGCTCCACCGCCGCCGAGTCGAGCGGCCGGGCCAGGTCGGCCGCCATCGCGTCCAGGCGGGCGACGGCGTCCGCGTAGGCCTCGTCGACGCCGGTGTCGAGGTCGTTGTGGTTGATCGCGTTGGCGATCAACAGCACCGAGCCGTCCCAGTGGTCCAGTACCGCCAGGTCCGACGTCAGCAGCATCGTCAGCTCGGGCAGCCCCAGATCGTCCTGCGCGTGGTCCCCGATCCGCTCCAGGCGCCGCACGATGTCGTACCCGAGGTACCCCACCATGCCGCCGGTGAACGGCGGCAGCCCCGCGTCGTCGTGCAGATCGCGCGGCGTGTGCAGCGTCTCCACGGTCGCCCGCAGCGCCTGCAGCGGATCCCCCTCCGCCGGCACGCCCACAGGCGGTGTGCCCAGCCAGTGTGCCTGCCCGTCGCGCTCGGTCAGGGTCGCGTCGCTCCGTACGCCCACGAACGAATACCGTGACCACGACCGCCCGTTCTCCGCCGACTCCAGCAGGAACGTCCGCGTCCGCTCCCCCGCCAGCTTCCGGTACAGCCCCACCGGCGTATCACCGTCCGCCAGCAGCCTCCGGCTCACCGGAATCACCCGGCGGTCCAGCGCGAGCTTCCGGAACGTATCAAGGTTGGGGGTGACGGTGCCCGTGGTCATGCCCGAAGCCTAGTGCCCTCCGGGCACGGCAAGGGTCCCGGCCACCCGCCGTCGGAACTTCTCGCCGTCGCCGGGTGCGGGCCCGGTTGGGCCGGCCTCCCCCCGCTAGATCCGTACTTCGCGGGTGGCTGATTCAGGTGAACCGGGCCGCTCCCGGAAGCTGCGGCGCGATCGGATTCGATCGACATTCATGCTTCCTCACGCCGACTCGATACACGCCGATCACCCGACCCATCACACTCGGTCGCGCACTCCCGGGAGAGCCAACTGAACGGGTGACCCGCGAAGTACGAAGCCAGACACTGGGAGGGGGTCCCCCCCCAGCCTGGCGGCTGGGTGGGAGTCCTCCCGGCCGAAGGCTGGGGGGAGAGTGCCCCTACCCCCAGCCTTCGGCCGGGAGGGACCCCCACCTCGCTTCGCTCCCCTCAGGCGGGCGACCTACCCCCAACCGGGAGGGGGTCCGCGTCGAAGCAGGTGCGGTCGCCGGTGTGGCAGGCGGCGCCGATCTGGTCGACCTTGACGAGGAGGGTGTCGCCGTCGCAGTCGAGGGCGACGGACTTGACGTGCTGGACGTGGCCGGAGGTGTCGCCCTTGACCCAGTACTCCTGGCGGCTGCGGCTCCAGTAGGTGCAGCGGCCGGTGGTGAGGGTGAGCCGGAGCGCCTCGTCGTCCATCCACCCCAGCATGAGCACCTCGCCGGTGTCGTACTGCTGGGCGATGGCGGGCACGAGACCGTCGGGGTTGCGCTTGAGGCGGGCGGCGACGGCGGGGTCGAGGGAGCGGTCGAACGGGGAGTCCATGACCCTATTCTGCCGCCGATCACACCCGGACCGAAAAAGCCGCATAACGCACATAGTCCGCAAGTCGACTGACCCGCCGTCAGCGGGGGACGGACCCTGTCACGACTTAGTATCCGAGTGGAGCTGACCTCACCCGTATGGGGCATGCTTCGTGCATGAGTTTTCCTCCGCCGCCGCAGCCCAACCAACCCCAGCCCGGCCAGGGCGGCGGCTACGGTCCGCCGCAGGGCTACGGACCCCCGCCCCCGCCGCAGGGAGGCGGCTACGGCTACCCCGACCAGGGCGGCTACCCGCCTCAGGGCGGAGGTGGCTACGGAGACGCGGGCGGCGGCTACGGCGGAGGCGGCGGCTACGGCCCCGGCGGCCCGGGCGGCTACCCCCCGCCGCCGAACAATGGCGGCGGCGGGAACGGCGGGAGGATCGCCGCGATCGCGATCGGCGCGGTGATCGTCATCGCCGCACTCGTCGGCGGCCTCGTGGTGATCCTGGGCGGCAACAAGGACAACACGGCATCGACCTCCAGCAGCTCGACCCCGACCGCGTCGGAGACCTCCACGGCGTCGGCCACCGCGTCCGGCGGAGCCACGGCCACCGGCACCGCGAGCTCGAACCCCACCGACAGCCTGGTCCCCTACGTCGTCCTCAAGCCCGGCAAGTGCTTCGACCACCCGGGCCTGAACAGCAGCGTCACCGAGGTCAAGACCATCTCGTGCAGCTCCCCGCACGACGGCGAGGTAATCGCCAACGAGACCTTGACCGGCAGCTTCACCACCGAGGCCGAGCTGCAGAAGAAGGTCCTCAGTCTCTGCGAGAAGGACGCCAAAGCCCGCCTCGCCAAGATCCCGGCCGACGGGAAGACGTATTACTACTACGCGATCTACCCGTCCCTGACGACGTACACGATCCAGAACAAGGACACCATCTCCTGCTCCCTCACCCTGAGCAACAAGGTCGACGGTAAGCAGCTCACGAAACCCCTCGCCTAGGCCTCCGGTAGGCGAGGCGTGGACGTACGCTGACGGTATGTCGACTCATGCACAGCGTGAACGTCTACTCCTCGCCGACCTCCTGGAAAGCGTCGGGCCCGAGGCCGCCACCCTGTGTGACGGCTGGACCACCCGCGATCTGGCCGCACACGTCGTCGTCCGCGAGCGCCGCGCCGACGCCTCCGCCGGCCAGCTGATCCCGCAGCTGGCGCCCCGGCTGGAGCGCGTGCGCAAGGAGTTCGCCGACAAGCCGTACGAGGAGCTGATCCAGCTCATCCGCAGCGGCCCGCCACGGCTGTCCCCCTTCGCCCTCAAGCAGATCGACGAGGCCGCGAACACCGTCGAGTTCTTCGTCCACTCCGAGGACGTCCGCCGCGCCCAGCCCGACTGGACGCCCCGCGAGATCGACCCCGTCTTCGCCGACACCCTCTGGTCCCGCCTCGAACGCACCGCCCGCCTCCTCGGCCGCAAAGCCCCTGTCGGCGTCGTCCTGCGCCGCCCCGACGGCCAGACCGCCGTCCTGCACCGTGGCACCCCGGTCGTCACGGTCACCGGCGAGCCGGCCGAGCTGGTGCTCTTCGCCTTCGGGCGTACGGAGTCCGCGCGGGTCGAGACCGAGGGCGACAAGGACGCGGTCACCAAGCTGTACGAGACCAAGCAGCTCGGCATTTAGCGCGGCAGCTCCGCGCGCCGCAGCGCCGGGCTGGCGAGACCGTACGCGGCCGCCAGCACCGACACAGCGGCGCTGACCGTGAACACCGGCTCCAGCCCCCAGACCGCGATACCGGCGCCCATCAGCGGGTAGGTCAGCGGTGCGACGCCGACCGTGAAGAGGGTCATCACGGAACCGACCCTGCCCAGATACGCGGCATCCGCCGTGGTCTGGAGCAGAGCGCCGACCAGCGCGCCGCTGAACCCCGCCACCACGCCGAGCACCGCGCCCACCCCGACGGCCGCCGGCAGCGACGGGACATACGCCAGCGCGGCCGCCGCGACCGCCCCCAGCGCCAGGGAGCAGCTCAGGACGAGCCCGGCCCGCGGCACCCTGCCCCGTACGGTCAGCAGCAGCGAGGCCGCGCCCGCGCCGGCCCCGAAGCCGCCGACAATCCAGCCGAGCCCCGAGGCGCCCCAGCCGCGCTCGCTCACCAGCAGCGTCACCCCGATGTTCAGCGGTCCGCCCAGGCCCAGCTCGCCGACCGCTCCCACCACCACCAGCGCGGCCAGCACCCGGTTCCGCCGGATGTGCCGCAACCCATCGACCAGGTCACGCCAGGCAATCCCCTTGGCCTTGGCCTCCGCACGGTCATCGCCGGGCAGCGGCCCGACCCGTACAGCGGCCAGCAGCACCAACGACACCGCGAACAGCGCCCCCGCCACACCGAAGGCAGCCGCCTCACCGCCGACCGCCATCGCCACCCCGCCCAACGGCGCCCCGGCGACCGTGGCCACCCGGGTGGCCAGCCCCTTCATGCCCTGGACGCGGGCCAGCTGGTCCGGCCCGGTGATGCGCGGCGGCAGCGCGCTCACGGCGGGCATGAACAACGCGTCCACCGCCCCGAAGACCAGCGCCACCACCACCAGGGCCCACAGCCCCGGCGTCGCGACCGCCAGCAACCCCGCCATGGCCAGGATCACGACACACCGCGTCGCATCACTGCCGATCACCACCCTGCGCGGCCCGAACCGGTCGGCGACCACTCCCCCGCCCAGCATTAACGCCGCTCTCGGCACCGAACTGACCGCCAGCACCAGCCCCGCCTGCGCGGCGCTCCCGGTCCGGGTCGCCGCCCAGGACAGGGCGAGGAAGTAGACGCTGTCACCGATGAGCGACGCCGCGAACGCCGCCAGCCACCGCAGCACGTTGCCGTCGCGGTGGGCGGGCCTGGGAGCGGTCGTGGCGGAGATCGTGGGTATCCGGGTCGCCTGCATGTCGGCGCCCTCCTTCTTCACAGGTCAGTCGCGGAAAGGGAATCCGTACATGTGCAGGGAGACGTGCTCGCGCCCCTCCCTGTCGCCGGCGGCCTCGGCCGCGCGGCCGTGCTCGATCCAGCGGCGGACCAACGCGTCCATCTCCTCGCTCAGCCGACCCAGTTCGGCGGCGGTCAGACTGGCCAGGTACTCGGAGCTGAACTCCGTCTCCATCCACTCCTTGGGCCAGGCCGACGACGCGTCCAGATGCGCCATGTACCGCTCGTAACGGGACGTCACGATCTGCCGGGTCACGGCGCTCATCACCGCCGCACCTTCCGGCCGGTCGGCGAAGTCCGTGCTCCGGAAGCTGAAGCCGCGCTCCGAGGAGACCTGCCACCACCGCTCCCGGCCGTCCGAACTCTCGCCGGGCGCCTCGACGATGAAGCCGTGCGCGGCCATCTTGCGCAAGTGATAGCTGACCAGGGACGGAGCCTCGTCGACCTGCTCCCCCAGCTGTGAGGCGGTGGCCTTACGGGCGACGGTGAGTGCCCGGTAGAGCTTGATGCGCAGGGGATGGGTGAACACCTTCAGCGCGTCGATGTCGGTGACCCTGGGCGTCTTGTCGTCTGCCATGTCCACGACGGTAGATGCACAAAAAAAATTGCGCAATAGATTTTGCGCAACTTCTCCTTCGGATCATCCGCGACGAACGCCATGGAGGCGCGAGAGGATTGACGCCATGTCACTCGACGGGACCCGCGCCCACGCCACCGCCTCCGGCGCCCTGCCCCCGCTGGTAGCCGACGCCGTCAGGGCCGCCGAACGGCTCGGCTTCGGCTACTCCTGCCGCCCCGAACACGGCCGCCTGCTCCAGGCCTTGGCCGCCGGCGCCACCCGCATCGGCGAGACCGGCACCGGCTGCGGCGTCGGCCTCGCCTGGCTGGCCTCTGGCATGCGGCCGGGCGCGGTCGCGGTGAGCGTGGAACGAGACCCCGTACGAGCGGCGGCGGCCGCCGAGGTGTTCGCAGAACAAGACGACGTGACCGTCATACGAAGCGACTGGACAGCAATCGCCGACCACGCCCCGTACGACCTCCTGGTCCTCGACGGCGGCGGCCAGGGCAAGGGCGACGGCCTCCCCGCCGACCCCGAACGTCTACTGCGCCCCGGCGGCGTCCTGGTCGTCGACGACTTCACCCCCTCCCGCACCTGGCCCCCGCTCCACGACGGCCGCCCCGACGAGGCCCGTCTCCACTGGCTCACCCACCCCGCCCTGCACACCGTCGAACTCCCCCTGGCCCCCGACCTGGCCGTCCTCCTGGGTACCCGCCGCTTCCCTCCGACGAAACCTGGACCGTAGGCGCGGTGATCCTCAACCCCGACGGCAAGGCATTCGCCCAGAAGCGCAGCCCCGACCGCCGCCTCTTCCCCAACTGCTGGGACATCGTCGGCGGCCACGTAGACCCCGGCGAGACCATGCACGAAGCCCTCCTCCGCGAGGTCGAGGAGGAAACCGGCTGGCGGGTCCGCCGCATCGTGCGCTCCCTCGGCACCTCCACCTGGACCGGCGACGACGGCCTCGGCCTCCGCCACGAAGCGGACTACGTCATCGAAGTCGACGGCGACCTGGCCAACCCCCGCCTGGAATGGGCCAAGCACTCCACTTACGATTGGTTCGGCCCCGCCGATCTCCCCCGCCTCAAGGAGAACCGGACCCCCGCCGAAACCCTTGTCCACGACCTGATCGTCAAGGCCCTCAGGCAGGGCTGAGAGCCTGTCGGGTGACCTCTGATCGGGCGGCCACGCCTCCCCCAGCCTGGCGGCTGGGAGGTGCCCCCAGGCACGCACGCTTCCCGCGTTGCCGAAATGCCCTAGTAGCT
>NZ_RJVR01000058.1 GCF_003999195.1 Streptomyces soli
CGGCGGCTCGTGCGGCGTGGTCGGGGTCGGCCGGGGGCTGATCGGCGGCCTCGGACAGGTCGAGGGCGGTGAGGTCGGCGGTGACGGCGGCCTCCTCGCGCTGCCACTGCTCCGCGCGCAACTCGAGGCGCTGCCGTTCGTGCTGGGGCAGCAGGGCAGCGTCCGCCGACTCGGGCGTGTCGAACCCGGCGCGGTAGGCGGCGTCGGCGAGTCTCGCGTCGGCCTCCTTGACGCGCTGGGCGGTCTCCTGTTCCGTACGGACGGTTTGCGCGGCGAACGCAACCTGCTCGATGTCGGCGGCAAGGCGGGTGCGGCGCTGGGCCACGGTGGCGTACGGGCCACGGGCGCGGGCCAGTTGTCCGGCAAGGTCGGCATGCTGGCGGTCCAGGCCTTCGCGGTGGGCGGTGAGGGTGGCGATGCGGGTGGCGGCCTGGCGGCGTTCGGCGGCGCGGCGGTCGTGCTCGGCCTCGGCGCGGTCGAGGGCTTCGCGGGCGGCGTGGGCGTCGGCGGCGAGGGCGGCGTTGTCGGCGTACTCGCGGTCCACGGCGGCGTGGGCGGCGTCGAGTTCGGCGGCGGGGGCCGGTCCGGCCTCTGCGTGGGCGGCGTCGAGGGCGGCGCGGGCCCGGCTCACCGCGTCCTGGGCGTCGCCCTGGGTGGTGAGGGCCAACTGGTAGGCCGCGTGGGTGCGTTCCTCGTCGTCGGCGGTGATGCGGGCGCCGGAGGGTTGGGCGGGGTCGGGGTGTTGGGGGGAACCGCAGACCAGGCAGGCGTGGCCGTCCTCGAGCTCGGCGGCGAGTTCGGCGGCGATGCCGGCGATGCGGGCCTCGCGCGTGTCGTGCCAGGCCTCGCGGGCGTCGGCGGCCGTGTCGCGGGCGGTACGCAGGCGTTCCTCGGCCCGCTGGAGGGTTTGGGCGTGGTCGTCGCGGGCGCAGGCGGCGTCGAGCTTGCGGCGTGCCTGGTCGCGGGCGGCGGCGAGTTCGGCGGTGCGGGCGCTGGCGGCCTGGGCGGAGTCGAGGCGCTGCCGCAGCGCCTGGCGGGAGGCCTCCCAGCCGTCGAGCCAGGCGTCGGCGTCCGCGACGAGCTGCTCGGCCCCGCGTGTCTCGCGCTCCAGGCGGTCGCTTTCGGCGGTCAGTTCGGCTGCGCGGTGTTCGGCGCGCCCGGCCTCGGCGAGGGCGCCGAGTTCCTCACGGAGCCGGTGTTCGTGCTGGGTGAGCTGGCCGGCCCCGGCTTCGGTGAGTCCGTCAGGCAGACCGGTCCTGGCGGCCCGCTCGGCGGCCTGGGCGGCGGTGTGCTCGCGGGCGGCCTTCTCCCGCAGGTCCAGGGCGGGTTCGACGGCGGCGGCTCGGCGGGCCTGCTCCAGCCGGGAGCGGGTGGCGTCGCGTTCGGTGCGTACGGCGGCCAGTTCGGCGGCGCGGCGGACGGCGGCGGCGTGCCGCTGCTGGAGGGCGTACAGCTCCCGTACGGAGTCGGCCTCGCGCCGGGCAGCGGTGTGCGCCGCCTCGGCCTCGCGCAGGGCGGCCTGGGCGATGCCGTCCTGTTCGCGGGCGGTGGAGCGCAGGATGGCGGCCCATTGGAGGATGTGCTCGGCGAGTTCGGCGTCACCGGGCGTCCAGTCCGCGGGCGGTTCGGCGCCTTCGCCGGCCGCCTGCTGCATGCGGTGGGCGAGGTTGACCAGTTCCTGGTCGCCGGTGCGGATGTGCTGTTCGGCGGTGCGGCGGCGGTCGTGGAGCCAGTCCTCGACGGCCTTGAAGCGGCGGGTGTCGAAGAGCCGCCCCAGCAGCGCGGCCCGCTCGGTGGCCCCGGCGCGCAGGAAGCCCGCGAACTCGCCCTGCGGCAGCAGCACGACCTGGCAGAACTGCTCCTTGCTCATGCCGATGAGCCGCAGCAGCTCCTCGCCGACCTCCTGGTGGGACTTGGACAGCGCTCGCCACTGGCCGCCGGTGTGCTCGCGCAGCAACGTGACGGCCTTGTCGGGGGTCATGCCGGTGCCGCGTTTCTTGGGTCGCAGCTGCTCGGGGCGGCGGGTGATCTCCAGCCGCCGCCCGCCGACAGTGAGGTCGAGGACGACCTCCGTGGGCGTGTCGGGGTCGGCGTGGTCGCTGCGCAGCCGGGCGAGCGGGCGGGCGCCCGGCACGCCTCCGTAGAGCGCGAAGCACACGCCGTCCAGGACGGAGGTCTTGCCGGCGCCGGTCGCGCCGTGCAGCAGGAAGATCCCGGCGGAGGCCAGCTCGTCGAAGTCGACGCTCTGGCTGCCGGCGAAGGGGCCGAAGGCGCTGAGGGTGAGGCGGTGCAGGCGCATCAGTTGACCTCCGCCCGGACTTCGGCGGCGCGGACCGCGTCGAGGGCGTCGCTCAGCACATCCCGCTCGCGGGGGTCGGGGGCGGAGCCGCGTACATGGGTGACGAAGTCCTCGGCGATCTGCTGGTCGGTGCGGCCGCGCAGCCGCTGGGCGTACGAGGCGAGCGGGTCCTCGCCGGTGCGCTCGGGCTCGAAGGCCAGGGCCAGGGCGTGCGGGAAGCGCTTGCGCAGCCGGGCCATGGGCTCGTGCGGGCGGTGCGGGTCGGTGAGGGTGGCCTCGACCCAGGAGTCCTCGTGCCGTTCGTGGGCCGGGTCGGCGAGCAGGTCATCGAGGCGGCCCCGGAGCCGGGCCAGCGGCCGGGGCACCGGGCAGGCGACGCGCTCGGCGGTGACCGCGCCGTCCGCGCCGAGGTCGACCAGCCACATGCTCTTGCGGTGCTCGGCCTCCGAGAAGGAGTACGCGAGCGGCGAGCCCGAGTACCGCACCCGCTCCGTGATCGTCTGGCAGCCGTGCAGATGCCCCAGGGCCACATAGTCCGCCCCGTCGAACACCTCCGCCGGCACGGCCGCGACCCCGCCCACCGTGATGTCCCGCTCGCTGTCGCAGGCTGCCCCACCGGTGACGAAGGCGTGCGCCAGCACCACCGACCGGGTCCCCGCCAGGCGCCCCGCCAGATCGGCGCGCACCCGCTCCATGGCGGCGCCGAGCACCTCGGTGTGACCGGCGCGGCTGAGCCCGAACTCATCGCGTACGAGGGCCGGTTCGAGGTACGGCAGGCCGTAGAAGGCGACCTCGCCGTGCTCGTCGGCCACCACCACCGGCGCCGCGCAGCCGGCCGGGTCGGTACGCAGGTGGATCCCGGCGCGGTCGATGAGGCCGGCGGCGACGCCGAGGCGGCGGCCCGAGTCGTGGTTCCCGGAGATCATCACCGTGGGCACCCCGAGACCGGCGAGCCGGTGCAGGGCGTCGTCGAACAGCTCGACGGCGGGCAGCGAGGGCAGCGCCCGGTCGTAGACATCACCGGCGACGAGGACCACGTCGACGCGCTCGGCGCGCACCACGCTCACCAGGTGGTCGATGAAGGCCGCCTGGGCGTCGAGCAGACCGACCCGGTGGAAGGACCGTCCCAGATGCCAGTCGGAGGTGTGCAGAAGCCTCAAGAAAACTCTCCGAACCGCATCTCGCCCCTCCTCGGTCCCGGGAACCGTCGCCACACGAATCGGTCCGGGACCCAGTCTTCAGCAGGGACCACCGTAGTCCCAGTCGGTCCTCGCTCTCTCACGGCCCTCAGAGCCTGTCGGGTGACCTCTGATCGGGCGACCACGCCTCCCCCAGCCTGGCGGCTGGGAGGTGCCCCCAGGCACGCACGCTTCCCGCGTTGCCGAAATGCCCTAGTAGCTCTCCCCCAGCCTTCGGCCGGGAGGTACCCCCACCCCCAAGCTCTCGGCTTCGCTCGAGCAGGGGGGACCCCATCGAGGACATCCTCCCCCAGCCTGGCGGCTGGGAGGTGCCCCCAGCGCCTTGGAATCGCACGCACCAGACCGCGTCCGCTCTCCGATCGAAGGTCACCCGACAGGCTCTCAGTGTTGCACTCACGTCCGACAGTCGGCGGCCGCTCGGCGCAAAGCGCCCCAATGCGCCACGACCGGACCATGGCAGAGGGCAGGCGGTGACTAGCCGTCCACGTCCACGTACGCGGTGCCGGTCGTCTCCATCACGGCCGCCCCGGCGGTGGCGTCGGCCAACCACGCCCGGAAGGCGCCGAGTTCCTCCTCGGGCACGCCCAGGTCGATACGTACGTCCGCGCCGTAGTGGACCTCGCGCACCACGCGGCCGGCCGCCCGCAGGTCGTTCTCCAGCTTCCCGGCCCGCTGATGGTCGGCCGCGACCGTCACCAGGGCGAGCTTCTGCCGCTCGATGGTGCCCAGCTCGTCGAGGGCGGCCGAAACCGCGCCACCGTAGGCGCGGACGAGGCCTCCGGCGCCGAGCTGGACGCCACCGTAGTAACGGGTGACGACCGCGACGACGTCGCGGATCTCGCGGCGCAGCAGCACTTGGAGCATGGGGGTGCCGGCGGTGCCGCCGGGTTCGCCGTCGTCGCTGGCCTTGTGGATGCGGCCGTCGGCGCCGATGACGTAGGCGAAGCAGTTGTGTGTGGCGCCGGGGTGCTGTTTGCGGATCCGCTGGACGAAGGCCTGCGCGGCCTCCTCGCTGGCGGCCGGGGCCAGTGCGCACAGGAACCGCGAGCGCTTGATCTCGCTCTCGTGGACACCCTCGCGCCCGACTGTCAGATACCGCTCCGCCATTCCCCCAGCCTATGCGCAGCCCGTCGGCAGGCCGTTCAGGAGACCGTGCCGAGGTGCTGCTCGAAGCTGTCGAGGATCTGGGTGGCGCCGGCGACGGCCTGGTCGCACGAGTAGGGGCCGACGAGGTTCTGGTGGTAGGTGGCGAGGGTCTGGCCGTCGCGCTCGGAGAAGGTCGCCGTCATCACCACCGGCTCGTCCGGTGTGTCGATGGTCCACACGATCTTCTGGCCCTCGACCACCTCACGGTAGGCGCCGGACATGGGCATCTCGCCGGCCGGGGTCTCCAGGACCGCCTTCCACGGGGCGCCGGCGCGTACCTCGAGCTCGACCGAGCCGGGCTTGGCGTGGAACCACTGCTGGAAATGCACCGGGTCGGTCCAGGTGGCCCACACCGTGGCGAGGGGTGCCGGGAGGGTCCGGGTGATGGTGAAGTCGTTGTCCGTCGTCGTGACCGTCTGCTGTGCCATGTCTCTGCTCCTTCGTGAACCGTGTCGGCTGTCGAAGGGGTAGACGGTCCGCCGGCCAGGAACTCATCGCTGCGCGCGAGGTGGGGTTCGCAGGGAATCTCCCGCAGCGCGCACCGGTTGGCCAGGAGAGCAGACCTTCCATCCCTCAGGAGGCAGCCGTGTACGGCGACCCAGCGGCCATTCGCAAGATCCTCACCGAGGTCGGTGACACCTGGGCCGTCGTCGGCCTGTCCACGAACCAGCGCCGGGCCGCGTACGGCGTGGCCGACGTACTGCAGCGCTACGGGAAGCGGATCGTGCCCGTGCACCCGAAGGCCGAGACCGTGCACGGCGAGAAGGGCTATCCCTCCCTCGACGCGATCCCCTTCGAGGTCGATGTCGTCGACGTGTTCGTCAACTCCGAGCTGGCGGGACCGGTCGTGGACGAGGCGGTGGGCATCGGGGCGAAGGCGGTGTGGTTCCAGCTCGGCGTCATCGACGAGGAGGCTTACCACCGGGCGCGGGAGGCGGACCTGCTGATGGTGATGGACCGCTGCCCGGCGATCGAAATCCCTCGCCTGCGCTGAGCCGGGGCGGGTAGCGTGCGGGCATGTCAGACGTACGCCTCGCCCGACCCGATGACGCCGCCGAACTGGTACGGCTGCGCCGCCTGATGTTCCAGGCCATGAGGGGCCGTGACGAGCCCGGGGAGTGGGAGGCCGCGAGCGAGAAGCTGCTGCGCGCGCAACTCGCGGGCGAATCGGGGGTCACCGTGGGGGCGTTCGTGGTCGACGGCGACCCCGGCGGCGGCGCGGCGCATCTCGCCGCGTGCGCGGTCGGCACGATCGAGCAGCGCCTGCCCGCGCCGGGGCACCCGACCGGCCGGTTCGGCTTCGTCTTCAATGTCTGCACCGACCCGCGCTACCGGGGCCGCGGCCATGCCCGCACCACCACCGAGGCGCTCCTCGACTGGTTCGCCGTGCAGGGCGTCACCCGGGTCGACCTGCACGCCACCCCCGCCGCCGAGCACCTCTACCGGGGCTTCGGCTTCACCGAGCACCCGACGGCGCTGTCGCTGGACGTCAGTGGGCGGGTCCGGGCTCCGCGATGAGCGCGGTGCCGACGCGGCGGAAGCCCAGCCGAGCGTAGATGCGTGCCACGTCCTCGTCCCCTGCGGACAGGAAGACCGTGCGCAGGCCGTTGGCCAGCGCGTCCTGGACCAGGGCGGCGGTGACGGCGAGGGCGAGGCCGCGACGGCGGGCGCTGGGGAGGGTACCGATGCCGACGATCTCGCAGACGTCGCCGACCGGGTTGTACTGGCCGGCGCAGAGGGATGTCGTGCCGTCGACGGCGGCGGCGAAGACGGTGAGGCCGGCCAGGATGCGGCCGGTGGCGCGCTCGATGGTGGCGTGGTCGGCGTGGAGCGGCACCAGGGCGGTGAGGGCGGTGGTGTCGGCGGTTCCGATGCGGGTGCCGGGGTCGGCGAAGGCCAGGTGGGAGACGGTGAGGGCGGTGGGCAGGGCCGGGTCGGCGCCGGCCAGGATGCGTACGGACACGCCGTCGGCGGGCGCGGGGACCGCCGGGGCGGGCGCGTCCGGGTCGAGGACCATCAGGGGGTGCGCGTGCACCGACAGGCCTGCCTCCTCGGCCGCCGCGCGCAGGGTGGGCGAGGTCTCGTGGACCCATTCGAAGGCCTCGGGTACCCGCAGTTCACGCTGCCGGGCGCGGACCCGGGCCACGTCGGCGGCACTGACCGGCCCGGGGTGGCCGAGCGCGGCCCGCGCGTAGAAGGGCCAGCCCAGGCCCTCGCGGACGAAGAGGATGAGCGGTCCGTGGTCCTCGACGCGGGCGCCTGCCCGGGGCACCGCGTCGTAGAAGCCCTCCAGCCGGTCCAGCAGGGCGGTTTCGGCGGTCATACGGGCAGCCCCAGCCCTTCGAGGACGACGGCACCCGGCAGCCCGGCCAGCGCCTTGCCGGGTACGAGCAGCTTGCCGCGCCTGCGGCCGCTGCCGATGACGACGTACGGAGAGTCGGCGACGGCCGCGTCGACGAGCAGCGGCCAGCCTGGCGGCAGGCCGATGGGGGTGATCCCGCCGTACTCCATGTCGGACTCGCCGACGGCGGTGTCCATCGGGGCGAAGGAGGCCTTGCGGGCGCCGATGTGGCGGCGGACCAGGCCGTTGACGTCGGCGCGGGTCGTGGCGAGGACGACGCAGGCGGCGAGGGTCACGTCCTGGCCGCGCTTGCCGGCGACGACCACGCAGTTGGCCGACTGCTCCAGCGTCACGCCGTAGGTCTCGGCCCAGACGGCGGTGTCGGCCTTGTCGGAGTCGCTGTCGACGTGGATCAACTCCTCGACCGGCACCTCGCCCTGCCAGCCGGTGAGCGCGGCGGCGACAGGCGGGGGGAGCAGGCCGAGGACCTCGATGGCCGGCCGGGCCTCGTCGAACTTTCCGATGGGTGCGTGCATACGAAGAACGCTAGCCGAGCCGGTCAGCGCGGTGGCGGGGGGATGGACACGACGGACGGCACAGGGCTCGCGCCGGGGCTCGCCCCGGCCGGGTCGGTGCTGGTGGCGGCGGCGTGAGGGAGCCCACCTCCCATTGTCTGCTCGTCGCAGCCCTGAAGCTCCGCCCACTCCGCCAGCGCGATCAGCTGCTCCGCCGTCGCCTCCGCCGGGATCGGGACAGGCGGCGGGGTGCGCAGCGGGGGCTGCCAGCCGGCTTCCGGGTCCCAGCGGCGCACGATCCGGGCGGGTGCCCCGGCGACCACGGCGTGGTCCGGCACCTCGCCCCGTACGACGGCGCCGGCCGCGACGACGACGTTGCGGCCGAGGCGGGCGCCGGGCAGGATCACCGCGCCGGCGCCGAGCCAGCTGCCGGAACCGATCTCGACGGGGGCGGAGCGGGGCCACTGGCGGCCGACGGGCTGGTCGGTGTCGTCGTACGAGTGGTTGTCACTGGTGACATAGACGTAGGGGCCGCAGAAGACGTCGTTGCCGAAGACGACCGACTGCGAGGCGATGACGTGGCTGCCCCGGCCGAGGACGACGCCGTTGCCGAGCCGCAGGATGGGGTCAGGGCCGAGGTCGAGGCCGGGCATCATGCCGGCGGTGAGGGTGACCTGCTCGCCGATGATGCAGTGGTCGCCGAGGTGGATCCAGGGCTCGCCGAAGACGGTGCCCTGGGGGAAGGCGAGGCGGGTGCCGATGCCTATTCGGCCGAAGCGCAGCGGGCCGGGGCGCTCGGCGGTAACGGCGCCCGCGGACTGTATCCACCGCCACCCGCGGTGGACCGCGCGGGAGGCGGTTCGGCGGCGCCAGGCCGCCAAGGCCCGGGCCCCGGAGGAGAACAGGTTCTCGTTTTTCGGCACCTGCTCACCGTACAGCTCAGGCATCGCTCCCTCGCAGCCCGGACGACCAGGCGGCTGCGATGCGGGCGGCCAGCCGCACATTGCCCCGTACAGCGGCCAGGTTGGCCTCCAGCGAGGCGCCGGCGGTGCCCTCGACCAGCTGGCCGAGCAGGAACGGGGTGACGGCCTGCCCCTTGATGCCCTCGCGTTCGGCGGCGGCCAGCGCCTCGGCCAGGACGCGGTCGTGCAGGGCGGGGTCGAGCTGCTGGTCCTCCGGGACCGGGTTGGCGACGATCAGCGCGGCGGGCGGCCCGCCGAGCGCGTCCTGGGCGGCCATGACGGCGGCCGCCTGCTGCGGGCTGTCGAGCGTCCAGTCCACCGGCAGGCCCGAGCTGGTCAGGTAGAAGCCGGGGAATTCGGCCGTACGGTAGCCGGCGACCGTCACCCCGAGCGTCTCCAGGCGCTGCAGCGTGGCCGGGACATCGAGTATGGACTTTACCCCGGCGCAGACCACCGTGATCCGGGTCTGGGCGAGCAGTCGCAGGTCGGCCGACTCGTCCTGGTCCTCGGTCCAGCCCCGGTGCACGCCGCCGAGGCCGCCCGTGGCGAAGACCCGCAGCCCGGCACGCGCGGCGAGGAAGGCAGTGGCGGACACGGTGGTCGCGCCGCTGGCGCCGGTGGCGAGGGCGACCGGAAGATCGCGGTGGCCGAGCTTGCGCAGCCCCTCGTCGGCGGCTATCCGCTCCAGGCCCTCCTTGTCCAGCCCGATCCGCGGCACCCCGTCGAGCACGGCGATGGTCGCGGGGACGGCGCCCTGCTCGCGTACGGTGTCCTCCAGCTCGACGGCCACCTCGTGGTTGCGGGGGCGCGGCAGGCCGTGCGAGATGATCGTGGACTCCAGGGCGACCACGGGCGCGCCCTGCTCCAGGGCGGCGGCGACTTCTTGGGAGAGCTTGGCGTTCACGTTCTACGCGCTACCCGCCGCGCGATCACCGCAATCGCGCGGCTACGGTGCTGAGCGACACACCCGAAGCCCTGAGACGGAGGCGGAAGACCATGGTGGAGCGGGCGGCGCTGGTGGCGGGCGTGGCGGGGCACAAGCCGCAGCTGGACCCGGACGCGTTCACTGCGGCGACCTCAGTGGTCCTGGGCAACGTGACGATGGCCGCCGGGTCCAGCATCTGGTACCACACCGTGCTGCGCGGCGACGCCGAGGCGATCCGCATCGGCGCCGACAGCAATGTCCAGGACAACTCCACCGTGCACGCCGACCCCGGCTTCCCCGCCGTCATCGGCGAGCGGGTCACCGTCGGCCACAACGCGGTGCTGCACGGCTGCGTGGTCGAGGACGACGTCCTGGTCGGCATGGGCTCGACCGTCCTCAACGGCGCCCACATCGGCTCGGGCTCACTGGTCGCAGCGGGCGCCCTCGTACCGCAGGGCATGCGCGTGCCGCCGGGCTCGCTGGTGGCGGGGGTGCCGGCCAAGGTGCGTCGCGAACTCACCGCCGAGGAGCGGGAGTCAGTACGGCTCAATGCCGAGCACTACGTCCTGCTGGCGCGGGAGCACCGCGCCGCCTTCACGCAGGAATAGGGCCTGTCCGGCGGATCAGGGCCGGGTCCACGACGCCCGGCACGGCACCTCGCTGCGTTGCCGAAACGCCCGGATAGCTCCGCTATCAGGACGCTCCGACGCCTTGCGATGCACCGCACCAGACGCCGCGGCCTATCCGACCCTGATCCGCCGGACAGGCCCTATGCCGCGGTTCCGAGTCAGTCGGCGACGGCCGCCGGCTCGGGCTCGGCGTCCGTCGCGGCCATGGCGGCCCTGGCCCGGCGGCGTACGACCAGGAACGAGCCGAGGCCGAACAGCAGCGCCACGCCCAGACCGACGTAGGAGAAACGCTGGAGCCAGGGCTCGGCGACCACACCGACGTAGTAGATGACGGCCGTCGTGCCACCGGCCCAGACGACCCCGCCGAGCACATTGGCGGTGAGGAACTTCCAGTACGGCATCTTCAGCACGCCCGCCAGCGGCCCGGCGAAGATCCGCAGCAGCGCGACGAAGCGGCCGAAGAACACCGCCCACATGCCCCAGCGCTCGAAGGACGCTTCGGCGGTGGCGATGTGGCCGGGCGAGAAGTGCTTGGGGAATCTGCGGCCCAGCCGGTCGAAGAGGGGTCTGCCGCCCCGGCGGCCGATTGCGTAGCCGATGGAGTCGCCGATGATCGCCCCGGCGGAGGCGCAGGCGCCGACGATCACCGGGTTGACGTGCCCCTGGGAGGACAGCAGCGCGGCGCTGATGAGGATGATCTCGCCGGGCAGCGGAATGCCCAGGCTCTCCACGCCGATCACCAGCGCCACCAGCAGGTAGATGCTGATCGGTGGGATGGTCCCTAGCCACTCCTGGACGTGCAAGGCCGCTTCCTCCCCGAAGGCGCTGGGTCTCACCGCAGCGTAGCCGACCCCGGCGGGGCCTCGGCCCGCGCGTGCTCAGGAGTTGGGGCGCAGGGTCCAGATGATCGTCATCTCGCCGGTGACGGCGCCGTCCTCGCGCTGGATGGACACGTTGACGGGGAACTCGGGGCGCTCCCCGGCGTCGAGGTCGGCGATGACCTCGGTGATGGGACGGCCCAGGGTCGCGGTGGCGGTGACCGGGCCCATGGCGAGCTTCTTGTACCCGATCTCGGCCGTCACGGCGAGCGGTACGGCGCGCGAGAGCTGGTCGCCGAAGGCGCCGAGCACGATGGCACCGCTGGCCGATTCCGCGAGGGTGAACATGGCGCCGGCGTGCGGGCCGCCGACGTGGTTGTGGAAGTCCGGCTGGTCGGGCAGCCGGACCACGGCGCGCTCGGCCGTGGTCTCCACGAACTCCAGATTGAGGGTGCGGGCCATGGGCACGGCGGCCGCCATCAGCTCGCCTATCGAGGACAGTGTCTCGGACATGCCCGGATGTTACCAGCAAGTAATGAAGCTTGGCGCCCCCTGGAGACAGCCGTATAAGGAGGGCCGTAAAAAGGCTTTGCGGCGGGACCGCCCGCCCGCGATAGTCCTCCGGGTGATCTCCCCCACCGCGCCCTCGCGCCCGACACGCCTGCCGGCCTGGGCGGGGCGGAACTTCCGGCTGCTGACGGCCTCGGCCGTCGTGACGAACCTCGGCAGCGCCGGGTCGGTGATCGCCGCCGCGTTCGCCGTACTGCAGGCCGGCGGCAGCGGGACGGACATCGGGCTCGTCGCGGCGGCGCGCACCCTGCCGCTGGTGGTCTTCATGCTGATCGGCGGCGCGATCGCGGACCGGCTGCCGCGCCACCACGTCATGGTCGGCGCCAACGTCCTCAACGCCGCCTCGCAGGCGGTCTTCGCGGTGCTCGTCCTGTCCGGGTCCGCCCGCATCTGGCAGATGGCCGCGCTGTCCGCCGTCGGCGGCACCGCCCTGGCCTTCTTCGGACCGGCCGCCCAGGGCATGGTCCTGGCGACCGTGGACCGTACGAACGCCGGCCGCGCCTTCGCCGTCTTCCGGATGGCGTCCAACGGCTCCAACATCGGCGGCGCTGCGCTGGGCGGCGCCCTCACCGCCGCCTTCGGTCCCGGCTGGGTGCTGGCCGTCGATGCCTGCTCCTTCGCGCTGGGCGCGCTGCTGCGCACCCTCCTGCGGGTCGGGGACGTCGTCCGCCCCAAGGGCGACAGCATGGTGCGGGAACTGAGGGACGGCTGGCGGGAGTTCGTCTCGCGCCGCTGGCTGTGGGCGATCGTGGTGCAGTTCTCGGTGGTCAACGCCGGCATCGTCGCCACGGACGCGGTCTACGGTCCGCTGGTCGCCGACGACCGCCTGGGCGGGGCCGGGCCCTGGGGCGTCGCGCTGGCCGCCTTCGGAATCGGCAACGTCCTGGGCGGTCTCCTGCTGCTGCGCTGGCGGCCGCGCCGCATCCTGCTCGCCGGCACGCTCTGCATCTTCCCCTGGGCCCTGCCGCAGATCGCCCTCGCGGCGGCGGCCCCGGCCCCCCTACTGATCGCGGCGATGCTGGTCAGCGGCGTGACGATCGAGGTCTTCGGGGTGACCTGGATGCTGGCCCTCCAACAGGAGATCCCCGAGGAGAAGCTGTCCCGGGTCTCCGCCTACGACGGCCTCGGCTCCTTCGCCCTCATCCCGGTCGGCACCGCGCTGGCCGGACCCGCCGCCGACGCCTTCGGCCTCTACGGCGCCCTGTGGGGCTGCGCCGCGCTGACCGTGCTCCTGACGGCGGCCGTCCTGCTCGCCCCCGAGGTACGCACGCTCACGCGCACCGACGCCCCGCCCGCCGCCGCTTCCTCCGGGGCAGTCACTCAACCCACGCTGAAGGCGCCCCCCGGCGGCTCGGGCGAGGGCACCGCACCGCTGTCGTAGACCGGGCTCGCCCCTGCGGCGAAACGTTCCAGCGCACTGCCGTGCATCACCCGCGCCGGGAAGGCGTCGGCCGCCACCCGCCGGGCCAGGAAGTCCAGCGGCAACTCCCGGCGGCCCGCGACGATCACCGTGTTCCCGAAGCGGCGCCCGCGCAGCACCCCCGGCTCCGCGATCACGGACACCTCCCCGAAGACCCCACGCACGGTGGCGATCTGCGAGCGCAGGAAGTCGAAGGGCGCCGCGTCGGCCAGATTCGCCAGATACAGGCCGTCGGGGCGCACCACGCGCCCCGCCTCGGCCAGGAATTCGGCCGTCGTCAGATGCGCGGGCACCCGCGCCCCGCCGAACACGTCGGCCACCAGCACATCCGCGCTGTCGTCCGGCGCCCCCTCCAGCCACGCCCGGGCGTCCCGCGTGTGCAGTGCGATCTCCCGCGCCGACCCGTCCAGCGGTACGTGCTCCGCCACCAGCGCCGCCAGCCCCCGGTCCGCCTCCACCACCTGCTGCCGCGACCCGCGCCTGGTCGCCGCCAGATAGCGCGGCAGCGTCAGCGCCCCGCCGCCCAGGTGCACCACGTCCAGCGGCAGCCCGGCGGGCGCCGCGGCGTCGAGGGCGTGCGCCAGCCTGCGTACGTACTCGAACTCCAGGTATGCCGGCTCGTCGAGGTCCACGTACGACTGCGGCGCGCCGTCGACCGTCAGCAGCCAGGCGCGCGGCCGGTCGACGTCGGGCATCAGCTTCGCCGTGCCGAAGTCCACGGCGCGGGTCACCGGTATCGGCTCTGGATCCGGCTCGCCCGGGGGTCGCACGTCCACCGGCCCATTGTCGCGTACCGGCCCCGCCCCTGGAGGCAGGACCGGTACGGCCCCCTACTGACCGAGCAGCTCGGTCACTGTTCCCGCGCCGACCGTGCGGCCGCCCTCGCGGATGGCGAAGCCGAGACCCGCCTCGAGCGGCACCGGCCGGCCGAGCTCGACCGTCATCTCGACGGTCTCCCCCGGCAGCGCCATCCCGGCCTCACCCAGGTCCACGTCGCCCACCACGTCGGCG
Source organism: Streptomyces soli (assembly GCF_003999195.1). Lineage (GTDB taxonomy): Bacteria > Actinomycetota > Actinomycetes > Streptomycetales > Streptomycetaceae > Actinacidiphila > Actinacidiphila soli. Next base: position 13,836 of record NZ_RJVR01000058.1, read on the forward strand.
GTACGGATGTAGAACTGCGGCCGGTAGCCACTGGCGACCGGCGTGCGCCGCCCGCCCTCCGCCGCCGGCACGACGTACACCCGCGCCCGGAAGCGCTGACTGGGCGTCACGCTGCTCGGGGCGGCGACGACATGCCCCCGGGTGACGGCGTCGCGCTGCACACCGCGCAGCAGCAGCGCCACGTTGTCCCCGGCCTGCGCCTCGGCCATCGGCTTGCCGAAGGTCTCGACGCCGGTGACCACCGTCTCGGTGTCGGCGCCCAGGACTTCGACCCGGTCGCCGACCCGCACCGTGCCGCGCTCGACGGCGCCGGTGACGACCGTGCCGCGCCCGCTGATGGTGAACACGTTTTCCACCGGCAGCAGGAACGGCGCGTCCGTGTAGCGCACCGGCACCGGCACGTACGCGTCCACCGCGTCCAGCAACTCCCCGATCGCCCCCGTCCACTCCGGGTCGCCCTCGAGCGCCCGCAGCCCGGACACCCGGACCACCGGCACCCGCTCCCCCGGATACCCCTGGGCGGACAGCAGCTCTCGCACCTCCAGCTCGACCAGGTCGGCCAGCTCCGGGTCCCCGGCGTCGGCCTTGTTGAGCGCCACGACGATGTGCTCGACGCCCACCTGGCGGGCGAGCAGCACGTGCTCGGCCGTCTGCGGCATGATCCCGTCGAGCGCCGACACGACGAGGATCGCCCCGTCGAGCTGCGCCGCGCCCGTGATCATGTTCTTGACGTAGTCCGCGTGACCCGGCATGTCGACATGCGCGTAGTGCCGCGTCTCCGTCTCGTACTCCACGTGCGCGATGGTGATCGTGATCCCGCGCGCCGCCTCCTCCGGAGCCTTGTCGATCCGGTCGAACGGTACGAAGGTGCCACTGCCGCGCTCCGCCAGCACCTTGGTGATCGCGGCGGTCAGCGTCGTCTTGCCGTGGTCGACATGGCCCATCGTGCCGATGTTCAGGTGCGGCTTGGTGCGCACGTACGCCTGCTTGGACATGCTTGCTTTCCATCTCTGCGAGATTCCGTACGGGACCCCTGGGCCGGACCGACCCTCCCCCTGCGGGGTCCGCCGGTATCACCGGGGAGGGTCAACGTCGGGCGCCGTCGAGGAAAGCAGCCAGGGCAGCCTTCAGCGCGTCCGCGACTGCGGACGAATCTGCGAGGAAGGCGTACCGGAACATGCCACGATGATCGGCTAGGAACCCGGCCCGCGTCGAACGGTTTTCCGCGCGTTCGGCTCCTTCGGCGCGTGTTTCAGCGCCTCGCGCACCGACAGCGGCGACAGCCGTTCCCGCGCCGAGGCTACGAAGCCGTACACCGCGTCCGAGTCTGTGTACGCGTACTCGCGCAGCGCCCAGCCGATCGCCTTGCGGATGAAGAAGTCGGGGTGGGCGGCCTGGCGCAGGCAGTAGCCGAACAGCCGGTCGGCGTCGGTGGCCTGCTTAGAACGCAGTTGGTGCAGGAGGGCCGTGCGGGCGACCCACAGGTTGTCGTCGGTGATCCAGTCGTCCATGACGGCGACAAGCCCGTCGTCGGCGCCGACGAGCGGGCCCACGACATGGGCGGCCAGCGGATCGACCGTGTCCCACCAGGAGTTGGTGATGACGAAATGCCGGACGGCCGGGAGGAAGCCCGAGGAGCAGCGGCCGACGTACCGGCGCAGGTAGTCGACGGCGAAGTACGCGTACTCGCGCTCGGGCAGCGCCCAGCAGCGCAGCGCGACGGCCCCGCAGTCGGCCTCGTCCGGCGCGGGCAGGCCCGTCAGCACCTCGCGGGAGAGCTTGCGCCGCTCGGGCGTCGGGATGCCGAGGAAGGGAAAGGCGCCGCGCATGTACGCGGCCGCCGACGCGGCCCGGGCCCGATCCGTGGCAGCGCCGTACGCCGAGGTCAGGCGGGGCAGCAGGTCGTCGGCGAGGGCGCTTGCGGGCGGTTTCGGGGCCACGTTCACACCGTACTGGGGTGCCACGCGGGCGGTGCGGGATGGCCGAGCGGCTCCGGAGGGACGGTTTCCTCGACTACGCTCCTGGGGATGCTCGACAGTCCTGCTGCTCCCGCCGGCCTCACCCTGCGCACGACGCGTGCGCTGCTGTCGCCGTGGGCGCGGCTCGCCCTCCTGGTCGCGCTGCTCGCCGCCGCGGCGGCCTCCGTGCTGGTCTGGGATCCGCAGCGGCTGCTGGCGCACGGCTGGCCGGCGCAGTTGACGGGCGCGGCGGCGGTGCTGCTGTTCGGGGTGGCGTACGGGTTGTGCGCGGTGGCCTTCGTGCCGAGGCCGCTGCTGAACCTCGCGGCCGGCGCCCTGTTCGGCGCCCAGCCGGGCCTGGTGGCCGCGCTCGGGGGGACCGTGCTGGGGGCCGGGCTGTCCTTCGTGCTGGGCCGGGTGCTGGGGCGGGACGCGCTGCGTCCGCTGCTGCGCGGGCGGCTGCTGCTCTCGCTGGACCGGCAGCTGAGCCGGCACGGCTTCCGGAGCATGCTGGCGATGCGGCTGTTCCCCGGCGTCCCCTTCGCGGCCGCCAACTACGGCGGCGCCGTCTCCGAGATGCGCCTCGCGCCGTTCCTGGCCGCCACCGCCCTGGGCAGCGTCCCCAACACCGCCGCGTACGTCATCGCCGGCAGCCGCGCCTCGACCCCGACCTCGCCGGCCTTTCTGCTGGCCATGGGCTTCATCGCGGTGACCGGGCTCGCGGCCGTGGTCGTCGCCTGGCGGCGACGGTCGCGACCGCGAGCCGCCACCGGTCAGTGACCGATCGCCTGCCAGAGGGTGACGGCGACCGCGCAGAAGCCGGTGAGGACGGCGACGCCCTGGAGTGGCCATCGGCCGCGTTCGAGGGCCGTGACGCGCGATTCGAGCTCGTCGAGGCCCTTCTCCGTCTGTTCCCCACGCTGCACCAGCAGGGCGAGTCGGCCGTCCATCCGGGTGAAACCGACATCAAGGCTGTGGCGCAGCTCGGTTAATTCCGCGGTGATGGTTACGTGATCGGGCTCCGTCATTGCCCGGGCACCCCCTTTCTTCAGTTGGGCGCCGCACGCCCGCCGCGGGGGAGGCGCGACGGGCGGCGGCCGACAGGGCGGGGAGGTTCTCGGGTCCCGGCCCGCCCGACCACTCAGCGGCACGCACAGTGAACCGCGTCCGCATCAGCGCGGGAAGCGTGTGCGGCGCAGGGAGTTGGGTGGGCGATTCACAACCCGTGCGAAAGCCGGAGTACTACGATGCCCGCACCCGGTCAGACCTGGGGGGTGTCCGTGGAACCCAACATTCTTCTCGACGCGCTGCTGTCGGAGTCCGGCCTGTCGCACGCCGGTCTCGCCGCCCGCGTCAACGCGGCGGGCAGAGGCGAAGGGTTGACGCTCAGTTACGATCGTACGGCCGTCACCCGCTGGATCGGGGGACAGCGGCCGCGCGGCCGGGTTCCCGATCTGCTCTGCGAGGTGCTGGGCCGGGAGGTACGGCGGCCGCTGTCCCTGGGCGACATCGGGATGCGCTCGCCGGGGAGCGTCCAGGGCTCGCCCGGGATCCCGCTGTCCGGCTTCGTGGACGCCGCCACGGCCCTCTGGCGCTCCGACGAGAAACGCCGCCCCGGCGTCCGCAACGCCACGCCGCTGACCGGCACGGACGCCGTCATTCCGGTATGGGAGTGGGAGAACCCGCCCGAGGACACCGATGTGTCCCGGGGCGGCCGCGACCAGGTGGGCATGGCGGACGTGGCCATGCTGCGGGCCGCCCGTACGCACTTCGAGGGCCTCTACCGCAGCGCCGGCGGCGTGGCCACCAGGGACCGGGTCACCGGCTTCCTCACCGGCGAGGCCGCGCCGATGCTGCGCGGCAGCTACAGCGACGCGGCGGGCCGCCACCTGTGCCGGGCGGTGGGCGGACTCGTCGGCATCGCAGGCATCTGCGCGTACGACGCGGATGCGTACGGCCTGGCCCAGCGCTACTTCCACCAGGCGTTACGGCTGGCGAAGGCCTCGGGCGACCGGCGCCTGGGTGCCTGCGTGGTCGGGATGCTGGTCTACCAGTCGCTGTGGCTGCGCGACTTCCGGCAGGCCGTCGCCTTCGCGGAGGCCGCGCTGCGCACCGCCGGCGCGCACATCACCCCCGCGCTCACGGCCGACCTGTACGCGATGCAGGCGAAGGCGTACGGACACCTCGGCGATCCGTCCGGGGTGGCCCGCTGCGCCCGGCTGGCGGTGACTGCGGAGGGACGTATACGCGCCGAGGAGGAGCCGTCCGAGACCGGCTACGTCCAACCGGGCCTGGTCGACGTGCAGTTGGCGGAGGCATATCTCAGCCTGGGCGAACTTGCCCCCGCCCACGAGCACGCCCGCCGCGCCGCCGGACTGCCCGCGCACCCACGCGGGCGCGTGCACCGGCTCGCGGTACTGGCCCATGTGGAGCTGCGCCGGGGGCGGCTCGACCACGCCTCGGCGCTCGCGACGGCGATGGTGGAGCAAAGCCGGGGCATGGAGTCGCAACGGTTGCGTGACCGCTTCCGGTCCGTACGACAGCATCTGGCCGCATATGACGGAGCAATATCCGTCCAGGCCGTCGAGCTTCTTGACGAGGCTCTGCGCGTCCCGTTGTGACCGCCGCCGTGCTGCGATGTTGGCAGCGACACGGCGGAAGGCGGCGGCATGCGTTGGAAGAATCTCGGGGAGCACACCGTGTACGAGAACCGATGGTTCAGGGTGAACCTCGCCGATGTCGAGCTGCCCGACGGGAGCCATCTCGACCACTACCTGATCCGGCTGCGGCCGGTCGCCGTCGCGACCGCCGTCAACCGCGACAACGAGGTCTTACTCCTGTGGCGGCACCGCTTCATCACCGACAGCTGGGGCTGGGAACTCCCGGCCGGCGTCGTCGAGGACGACGAGTCCATCGAAGCCGCCGCCGCCCGCGAAATGCTCGAGGAGACCGGCTGGCGCCCCGGCCCCCTGCGCCACCTCCTCACCCTCGAACCCTCCAACGGCCTCACCGACGCCACCCACCACGTCTACTGGGCCGAAGAAGCGACCTACGTCGGCCACCCCGAGGACGACTTCGAGTCCGACCGCCGCGAATGGGTGTCCCTCAAAGCCGTTCCCGACCTGGTCGCCCGAGGTGACGTCCCCGCCGCCAACATGGCCGCCGCGCTGCTGATGCTGCACAACATACGGCTGGGCTGAAATGCTGTCGCGCGGTTGACGGAAGGTCAGTTCGCGCCGTCCGGCCAGTCCGCATACGGGATCCGCGAGATCTCCAGGACCTCCCCCATCGTCCCCCACTCGTCCTTCCCCAGCCGCGACAGCGGCCGCAGCTTGCGCACATCCGGATGCCCCTCCACCAGCACCGCCTCGGACACCGCGGCATGTACCACCCGCCCGAACACCACCGTCGAGTCCCCCAGCAACACCGTGCTGTGCAACTCGCACTCCAGCGCGACCGGCGACGCCGCCACCCGCGGCGGCTTCACCAGACTGCTCGGCTCCCGGGCGATCCCCACCTCGTCGAACTCGCTCACCCCGTGCGGAAAGTCCGTCGCCGTGGCATTGACCTGCTCGAAGAGATGCTCCGGCGCCAGATTGACCACGAACTGCCGCGTGGCCTCGATATTGCGCAGCGAATCCTTTCGCCCCACCGAGGTGAACTGCACCACCGGCGGGCTGACGCACGCCACCGAGAAGAAGGAGTGCGGAGCGAGATTCGCAACAGACCGTGCTGACAGCGTGGACACCCACGCAATGGGTCGAGGGACCACCACCGCCGTGAGCAGGCGGTAGAAGTTCCTGGTGTCCATGGCCTGAGGATCGAAATCGACGCGCATACCGACCAGTATCAACGGTGGCGAGCGCGGATCGTACCGAGACTCCCCGGCGTCTCCAAGCTGCGGTTTCTGACGAAGGTGCCCGGCATCCCCGGCCCGCTCCAGGACGACCAGATCCTCACGGGGCTCGTCCGTCCGCCGGGCGTCCGGACATCGCCGGGCTCTCATAGCTTCCGCCGGAGAGCTCCACCAGGTCCACGCCCAGCGGTGCCAGCATGGCGATCACCCGCTGCGCGTCGGCGACCTCGAAACCGCCGCGTTGGAAGTCGGCGGAGTTGAGTTTGACCGCCACCGCGAACTGCGGTGCCACTGTGGCGCGGACCTTGCGGACCACGTCGAGCAGCAGCCGGGCGCGGTTGTCCAGGGAGCCGCCCCAGCGGTCGGTCCGGACGTTCGACAGCGGGGAGAGGAACTGTGAGAGTAGGTAGCCGTCAGCCGCGTGGATCTCGACGCCGTCGAATCCGGCCTTCTCCGCCAGCCGCGCCGTGTCGGCGAAGCGAGCGACCGTGTCGGCGATCTCCTCCTCGGTCATCGCGACGGGCTGGGCCAGGCGCTTGCTCTGCTTGCCGATGTCGACCCTGATGGCGGAGGGCCCCCATGCCACACCGGGCATTTCCGCGAAGACCTGGCGGCCGGGGTGGTTGATCTGCATCCAGACCGCGGCGCCCCCGGACTTCGCGGCCTTCGCCCACCGGGTGAAGGGCTCCAACGGGGAGTCCGCGTCCAGCACCACACCGGCCGGGCCGGTCATCGCCTGCGCGTGCACCATCACGTTCCCGGTGATCAGCAGCCCGGTGCCGCCCTCGCTCCAGCGGCGGTTGAGCCGCAGCAACCGCTCGTCGGGCAGTTGGCCGTCCCCCGCGAGGTTCTCCTCCATGGCCGCCTTGGCGATGCGGTTGGGGAGTACGGAGCCGTTGGCCAGTGCCCGTAGCCCCGCGTGGCGGCCGGGACCGAAGCGGCTGCCCGCACCGACTGCGAATCGATGATTCCCGCGGTCGGCTCGGCGGATCGCCCCTCACTCTCGCGGACCCGGCCCCGCAGCCGGCAATCACACGACCGGGCAGCCGAGTTGAACTCTGAAGGCGACAACGCGTACAACTGCGACAAACAGGGCCTCCTGGCGCTCGGCCAGACTCAACACCTTCCGAATCGCCAAGGGGCCCTGCCCTCATGCACCGATCACCCCGAGATCATCCGATCCAGAACCTTGTTCGAGCCCCAAGGTCGATGATCGGTAATGCGTTCGACCTCGCGGCGTTCTGCGGCGGGGCGTTTGCACTCGGGTGGGCAGCCCTCCGCTCGGGCAGACGTCGACGGTCCAGATCCTGTACTTGCCACAGAGGACAGAAGGGGCCCCTGGCCAGCGGTGACGCCGGCCAGGGACCCCTTTACGCGATCAGCCTACGTCAGCCGTCGTTCTCCGACGACGGGATGTAGGCGCCAGGCACGTCCTTCGGCGCGAAGATCTTGCTCTCGCCGGGGTACGGCGTCTTCCACTCGTGCGTCTGGTACCACGTGAGGTGGTTCATCTGCGCGGGGTTCGCGTAGTCGGGCACGGCGTTGGGCCCGGTGAGCCGCTGATGCGACTTCCAGGCGTCCCACTTCGCCGCGAGGGCCTGCATGTCCGCCGGCACCTTCGACGACGGCACGGGCGCTGCACTGGGGTTCTGCGGCGCCGGGGTGTCCACGCCGCAGGAAGGCGCGGTCTTCAGACCATCGGTCAGCGAGGTCCGGTTGGGCAGCGCGGTGAACGGTGTGACGTTCGGATTCTGGGTGAACGCCCCACGCATCGGGGTGGCCGCGCTGTCCTTCTGGTTCATCGGGTGGATCCCGAGGATCTGCTCGATGGTGCGGATCATCGTGATCTGCGAGTAGTAGTGGTTGTCGACGGTGCCGTGCTGGGCGTAGGGGCTGATGATCTGGATCGGGGCACGGTGGCCGTCGACGTGGTCGAGGCCGGCCTGGGAGTCGTCCTCGACGACGAAGATCGCCGAGTCCTTCCAGTACTTGCTGTGCGAGATCGTGTCGACCATCCGGCCGACCGCGAGGTCGTTGTCCGCGACCTGAGCGGCCGGGCTCGCCGGACCACCGGTGTGGTCGTTGGAGAGCCAGAACATGTTCAGGTTCGCCGGACCGTTCTTCTCGAAGTCCTGCTTCCAGATGTCTTCCTTGTAGATGTCCGGGACGCTGGTGTCGAACAGCGGGAAGCCAGGCACCGACACCTTGTTGAGCGATGGGATCGCCGAGCCCGTTTGAATGGGGTAGGCGGTCTTCTGCCCGGTCGCCTGCATGTTCTTGGTGTCGCAGTACAGGTTCTGCCAGGACGCGCCGGACGGCTTGCTCTCGAACGACTGGAACTCGCCGAAGTCCTTGACGGACTTCCCAGCCGCCTGCGCACCGGTCCAGATGAAGCCGGACTTCTGGTGGCCGAGAGCGTCGTCCTCGGTGTCGTAGCTGCGCGTGTACTCACCGGCCGAGGACTCGGTGTACTCCGGGTCGTCGGCCTGCATCAGCCAGTTGTGGCCCTCGGCGGAGTTCGTGCCGATGTCGTACGTGTTGTCGTACAGCCCGAACTGCTTTGCCAGCGCGTGCTGGTTCGGCGTCACGTTCTCGCCGAACTGCGTCAGCGACGGGTCGCCGTTGCCCTGCGGGATGTCACCGAGGACCTGGTCGTAGGTCCGGTTCTCCTTGACGATCATGAAGACGTGCTTGATCGTCGAGGGGTCGCCGAGCTTCACCGGGACCGGCACCGGCTTCGCGTCGCCCTTGCCCTGGGTGACCGAGCCGCCGTGCCAGCCGTTCTGGGTGAAGACCTTGCCGGTCTCGGACTTGATGACGCTGTCGTCCGGCAGCGTGAACTGCGTCAGGCTCGACGTCGTGTCGTGGGTGCCGTGCCCGGCCTTGTTGGTGGGGCGGAGGGCGTCGATACCACGGGTGTTGGAGACGACCACGTTCTTGCCCACGGTGGTGATCTCCGCGGGGAAGTAGTCCGTCGGGAGCAGGCCGACGTAGCTGGCCGGCTCCTGCGGGGAGGTGTACCGGTAGACGGCGACCGCGTTGGCGCGGCCGAGCGTCACCAGCAGGTGACCGTCGTCGGTGAGCGTCACCGCGTTGGGCTCGTAGCCGACCGATGCCTCCGGCCACGGCTGGGTGGCGATGGTCTGGACGACCTTGTCGTTGGCGGTGTTGATGACCGACACGTTGTTGTCGGCGGTGTTGGTGACGAACACCGCCCCGTTCTTGGCGTACACCGCGGTCGGGTGCAGACCGACGTCGATGCTCGCGGCGGCGGCAGACGCGTCCGCCAGGTTGATGACGCTGACCGTGCCGGTGGTGGTGGCACCGGTGTCCGGGTTGGCCGGCACCTGGGTGCCGTAGGAGTTGATCGTGGTGTCGCCGGCCTTGGCCGGACGCCCGCCCTCGTTGCTGACGTAGAGCTTGTTGCCGACCATGGCGATGCCACGGGGGGCGTTGCCCACGGTCCAGCTCTGCTTGATGGTCCCGGTCGCCGCGTCGATGGCGACCACCCGGTTCTGGCCGTTGACCGCGGAGTACACGGTGGAGCCGTCGGCCGAGAACACCGCAGCGCCCACCAGTGCGTGCTTGGAGCCGTCCGCCGGGATGTTGACGGCCGTCGGGTTGGAGACCGTGCCGTCCGCGTTCACGGTGAACTTGGTGTAGCCGTCGCTCTGGCCCAACCACAGCTGCTTGCCGTCGGGCGAGTACGTCGGGCCCTCCTGGCCGACGGCGCCGCTGCTGATGCGCAGGTTGTCCGCCGCGTTGGTGCCGACCTTCTGCTTCACCTGCCCGGTCTTGAGGTCCATGACGACCAGCGCAGCGTCACCGTCGGCGACCGCGGCCGCGAGAATGCTGCCATCCGGGCTGACCGTGGACGACATGATCTTGCCGTCGTTGATGACGGTGCGGCTACCGTACGGGTCGATGTACTCATCGGAGGAGACAACCTGGCCGTTAGCGGTGACCTGGCCGACCTGCTGGGTGCCGAACTGCTGCGTCTGGGCAACAGCGGTGCCCGTGACGCCGAGGGCGACCGCGATGCCCACCGTTACCAGAGTGGTCCGGCGGCCGACGCGTCGACCCAAAAGGCTGATCTGCGCCTTCTCGTCAGTCCGACGCTGCCGTATTACCTGCATTGAAGTTATCCCTTCGGGGTGGTGTCGAGCAGTTCGACGTTGCCGTCGAACTGCCAAAGCGGGTTCGGTGCGTCCCCGGTCGGGGTGCGCACCAGGAAGTAGCCGTTCACTTCCTTCGGTCCGTCGCCATCGGCGATGAACCGCCCGTTCGCGGTGACGTCGAGTTGGTAGATGGCCGTCCCTGTGACCTCGACGTCGGGGAGATGCCAGGAGACGACGCAGCGCCAGTCGTTACCCGCCCCCTGGGGGGCGACATGGCCGCCGCTCTTGTTGCACGCCGCCGTGACCCGCAGTTGCGCCTCGGTGACGGCGGGGCGGTTAAGCTGCTGGGTCTGCATGCGGTAGAGGTGGGCGAAGGCCGTGGCGACCGACCGCTGGACCTTGCCCTGCTCGATTCCGGAGCCCATGGACGGGGTCGT
>NZ_RJVR01000358.1 GCF_003999195.1 Streptomyces soli
ATCCGCTCTCCGATCGAAGGTCACCCGACAGGCTCTGAGGGCGGCGGACGGCCTACCCCCAACCCGGGGCGAGACAGAGAGCCGCCAACCGGGCCAGAGGCGGCGTTGGCGAGGCGGAACCCGATGCGGCGGGAGGTCAGGGGTCGGAGGGGTGGGGGTTCTGGACGCTTACGTATATTTGTGTGCGGCATGCCGGATAGGGAATCGGACGGCCCGTCACGCACGTAAATATATCGGTCCAGGACCCCCAGCCCCGGAGGCCCCGGACCGTCACCTCACCGGGTGACCGGCCCCCCGCAAGGCGCCCTTGACCTCACCGATCCGCAGGTCGCCGAAGTGGAAGACCGAAGCGGCCAGCACCGCGTCCGCCCCCGCAGCGACCGCCGGGGCGAAGTCGGAGAGCTTGCCCGCACCGCCACTCGCGATCACGGGGACGGTGACGTGCTTGCGGACCGCCCCGATCATCTCCACGTCGTAGCCGTCCTTCGTGCCGTCGGCATCCATCGAGTTGAGCAGAATCTCACCGGCGCCCAACTCAGCAGCCCGCTGCGCCCACTCCACCGCGTCGATACCCGTCCCACGCCGACCACCATGCGTGGTGACCTCAAACGAACCCTCCGCCGTACGCCGGGCATCAACAGAAAGCACCAGCACCTGGCTGCCGAAACGCTCAGCGATCTCCCGGATCAGCTCGGGCCGGGCAATGGCAGCCGTGTTGACGCCGACCTTGTCGGCGCCGGCCCGAAGCAGCTTGTCGACGTCGTCGGCAGAACGCACCCCGCCGCCCACCGTCAGCGGGATGAAGACCTGCTCGGCCGTCCGGCGCACCACGTCGTACGTGGTCTCGCGGTCGCCCGACGAGGCCGTGATGTCCAGAAAGGTCAGCTCGTCGGCGCCTTCGGCGTCGTACAGCTTGGCCATCTCCACGGGATCACCGGCGTCGCGGAGGTTCTGGAAGTTGACGCCCTTGACGACGCGGCCGTTGTCCACGTCGAGGCAGGGGATGACTCGGACCGCAAGGGTCATTCAGGGGCTCCTCGGAATGCTTCCACGTCGACCTCGACCAGGACACGCGAGTCGACGAAGCCGGCGACCACGACGATGCTCCCGGCCGGGCGCACGGCGCCGAAAAGCTCCTTGTGCGCGCGGCCGACATCCTCCGCGTCGCGGGTGTGGCTGATGTACATGCGGGTGCGGATGACGCTCTCGGGCCCGAGACCGAACTTCTCCAGCGCGGCGAGCGCGTTACCGAAGGCCAGCAGGGCCTGCTCGTAGGGGCTGCCCTCACCGCTCACCTCTCCGCCGACCAGCGGCATGGTGCCGGGGACAAGGACCCGGTCCCCTGCCGCGACGGCGCGGGCGAAGCCCATGGTCTCTTCCCAGGGGCTCTCGCTGTGGACGCGCTGAACGGCAGGGGTGTCAGTCATCGTGATACGGCCTCCAACGCCTCTTCCAAGGTGAACGCCTTGGCGTAAAGGGCCTTGCCCACGATGGCGCCTTCGACACCTTCCGGGACAAGAGTCGCGATCGCACGCAGGTCGTCAAGGGAGGAAACGCCGCCGGAGGCGACGACCGACTTGTCGGTGGCCGCGCAGACGTTCTTCAGCAGTTCCAGGTTGGGGCCCTGGAGGGTGCCGTCCTTGGCGATGTCGGTGACGACGTAACGGGCGCAGCCCTCGCTGTCGAGCCGGGCCAGCGTCTCGTACAGGTCGCCGCCGTCGCGGGTCCAGCCTCGGCCGCGCAGGGTCGTGCCGCGTACGTCCAGGCCTACGGCGATGCGGTCGCCGTGCTCGGCGATGACCTTGGCGACCCACTCGGGGGTCTCGAGGGCCGCGGTGCCGAGGTTGACCCGGGTGCAGCCGGTGGCGAGGGCGGCGGCGAGCGTGTCGTCGTCGCGGATGCCGCCGGACAGCTCGACCTTGATGTCCATGGTGCGGGCGACCTTGGCGATCTGCGCCCGGTTGTCGCCGGTGCCGAAGGCGGCGTCGAGGTCGACCAGGTGCAGCCATTCCGCACCGGACTGCTGCCAGGCGAGGGCGGCGGCAAGCGGGTCGCCGTAGGACGTCTCGGAGCCGGACTCGCCGTGGACGAGGCGGACGGCCTGGCCGTCACGGACGTCGACGGCGGGAAGGAGTTCGAGGCGGTGGGTCATGTGAGGGCGTCCTAGAGGGTGTCGAGCCAGTTGGTCAGCAGCTGCGCGCCGGCGTCGCCGGACTTCTCGGGATGGAACTGGGTGGCCCACAGCGGGCCGTTCTCCACGGCGGCGACGAAGGGCTCGCCGTGGGTGGCCCAGGTGACCTTGGGGGCGCGGATGTGGGCGTTGCCGACTTCCAGCTCCCAATGCCGTACGGCGTAGGAGTGCACGAAGTAGTAGCGCTCGTCGGGGTCAAGCCCGGCGAAGAGCTTCGTGTCCTCGGGCGCCTTGACCGTGTTCCAGCCCATGTGCGGGACGACGGGTGCGCGCAGCGGCTCGACCGTGCCGGGCCACTCGTCGCAGCCCTCGGTCTCGACGCCGTGCTCGACGCCCCGGGCGAAGAGAATCTGCATGCCGACGCAGATGCCCATGACCGGGCGGCCCCCGGCCAGCCGGCGGCCGATGATCCACTCACCGCGTACGGACTTCAGCCCGGCCATGCAGGCGGCGAAGGCGCCGACGCCGGGGACGAGGAGCCCGTCGGCGTTCATGGCCTTGTCGAAGTCGGCGGTGATCTCGACGTCGGCCCCGGCGCGGGCGAGAGCGCGCTCGGCGGAGCGGACGTTGCCGAAGCCGTAGTCGAGGACGACGACGTTCTTGGCGGACGTGCTCAAGACGGCCCTCCCTAAAGGTTCAGGAACCCGGCGGTCAGCGACGCGGCGGCACTGAGGCCCAGCAGAAGGATGACGCTCTTGGGCAGCTTCTGCTTCCAGAAGGAGTAGACCCCGCTGGCGAGGAAGATCCCCAGAAAGATGTAGACGGCGGCGCTCGTGTTCATCAGAGGGCGCCCTTCGTCGACGGGAGGATGCCGACCGCGCGCGGGTCGCGCTCGCTCGCGTACCGAAGCGCCCGGGCCAGGGCCTTGAACTGGCACTCCACGATGTGGTGGGCATTGCGCCCGTACGGGACGTGGACGTGCAGCGCGATCTGGGCCTGCGCGACGAAGGACTCCAGGATGTGCCGGGTCATCGTGGTGTCGTACTCGCCGATCATCGGCGCCATCTTCTCGGGCTCGGTGTGCACGAGGTAGGGGCGGCCGGACAGATCGACGGTGACCTGGGCGAGGGACTCGTCCAGCGGGACGGTGCAGTTGCCGAAGCGGTAAATCCCCACCTTGTCGCCGAGGGCCTGCTTGAAGGCGGCGCCCAGCGCGAGGGCGGAGTCCTCGATGGTGTGGTGGGAGTCGATGTGCAGGTCGCCCTCGGTCTTGACGGTGAGGTCGAAGAGGCCGTGGCGGCCGAGCTGGTCGAGCATGTGGTCGTAGAAACCGACCCCGGTCGAGATGTCGGTCCGGCCGGTCCCGTCGAGATCGATCTCGACCAGGACCGAGGTTTCCTTGGTGGTGCGTTCCACGCGGCCTACGCGGGACATGTGCTCAGCTCTCCTTCTTGAGGTCACGCGCCGCTTCCAGGAACGCGTCGTTCTCGGCCGGGGTGCCCGCGGTGACCCGCAGCCACCCCGGTACGCCGTTGTCGCGGACCAGGACACCGCGGTCGAGGATCGCCTGCCAGGCCTGGTGGCTGTCCTCGAAGCGGCCGAACTGGACGAAGTTGGCGTCCGAGTCGATGACCTCGTAGCCGATCGCGCGCAGTTCCTCGACCAGGCGGTCCCGCTCGGCCTTCAGCTGTTCGACGTACCCCAGCAGCGTATCGGTGTGCTCCAGCGCGGCGAGCGCGGTGGCCTGGGTGACGGCGGACAGGTGGTACGGCAGGCGTACGAGCTGCACGGCGTCCACGACCGCCGGGTCGGCGGCGAGGTAGCCGAGCCGGAGCCCGGCCGCGCCGAAGGCCTTGGACATGGTGCGGCTGACGACCATGTTGGGGCGGCCCTCGATGAGCGGCAGCAGGGAGGGCCGGTGGCTGAACTCGCCGTACGCCTCGTCCACGACGACGAGGGAGGGGCGGGCGGCCTGGGCGGCCTCGTACAGGGCGAGGACGGTGTCGGCGTCGACCGCCGTGCCGGTGGGGTTGTTCGGGGAGGTGATGAAGACCACGTGCGGGCGGTGCTCGGCGATGGCCGCCGCGGCCGCCGCGACGTCGATCGTGAAGTCCTCGTTGCGCGGGCCGGAGAGCCACTGGGTGCCGGTGCCGCGCGAGATCAGCCCGTGCATGGAGTACGAGGGCTCGAAGCCGATCGCGGTGCGGCCCGGGCCGCCGAAGGTCTGCAGCAGTTGCTGGATGACCTCGTTCGAACCGTTGGCGGCCCAGACGTTGGCCACGCCGACCTCGTGCCCGGCGGTGCGGGTGAGGTACTCCGCGAGCCCGGTGCGCAGTTCCACCGCGTCCCGGTCGGGGTAGCGGTTGAGGTTCCGGGCGGCCTCGCGGACCCGCTCGGCGATGCGCTCGACCAGGGCCTCGGGCAGGGGGTACGGGTTCTCGTTGGTGTTCAGGCGTACGGGTACGTCGAGCTGGGGGGCGCCGTACGGGGACTTGCCGCGCAGCTCGTCCCGGATGGGGAGGTCGTCAATGCCGGTCACGAACCCGGTACCGTCCAATCGTCTGCGTTCATCTGTTCGCCTCCGGCAAAACGTGCCCTGACAGCGGCCCCGTGTGCGGGCAGGTCTTCGGCGTCGGCGAGGGTGACAATGGTCCCGGCGACCTCGGCCAGCGCCTCGCGGGTGTAGTCCACGACATGGATGCCGCGCAGGAACGACTGCACGGACAGCCCCGAGGAGTGGCAGGCGCAGCCGCCGGTGGGCAGCACGTGGTTGGACCCGGCCGCGTAGTCGCCGAGCGAGACGGGCGCGAAGGCGCCGACGAAGATCGCGCCGGCGTTGCGGACCCTGGCCGCGACCTGGGCCGCGTTCTCGGTCTGGATCTCCAGGTGCTCGGCGGCGTAGGCGTCGACGACCGCGAGGCCCTCGTCGATGCCGTCGACCAGCACGATGCCGGACTGACGGCCGGCGAGCGCCGGAACGATCCGGTCCTCGATGTGCTTGGTCGCGGCGACCTGGGTCTCCAGCTCCTTCTCGACCGCCTGGGCGAGGTCGGGCGAGTCGGTGACGAGGACGGCGGCGGCCAGCGGATCGTGCTCGGCCTGGCTGATCAGGTCGGCGGCGACGTGGACGGGGTCGGCGGTGGCGTCGGCAAGGATCGCGATCTCGGTCGGCCCGGCCTCGGCGTCGATGCCGATCCGGCCCTTGAGCAGGCGCTTCGCGGCGGCGACCCAGATGTTGCCCGGCCCGGTCACCATGGCCGCCGGGCGGCAGTCCTCGGTGCCGTAGGCGAACATCGCGATGGCCTGGGCGCCCCCGGCCGCGTACACCTCGTCCACCTCGAGCAGCGCGCACGCGGCGAGGATCGTGGGGTGCGGCAGGCCGCCGAACTCCTTCTGCGGCGGGGAGGCGACGGCCATGGAGGCGACGCCGGCCTCCTGCGCGGGCACCACGTTCATGATCACGGACGACGGATAGACGGACCGCCCGCCCGGCACGTACAGGCCGACGCGCTCGACCGGCACCCAGCGCTCGGTGACGGTGCCACCGGGCACGACCTGCGTGGTGCGGTCGGTGCGGCGCTGCTCGCCGTGCACGAGCCGGGCGCGGCGGATGGACTCCTCCAGGGCGGCGCGCACCTTCGGGTCCAGCTCGGCCAGGGAGCGCTTGATCGCGTCCACCGGCACCCGGACCCGGTCGATGGTGACCCCGTCGAACTTCTCCGCGTAGTCGATCAGCGCCGCCGTGCCACGATGCTTTACGTCCTCGCAGATCGGGCGCACTTTCTCAAGCGCGGCCTCGACGTCGAGTTCGGCGCGGGGCAGCAGGTCGCGGTCGATCCCGCCCGTGGGGAAGGCATCGCCGCGCAGATCGATTCGGGAGATCACCCTCCCAAGTGTAGAGAAAGCCACTGACGCCCTGCTCCGAGTATCAGTCCCTGATACGGCGCGCCGTACCCGAAAGGGCTAAACATCTTGTACAGCGATCAAGGCCGGGCGCTACGCAAACAGAGCAGGCTGCACAGCAAAAAATCTCACTGTTGCACAGTTTCTCCCACCTCGCCTTAGCTATCTGCATAACCGCACGTTCCGCACGGTTTCCCAGCACGAGGGAAGGTTGCAACGATGACCATCGAGGACACCCTCACCAGCCAGGAGCGACTGGCCGAACTGGATCTCCCACAGCTTCAGCAGCTCGTCGGTCTGGTCGACTACGACAGCGGGACGGACCCCTTCCCCGTCACCGGGTGGGACGCGGTGGTCTGGGCGGTCGGCAACGCGACCCAGACCGCCCACTACTTCCAGTCGGCCTTCGGCATGGAGCTCATCGCCTACTCGGGGCCGGAGACCGGCAACCGCGACCACGTCTCGTACGTGCTGCGCAGCGGGGCGATCCGGTTCGTGTTCCAGGGCGTGGTGGACCCGGCGAGCCCCCTCGCGGAGGCGCACCGGCGGCACGGCGACGGGGTCGTCGACATCGCCCTCGAGGTGCCCGACGTGGACCGCTGCATCGCCCACGCCCGCGCGCAGGGCGCCACCGTGCTGGAGGAGCCGCACGACATCACCGACGAGCACGGCACGGTCCGCGTCGCGGCCGTCGCCGCGTACGGCGACACCCGGCACACGCTGGTGGACCGCTCCCAGTACGAGGGCCCGTACCTGCCCGGCTATGTGACGCGCTCGTCCTCCTACGCCAAGCGGCCGGGCGCGCCGCGGCGTGTCTTCCAGGCGCTGGACCATGTCGTGGGGAACGTCGAGCTCGGCAAGATGGACGAGTGGGTCGACTTCTACAACCGGGTCATGGGATTCACCAACATGGCCGAATTCGTCGGGGACGACATCGCCACGGAGTACTCGGCCCTGATGAGCAAGGTGGTCGCCAACGGCAACCACCGGGTGAAGTTCCCGCTCAACGAGCCGGCGCCGGGGAAGAAGAAGTCGCAGATCGACGAGTTCCTGGAGTTCTACCAGGGCCCGGGCGCCCAGCACCTGGCGCTGGCGACCAACGACATCATCGCCTCCGTCGACGCGCTGGTCGAAGAGGGCGTGCAGTTCCTGGCCACCCCCGACTCGTACTACGAGGACCCCGAGCTACGGGCCCGCATCGGCAAGGTCCGGGTGCCGGTGGAGGAGCTGCAGAAGCGCGGCATCCTGGTCGACCGCGACGAGGACGGCTACCTGCTGCAGATCTTCACCAAGCCGCTGGGCGACCGGCCGACCGTCTTCTTCGAGCTGATCGAGCGGCACGGCTCACTCGGCTTCGGCAAGGGCAACTTCCAGGCCCTCTTCGAGGCCATCGAGCGCGAGCAGGCCAGGCGCGGCAACTTCTGACGGATCGAGGATCCCGTGGCGTACTACCGGCAGGCGGGCCGGATCCCGCCCAAGCGCCATACCCAGCACCGCGCGCCCGACGGCGGCCTGTACTACGAGGAGCTGATGGGCGAGGAGGGCTTCTCCTCCGACTCCTCGCTGCTCTACCACCGGCTCATCCCGTCGGCCATCTCCGCCGCCGAGCCATGGGAGCTTCCCGACCAGACGCTGACCCCCAACCATCCGCTGGTCCCCCGCCACTTCCGCACGCACGAGCTGTTCTCGGGACCGGATGCCAAGGCGCAGGACGTGGTCACCGGGCGACGGCTGCTGCTGGGCAACGAGGACGTACGGATCGCCTACGTCGTCGCCGGGCAGCCGTCGCCGCTGTACCGCAACGCGGTCGGCGACGAATGCGTCTACATCGAGTCGGGGTCCGCCGAGATCGGCACGGTCTTCGGCACCCTGACAGCACGGCAGGGCGATTACGTCGTCCTGCCCCGGGCCACCACCCACCAGTGGCGGCCCACCGGCGACGAACTGCTGCGGGCGTACGTGATCGAGGCGAACTCCCACATCACGCCCGCCCGCCGCTACCTGTCGAAGTACGGGCAGCTGCTGGAGCACGCCCCGTTCTGCGAGCGGGACCTGCACGGCCCGTGGCTGCCGGAGCCGGAGCCGGGCGAGGACGGAGAAGTGGACGTGCTGGTCAAGCACCGGGGGCCGGACGGGATCAGCGGCACCCGGTACGTCTATCCGCACCACCCCTTCGACGTGGTGGGCTGGGACGGCTGCCTGTACCCGTACACCTTCAACATCGCGGACTTCGAGCCGGTCACCGGCCGGATCCACCAGCCGCCGCCGGCGCACCAGGTCTTCGAGGGGCAGAACTTCGTGATCTGCAACTTCGTCCCGCGCAAGGTCGACTACCATCCGCTGGCGATCCCCGTGCCGTACTACCACTCCAACGTGGACAGCGACGAGGTCATGTTCTACTGCGGCGGGGACTACGAGGCGCGCAAGGGCTCCGGCATCGGGCCCGGTTCGATCTCGCTGCACCCGGGCGGCCATGCGCACGGCCCGCAGCCGGGCGCGTACGAGCGCAGCATCGGCGCCGAGTTCTTCGACGAGCTGGCCGTGATGGTCGACACCTTCCGGCCGCTGCGGATCGGCGAGGCCCGCAGCGCGTCCGAGGCCGAGGGATACGCCTGGAGCTGGGCCGGGGTGAGCGCACGGTGAACGCGGGCTGCGGAGCCGGAGTCTGGGCGGGGCTGGTGGACGACGCCGCGCTCTTCCCGCCCGGTGACGCACCGCTGCCGGAGGCGCTGCCGGCCCACGCCGCCCATCGCGCCGCCTGGTACGCGGAGTTGGTGGGGGCCTTCGTCCACCCGGCGCCCCGGGCCGCGGAGCTGGCGACCGCCGCGCCGCCCGGCACGCTCGACGTCAGCCTGACACTGCCGGGCGGCCCGGCGACGTACCGGCCCGCCGCGACCGCCCTGGCGCACAGCGGCCGGGTACGGCTGGTGGCCGCGGAGGTCGTGGTGCCCGAGGACCTGGACTCGCGGGTCCTTGTCGACGCCCTCGACACGGCCCTGGCCGACGAGGCGCGCGGGTACGTCGAGCTGCCCAGGTCGGCCCGCCGGGACGAGGTGCTGCGGGCGCTCGCGGGCACCCGGTACCACGCCAAGCTGCGCACCGGGGGGACCGTCGCGGAGGCGTTCCCCGACGAGGGCGAGCTGGCCGGGGCGATCGTCGCCTGCGTACGGCAGGGCACCCCGTTCAAGTGCACGGCAGGGCTGCACCGGGCCGTACGGCGGCGCGATCCGGAGACCGGCTTCGAGCACCACGGGTTCCTCAATGTGCTGCTCGCGACGGCCGCCGCGCTCGACGGGGAGGAGCCGGAGGCGGTCGCCGCCGTGCTGGCGCAGCGGGACCCGGACCGGCTGGTGTCCGACTACGCCTTCCTGGGGGCGGACGGCGCCGCCGCCGCACGCACCCGTTTCACCTCGTTCGGCTCGTGCAGTATCGACGAGCCGGTCGAGGACCTGGTCCACCTCGGGCTGCTGCACCCACCCGCCATCGCACCCGTTCCCGCCGGAGGAGAGCCCGACCATGACGTGGCTTGATCTGCCCGCCGACTCCCTGTTCGGCGTCGACAACCTGCCGTACGGAGTGTTCTCACCCGCGGAGGGCGCGCCACGGGCCGGGGTACGCGTGGGCGACCTCGTGCTCGACCTCGCGGCCGCGCTGGACGACCCGGTCTTCGCGCAGGCCTCACTGAACCCCTTCATGGCGCAGGGCGTCGCGCGCTGGCGGGAGGTGCGCGCCCGGGTCACCGAGCTGCTCACACAGGACCGGCACCGGGCCGCCACCGAGCCGCATCTGCACCGGCTGAACGAGGTGACGCTGCGGCTGCCGATCGAGGTCGCCGACTATGTCGACTTCTACGCCAGCGAGCACCACGCGACCAACCTCGGCCGGCTGTTCCGGCCGGGGACGCCGCCGCTCACCCCCAACTGGAAGCATCTGCCGATCGGTTACCACGGCCGGGCCGGCACCGTGGTGGTCTCCGGCACGCCCGTCGTCCGCCCGAAGGGCCAGCGCAAGCCCGCGGACGCGGAGGCGCCGGTCTTCGGTCCCTCGGTGCGCCTCGACATCGAGGCGGAGGTCGCCTACGTCGTCGGCACCGGCTCGGCGCTCGGGGAGTCGGTGGCCGTCGCGGACTTCGCGGAGCGGGTGTTCGGCGTGTGCCTGCTCAACGACTGGTCGGCGCGCGACCTCCAGGCCTGGGAGTACGTTCCGCTCGGCCCGTTCCTCGGCAAGTCCTTCGCCACGTCGGTGTCCCCGTGGATCGTGCCGCTTGACGCGCTGGCGCACGCCTGGGTGGCGCCGCCGCCGCGCGACCCCGAGCCGCTGCCGTACCTGGCCGACGCCGGCAAGCAGGGCCTGGACCTGACGCTGGAGGTGCGCCTCAACGGCCACCGGATCTCCAACCCCCCGTACACCTCGATGTACTGGACGGGCGCGCAGATGCTCGCCCACCTGTCGGCGAACGGCGCCACCACCCGCACCGGCGACCTGTACGGCTCGGGCACGGTCAGTGGCCCGAGGGAGGACCAGTACGGTTCGCTGATCGAGCTGACGGCGGCCGGCGCGAAACCGCTCGAACTGCCCGACGGGACGTGGCGTACATTTCTTGAGGACGGCGACGAGGTCACCCTGACCGGCACCGCCCCCGGGCCCTCCGGTTCCCGGATCGGCCTCGGTGAGGTCACCGGCCGCATCCTGCCGGAGCGGCCGGAGCCGCCCGCTTTTTGGCGTACATGAAGGAGGAGGACGGGCTGACCCAGGACGACTTCGAGGACCTGCTGGACGTGCTCAGGCAGGGGAACTGCTGGATCAAGCTGTCCGGCCCCGTACCGGATCGCCAAGGACAAGCCGCTGTCCTCCGTCGACCCCTGGGTCGCGCTCTGGTGGCGGCACGGCCGGACCGGCTCATCTGGGGCTCCGACTGGCCGCACCTGCCCAACGGGCAGCGGGACACCGGTGAGTTGCTTAACCTGCTGGCGGACTGGGCACCCGACGAGAAGAACCGGCACCGCATCCTGGTGGAGTCCCCGGAGAAGCACTTCTTCTCCTAAGGTGATCAAGGCAACTTCGGTTGTCCTGTGAGCCACGGGAGGGGATACCGGTGACCGAGCCGTCGGACGGCGCTCCGCAGCCGCATCAGCCGCCGCAGGACTGGACGCCTGTGGAACAGGGGCTGTGGGAGGCCTACCGCCTCGGCGAGTGGTACGACCTGCGCACCGGCATCCCCGAGCGCGACGACCCGGCCGCCGACCGCTTCTGGGGCCCCGACCGCACCGTACGCGCCGAGACCATCGCCCGGCTGCTGCTCGACGGGCCGCCCCCGGTGCCGGGCCGGGTGTCGTGCGTCAAGCTGTCGGGCGCCCAGATCAGCGGCGAGCTGCAGCTGTCGGGCGGCAATGTGGTGCCGTATGTCGAGCTGCGGGACTGCCGGTTCGAACAGGTCGTGATGCTGTCCGAGTGCCAGTTCACGACCGTACGGATGGTGCACTGCGCCATACCGCGCCTGGAGGCCGCCCGGCTGCACACCACCGGCGACCTGCATCTGCCGCAGTGCACCGTCGAGGGCGGCATCCGGCTCACCGACGCCCACATCGGCACCGACCTGCTGCTCAACCAGCTCACCGTCCGCCGAGACCGGCACGGCCGCGCCATCGCCGCCGACGGGCTCAACGTCGCCCAGGACGTCGAGGCCGAACTCATCGAGGCCACCGGCGAGATCAGCCTGCGCAGCGCCCGGATCGGCGGCCGGCTGAGCCTGCGCGGCAGCGTGCTGCACAATCCGTACGGGCGCTACGCGCTCAACGCCGCCCGGGTCCAGGTCGAGCACACCCTGTATCTGAGCGCGGGCTATCTCGGCTCGGGCCAGAGCAGCGGCACCCCGCCGAACGGGGTGCGCACCCGGCGCTTCACCTGCGAGGGCGGACTGCGGCTGGACGACGGCCGCTTCGGCAACGCCGTGATCATCAACCAGGCGCGTTTCCGGCTCACCGGCACCCAGCAGCTGTCCCTGCGCCGGGTCCAGACCCCCGAGCTGCGGCTGACCCTGGACGAGCCGCCGAGCGGGATGATCTCGCTGGCCGGCGCCCGGGTCGGCAACCTCACCGACGCGCAGACCTGCTGGCCGGAAACGGCGGGCGTCGACCTGACCGGTTTCACGTACGGCTCGCTGAGCCCCGAGGGGCCGTTCCCGCTGCGTCAGCGCATCGCGTGGCTGGCGGCGGCGACCCCCGAGTACAGCCCGGAGCCGTACGAGCACCTGGCGGCCGCGCTGCGGGTCAGCGGCGAGGACTCCGACGCCCGCGAGGTGCTGCTCGCCAAGCAGCGGCGACGGCGCGAGACGCTGCCGCTGGCCGGAAAGCTGTGGGGCTACCTCCAGGACATCACGGTCGGCTACGGCTACCGGGCGGGGCGGGCCGCGCTGTGGATGGCGGTGCTGTGGGCGATCGGCGCGACCTTCTTCGCCGCCCATCCGCCGCCACCGCTGAAGGCGGGCGAGGCCCCGAACTGGAACCCGGCCCTGTACGCGCTGGATCTGCTACTGCCGGTCATCGACCTGGGCCAGGACAGCGCCTGGAAACCGGCCGGCGGCGGGCAGTGGGCGTCGGCGGTGCTGGTGGTGCTGGGGTGGGTGCTGGCGACCACGGTGGCGGCTGGTGCCTCACGGCTGCTGCGGCGCGGCTGACCGGAATGCACATGTCTCGGACAGATATCGAATCTTCATCGAAAGCACGGGGACCCGATCGGCAAAAGGCCGTTCAATAAACGCATCATGCCTGTTCTCCGCTCCATGGTCGCCATGTCGCGCATGCTGCGGCACGTCCCGCACATCGGTGCCGATCTGCCGCCCGATGACGCGGTGCTCCTCGACGCGCCCGACGACCGGCTCGCGGCGGCTACCGCCCGCCTCGACGACGGCGACTTCAAGCCGGTCGCCGAGCTGCTGGCCTGGACCCGCGACGCCGCCTGGTGGGAGACCCGGGACCGGCACGTCGCCTGGCTCGCCGAGCGCCACCTCGAGGGCGGCACCTGGCTGCGGGAGTGGCTCGACGCCGACCCGGACAGCCCCGACGTGGCCGTCGTCCGTGCCGAGGCCGCCGTACGGCACGCCTGGCGGGCCCCCTCCGCCGCCGACCGCGTCGCCCTGCTGCGCGAGGCCGGCCCCCTGGTCCGCGACGCCGCCGAGGCGAGTACCGGTGATCCCGTCCCCTGGCGCACCGCCATCACCCGCGCCCGTGGGCTGCGCGCCCAGCGCGAGGACTTCGACGGCCTGTGGGCGCAGGCGGTCGCCCGGTCCCCGCACCACTTCGGCTGCCACGTCAGCGCCCTGCGCTTCCTGCGCGACGACGAGCAATGCGGGCAGGAGGAGTTCCTGGCCTTCGCGGCCGACGCCGCCGACAGCGTCCTGCCCGGCTCACTGGTACTCGGCCTGCCGCTGATCGCCGTGTACGAAAGCCTCCTCTCCGGCCGCCCGGGCGCCGCCTCCTACGTGGACTCCGCCATCACCGCCGCCCAGGAGCTGTCGGCCTGGCACAGCCGCGGCGACCGCGAGCCGGCCGAGGTGCGCAACGTGCTGATCCAGATGCTGATCCTGCGCAAGCGCTGGGCCGAGGCCCTGGACCAGTTCCGCGCGACCGGGATCCACGCGACGGCTTTTCCGTGGCGTCACACCGGCGAACCCCGCCGCGAATTCCTGGAGATGCGCACCGGCGTACGCGTCCAGCTCGCATCCGGCGTCCGCCTCTGGGCCAAACCGGGCGGGCCCTACACATAGGCTTGCTGGCTGTGACCGCTCGCATCCCGCTCTTTCCGCTCAATTCGGTGCTCTTCCCCGGCCTCGTACTGCCGCTGAACGTCTTCGAGGAGCGGTACCGCGCTCTCGTACGCGACCTCATCGCGCTGCCCGAGGAGGCACCCCGCCGCTTCGGCGTGGTCGCCATCCGGGACGGCCACGGGCTGGAGGCCACCACCAAGGGCATCTCGGAGGGCGAGGGCGCGGCGGCCGGGTTCGGTGCGGACCCGGCGAAGGCGTTCTTCGAGGTGGGGTGCTTCGCCGAGGCGGCGACGATCGGCGAGCACGAGGACGGCAGCTTCGAGCTGGTGTCCACCGGCACCACACGCTTCCGCCTGCTGTCAGTGGACCCGAGCGGCCCCTATCTGATCGGCGAGACCGAGGACCTGCCCGAAGAGCCCGGCGAGGGCTCGGGCGCGCTGGCCGCGGGGGTGGCCAGGGCCTTCCGTACGTACCAGAAGCGGGTCGCCGGCGCCCGCGAGCGGACCCTCACCTCGGGCTCCGGGCAGGACCTGCCGGACGAGCCGTCGGTGCTTTCCTATCTGGTGGCCGCCGCGACTGTGCTGGAGACCCCGGTCAAGCAGGCGCTCCTCGAAGCACCCGACACCGCCACCCGCCTTCGCGAGGAGCTGCGCCTGCTGCGCCGCGAGGCCGCCGTCATCGGTAAGCTCCGGACCCTGCCCGCTGTCGAGCTCACCCGGCAGGCCCCCAGCCCCAACTGACCTCTCCTTCACGCCGCCCTCGCACCGCTTCGCGGCCCGCCGCGTTGGGGGCACTCCCCCAGCCTTCGGCCGGGGGCATCCCGGTCCACCAGCCCCGGGGCCAAAATGCCCCCCACATGACGGAGCTCGCATCCCATGGCCAAGAAGACCAAGACCTCCGGCGGCACGCCCGCCACCGTGGCCCTGGAACGGGCGGGCGCGCCCTTCACGGTCCACGCGTACGAACACGACCCCGCGGCCGCCCTCAGCTACGGCGAGGAGGCCGCCCAGGCCCTCGGGACCGCGCCGGAGCGGGTCTTCAAGACCCTGGTGGCCGATGTCGACGGCTCCCTCACGGTCGCGGTCGTGCCGGTGGCCGGCTCGCTGGACCTGAAGGCCCTGGCCTCGGCCGCCGGGGGCAAGCGGGCCGCCATGGCCGACCCGGCCGCCGCCGAGCGGACGACTGGCTATGTCCTGGGCGGCATCTCGCCGCTGGGTCAGCGCAAGCGGCTGCGTACGGTGGTCGACGCCACGGCGCTGGACCACGACACGGTGTTCGTGTCGGCCGGCAGGCGCGGCCTCGAGGTGGAGCTGGCGCCAGGGGACCTGGTCGCGCTGACGGGAGCCGTCACGGCCCCCATCGCGCGCGCCAAGGGCTGACTCACAGACCCGGGATCCGCCCGTTCCGGAACAGGTCGACGAAAATCTGGTGGTCGGCGCGGGCCCGGGCACCGTAGGAGTGCGCGAAGTCCACCAGCATGTCGGCGAAACCGTCCTCGTCGGCCGCGATCGCCTCGTCGATGGCGTCCTCGGTGGAGAACGGCACCAGCGAGTGCCCGCTCTCGTCGTCGGCGGCGGCGTGCATCCCGGCGGTGGCCCGGCCGAGGTCGGCGACGACGGCCTCGATCTGCGCGGGGTCGTCCAGGTCGGACCAGTCGAGGTCGACGGCGTACGGGGACACCTCGGCGACGAGCTGGCCGACGCCGTCCAGCTCGGCCCAGCCGAGGTACGGATCGGCGTGGGCCTGCAGGGCACGCTGGGAGATCACCGTGCGGTGGCCCTCGTGGTGGAAGTAGCCGCGCACCGCCAGGTCGGTGATGTGCCGGGAGACGGCCGGGGTCTGTCCCTGCTTCATGTAGATCACGACGTCGTTCTCCAGGGCGTCGGTGTGCCCTTCGAGCAGCAGGTTGTACGAGGGCAGGCCCGCGCTGCCGATGCCGATCCCGCGCCGGCCGACGACGTCCTTGACGCGGTGGCTGTCGGGGTTGATGCGGCTCGTCTCCGGCAGCGTCTCCAGGTAGGCCTCGAAGGCGCCGAGCACCTTGGCGCGGGTGGGTGCGTCCAGCTCGATGGCGCCGCCGCCCGGGGCGAAGCGGCGTTCCCAGTCGCGGATGTCGGTCATGGAGTCCAGCAGTCCGACCCGGGTCCGGGCGCGGGCGCTGCGCAGGGCGTCCAGCAGCGGGCCCTGGGCGGTATCGAGGGTGAGGGCCGGCACGGTCTTGTCGTTCGCGAGGGCGCGGATGCGGTCGCGGTAGGCGGCCGCGTACGTACGCACCAGGCCGGAGATGACGTCGTCGGCGAGCGCCTTGCTGTAGCCGATGAGGGCGACGGAGGCGGCGAAGCGCTGGAGGTCCCAGGTGAAGGGGCCCACGTAGGCCTCGTCGAAGTCGTTGACGTTGAAGATCAGCCGGCCGTTGGCGTCGAGGTAGGTGCCGAAGTTCTCGGCGTGCAGATCGCCGTGGATCCACACCCGCGAGGTGCGCTCGTCCAGGAACGGGCCGCTGTCCTTCCCGCCCTCCACGTCGGCGTAGAAGAGGCAGGCCGTGCCCCGGTAGAAGGCGAAGGCGGAGGAGGCCATCTTGCGGAACTTGACCCGGAATGCGGCCGGGTCGTTGGCCAGCAGCTCACCGAAGGCGGTGTCGAAGACGCCGAGTATCTGCTCGCCGCGCTGGTCGTCAGTCATGGGTGGGGTGCCTCCTGGGCCGGTACGTACGGGCATCGCCGGATCCTACGCGTGACCCTGCGCGGAGGTGCCCGGATTGTCGGTGCCGGGGATTAGGATTCCCATCGCCGCACCGAGAAGCTTCAGCACCGAGAAGTTCATAGGACCGACCCCCGCCGGAGGTGTCACTCTCCGTGATAGACCAGCCGTTCACGCACTTGCACGTCCACACGCAGTATTCGCTCCTGGACGGTGCCGCGCGGTTGAAGGACATGTTCAAGGCCTGCAATGAGATGGGCATGTCGCACGTGGCGATCACCGACCACGGCAATCTCCACGGGGCATACGACTTCTTCCATCAGGCCAAGGCCGCCGGGGTCACCCCGGTCATGGGCATCGAGGCCTACCTGGCGCCCGAGTCGCGGCACTACAACAAGCCCGTGAAGTGGGGCGCGCCGCACCAGAAGGGCGACGACGTCTCCGGTGCCGGCGCCTACACCCACATGACGATCTGGGCGCGGAACCGGACGGGGCTGCACAATCTCTTCCGCGCCCAGTCCCGGGCCTCCTTCGAGGGGTACTTCCGCAAGCCCCGAATGGACCGGGAGATCCTCTCCGAGTGCGCCGAGGGCCTGATGGGCACCACCGGCTGCCCCTCGGGCGAGGTGTCCACCCGGATCCGCCTGGGGCAGATGGACGAGGCGATCAAGGCCGCCGGGGAGTACCAGGACATCTTCGGCAAGGAGAACTTCTTCGTCGAGATCATGGACCACGACATCGACATCGACCGCCGCGCCCGCGACGGCCTGATGGAGATCTCCAAGAAGCTCGGCGCGCCCTTCGTCGTCACCAACGACTCGCACTACACGTACGCGCACGAGTCGGCGGCCCACGACACCCTGCTGTGCATCCAGACCGGGTCGAACCTCTCCGACCCCGGCCGCCTCAAGTTCGACGGCTCCGGCTACTACCTGAAGTCGGCCGCCGAGATGTACGCGATCGACTCCTCCGACGCCTGGCAGGAGGGCTGCCGCAACAGCCAGCTGCTGATCGCGAACCGGGTCGAGACCGACGGCATGTTCGAGGCGAAGAACCTCATGCCGCGCTTCGACGTGCCCGACGGATACACCGAGGTCAGCTGGTTCCGCGAGGAGGTCGCTCGCGGCATGGCCTTCCGCTTCCCGAACGGCATCCCGGAGGACCGGCAGAAGCTCGCCGAGTACGAGATGGACACCATCATCCAGATGGGGTTCCCGGGGTACTTCCTCGTCGTCGCCGACTTCATCAAGTGGGCCAAGGACAACGGCATCGCGGTCGGCCCCGGCCGAGGCTCCGCCGCCGGTTCGATCGTCGCGTACGCGATGCGCATCACCGACCTCGACCCCGTCCCGCACGGTCTGATCTTCGAGCGGTTCCTCAATCCCGAGCGCGTGTCCATGCCCGACGTCGACATCGACTTCGACGAACGCCGGCGCGCCGAGGTGATCCGGTACGTCACCGAGAAGTACGGCTCCGACAAGGTCGCCCAGATCGCGACCTACGGCACCATCAAGGCCAAGAACGCGGTCAAGGACTCGGCCCGCGTGCTGGGTTATCCGTACGCTGTCGGTGACCGGATCACCAAGGCGATGCCCGCCGACGTCCTCGGCAAGGGCATCCCACTGTCCGGCATCACCGACAAGGACCACCCCCGCTACAGCGAGGCGGGCGAGGTCCGGGCGATGTACGAGAACGAACCGGACGTGAAGAAGGTCATCGACGCCGCCCGGGGCATCGAGGGCCTGGTGCGGCAGATGGGTGTCCACGCGGCCGGCGTGATCATGTCCAGCGAGCCGCTGATCGACCACGTGCCGATCTTCTCGCCCAAGAACGACGGCGCGGTCGTCACGCAGTGGGACTACCCGAGCTGTGAGTCGCTCGGCCTGCTGAAGATGGACTTCCTGGGCCTGCGCAACCTGACGATCATGGACGACGCGGTCAAGTCGATCAAGGCCAACAAGGGCATCGACATCGACCTGCTCTCCCTCCCGCTGGACGACCCGAAC
The DNA here is from genome assembly GCF_003999195.1 of Streptomyces soli. Taxonomy (GTDB): domain Bacteria; phylum Actinomycetota; class Actinomycetes; order Streptomycetales; family Streptomycetaceae; genus Actinacidiphila; species Actinacidiphila soli. Next base: position 18,506 of record NZ_RJVR01000358.1, read on the forward strand.
ACGTACGCCCTGCTCTCGCGCGGTGACACCCTCGGCGTCTTCCAGTTCGACGGCGGTCCCATGCGCTCCCTGCTGCGCATGATGAAGCCCGACAACTTCGAAGACATCTCCGCCGTCTCGGCCCTGTACCGGCCTGGCCCGATGGGCATGAACTCGCACATCAACTACGCGCTGCGCAAGAACAAGCAGCAGGAGATCACCCCCATCCACCCGGAGCTGGAGGAGCCGCTCCGGGAGGTCCTGGACGTCACCTACGGCCTCATCGTGTACCAGGAGCAGGTGCAGAAGGCCGCCCAGGTGCTCGCCGGTTACTCGCTCGGACAGGCCGACCTGCTGCGCCGCGCGATGGGCAAGAAGAAGCAGGAGGTCCTCGACAAGGAGTTCATCCCCTTCCAGAAGGGCTGCCGCGAGCGCGGGTACTCCGACGAGGCGGTCAAGGCCGTGTGGGACGTGCTGGTCCCCTTCGCCGGCTACGCCTTCAACAAGGCCCACTCGGCCGCGTACGGACTGGTCTCGTACTGGACCGCCTATCTGAAGGCGAACTACCCGGCGGAATACATGGCCGGACTCCTGACCTCGGTCAAGGACGACAAGGACAAGATGGCGCTCTATCTCAACGAGTGCCGTCGCATGGGCATCAAGGTGCTCCCGCCGGATGTGAACGAGTCGGACGCCAACTTCACGCCGCGCGGTGACGACACGATCGTCTTCGGTCTGACCGCCGTGCGCAACGTCGGTACGAATGTCGTGGACTCGATCGTGCGGTGCCGGAAGTCGAAGGGGAAGTACACCTCCTTCCCCGACTTCCTGGACAAGGTCGACGTGGTGGTCTGCAACAAGCGGACCGTCGAATCGATGATCAAGGCGGGCGGCTTCGACGAGCTCAAGCACACCCGTAAGGGCCTGTCGGCGGTCTTCGAGTCGATGATCGACAACGTGGTGGCGGTCAAGCGGAATGAAGCCGAGGGGCAGTTCGACCTCTTCGGCGACCTCGGCGGGGACACGGCGGATTCCGATACCACCTTCGGCCTCGACACCCCGATCGGCGAGGACGAGTGGGACAAGGGCTATCTGCTCGCCCAGGAGCGGGAGATGCTCGGCCTGTACGTCTCCGACCACCCGCTCTTCGGCATCGAGCACATCCTCAACGACAAGACGGACGCCGCGATCGCCGCCCTCAACGGCGGTGACTACTCCGACGGCTCGATCGTCACCATCGGCGGCATCATCTCCGGCCTGCAGCGCAAGATGACCAAGCAGGGCAACGCGTGGGCGATCGCCACCGTCGAGGACCTGGCCGGCTCGATCGACTGCATGTTCTTCCCGGCGACGTACCAGCTGGTCTCCACACAACTGGTCGAGGACGCGGTGGTCTTCGTCAAGGGCCGCCTCGACAAGCGCGAGGACATCCCCCGGCTGGTGGCCATGGAGCTGATGGTCCCCGACCTGACCGACGCCGGCACCAACGCCCCGGTGACCATCTCCATCCCGACGGTCAAGGTCACCCCGCCGCTGGTCGCCCGGCTCGGCGAAGTCCTCGCCAGCCACAAGGGCAATACCGAGGTCCGCGTCAAGCTCCAGGGCGCCCGCAAGACCACAGTGCTGCGCCTCGACCGGCACCGGGTCACCGCCGACCCCGCCCTCTTCGGCGACCTCAAGGCGCTGCTCGGGCCGGCCTGCCTCGGCGTGGCGGCACAGCAGCAACAGGCGGGCTGAGCCGCGCCGCAATGTGACTGACGCGGCTGAGGGGCACACACGTGGCGGGTGTGCCCCTCCGTGCGTTACGCCTCACCGGCCTCAGTTGTGGCCGAACTTCTTTCCGCGCTTGTGCGACACGTGCTGCTCGGCTCCGGGGACGGGCATCGTCTGCTCCGAAGCGGCGGAGGTCCTGGCCATGTCGTCGTCGGGCATGGTGGCCGTCGCATGGCGTTCATGACGCTGTCCGGTGCGTTCGCCGCGGTTCTTGTTCTTGCCCACGATCGTTCCTCCTTGTAGGAAACCTTGGACGTCGGGCAGCACTCACGTTTCCATGGGAGTACGAAGGTCGCATTTCGGGCAGTTGCAGAGTGTGACGACCGTAAAGGGCTGGATCGCCACGCCGGTGATCGAGTTCCGGCTCCTAACCTCCCCGGGTTCGGGCAGACTCGGAGGAATATCCATACCGGGGGGACGTCAGGACACCGGAGAAGAGGGTGAGACCGATGGACCGCTGCGTCGTCCTGGTGGATGCCGGCTACCTGCTGGGCGCCGCCGCGAGCCTCCTCGCCGGAGACCCCTCCCGGTCCCGGATCGCCGTCGATCACTCCGCCGTCGTCGCCGGTCTGCGCGAGCGCGCCGAGCTGGAGACCGGCCAGCCACTGCTACGGATCTACTGGTTCGACGGCGCCCCCGACCGCGTACCGCAGCCCGAGCACCGCCGGCTGCGGGTCATGCCGCGCGTCACGGTCCGGCTGGGCGCGCTCACCCGTACGGACGGTCGCTGGGCGCAGAAAGGCGTCGACGCGGCCATGCATGCCGAGCTGTCCGAGCTGGCGCGGAATCGTGCCTGCTCCGACGTCGTCCTGGTGACCGGTGACGGCGATCTGCTGCCCGGCATGATGTCCGCCAAGGAACACGGCGTCGCGGTGCACCTGTGGGCCGTTCAGGCCGCCGACGGCGACTACAACCAGTCCGAGGACCTCGTTGCCGAGGCGGACGAACGGCGCGTCCTCGACCGCGAGTGGATCACCCGGGCCATCCGGGTCCGCGAGATCGCCGGCGTCTGCGCCCCGCTCAGCCCCCGGCCCGAGATCGCGGCGATCCTGTCCGCGCCGCTGCCCGAGTCGGCGCCGAAGCCGCAGCCCGTGCCGGACGAGCCGGCCGCCGCCGGCAAGAACGGCTCCGCTACCACGGCCGACACCCACCCCCCGGCCGCCCCCGGCAAACTCGTCCCCACCCCCAAGGACCTCGCCGGCCTCCGCGCCCCCGCCCACCCGGCGCCCCACCCCGCCCCCAGCGCCACGCTCCGCTGGTCCTCCGACAAGGGCATGGTCGGCGCCACCGAAACCGCCGAGAGCACCCTGCCGACCCTCGCCCAGCTCACCACCGCCGAACAGCGCTGGGCCGACCGCGAAGAGGACATCACCACCGTCTCCGGCGACCCCTTCGAGGTCGGCCAGGTCTTCGCCCGCCGCTGGATCGCCCGCCTCGCCGACCCCGCCAACATCCAGCAACTCTCCGTCGAATACCCCCGCGTCCCCCACCGCATCGACGGCGAACTCCTCCGCTACGCCGCTCGCTTCGGCCTCCTCGCCCACAAGGACGACCAGATCGACGAGCACGACCGCTACGCCATCCGCGCCGGCTTCTGGCGCGAAATCGACGCCCGCTCCGTAGCCGACCGCCAGCCCACCCCCGCCGCCGAGTAGGGGCTCCGCCCCCACCGGGTTGGGGGTAGGCCGCCCGCCTCTGGCGGGCGGCCTACCCCCAACCCGGGAGTCGGCCTCGGCCGCAGAGCGCGTAGTCTCGGGTCTCGTGAGTACGGGCACGGACCAGGCAACCGCCGCGCGCGACACGGCAGTGATCCGTGTACGCGGGCTGGTGAAGAGCTACCCGGCCCTGCGCGGACGCCGCGGCAGCGGCAAAGGAACGGCCGCCGTGCGGGCCAGCGACGGGATCGACCTGGACGTGCGGCGCGGGGAGATCTTCGGGCTGCTGGGGCCGAACGGAGCCGGCAAGTCGACGCTCGTACGGCAGTTGACGGGGCTGTTGCGCCCGGACGCCGGGGCGATCGCCATGCTCGGCCACGATCTCGTACGGCACCCGGAGCGCGCGGCGCGGCTGCTGGGCTACCTGGGCCAGGAGTCGACCGCCCTGGACGAGTTGACGGTAGGACTCGCGGCAGAGACGACGGGACGGCTACGGGGCCTGGACACGCGGACGGCGCGGGCCGAGCGGGACGCCGTACTGGAGGAGCTGGGCCTGACGGAGATCGCCGGGCGCCCCATCAAGCGGCTGTCGGGCGGCCAGCGCAGGCTGGCCTGCTTCGCGGCGACGCTGGTGGGCGAGCGACCGGTGCTGGTGCTGGACGAGCCGACGACCGGCATGGACCCGGTGGCGCGCCGCGCGGTGTGGGCGGCGGTGGACCGGCGCCGGGCGGAGCACGGAGCGACGGTGCTGCTCGTGACGCACAACGTGATCGAGGCGGAGACCGTGCTGGACCGGGTCGCGGTGATGGACGGCGGCAGGGTGATCGCGTGCGACACCCCTGCCGGGCTGAAGGCGCTGGTCGCGGACGAGGTCCGGCTCGACCTCGTGTGGCGGGACGAGCCACCGCTGCACGTACCGGAGATCGCGGCGCTGCGCGCTACCGCCATCATCGCCGGCCGGCGGTGGACGCTGCGGCTGCCGCAGGAACGGGCCCGCGCGGTGGTGGCCGAGGTGACCGGCGGACCGGCCTTCGCCGCGCTGGACGATTTCACCCTGGCCACGCCGAGCCTGGAGGATGTGTACTTGGCCCTCGGCGGCCGCCAGAAGGGACTGGTCAAGGCGTGAGGGTGTACCCGGCGCAAAGGAGGAGCGGCGCAGCATGAGTGTCGCCTCCGCAGGAGCGGAAATGAACGCGGTCGCGCAGGCCACACCCGGCCGCGCGGCCGAGCCCTACGCGGTCGGGACCGCCGAAGCGGCCGCCGCGCTCGCGCCGAGCGCCCGGCTGCTGCCCGCGCTCGGCGCGGTGTACCGGGCTCAGCTGTCGCGGGCGAAGGTGGCACGGATCCCGCTGCTGTTCGTGGCGACCTTCCAGTCGGTCGGCATCATGGTGCTGATGCGCGGCGTCGTGGACGGCGGCTCGCAGGGCCCCGCCGCCCGTTCTGTGGTCGCCGGGTCGACCGTGCTGGTCGTGGCTTTCGTCGCGTTGAATCTGCTGGCGCAGTACTTCGGGCAGCTCCGTGCCTCCGGCGGCCTGGACCACTACGCGACGCTGCCGGTGCCGCCCGCCGCCGTGGTGCTGGGCGCGGCGGGCGCGTACGCGTCCTTCACCGTGCCCGGGACGCTGGCGACGGCGGTCATGGGGTGCGCGCTGTTCCAGCTGCCGTTCGCGAACCTGTGGGTGCTGGCGGCGGTCATCCCGCTGGCCGGCGCCGCCCTGTCGGGCCTCGGCGCGGCCCTGGGGTTGCTGGCGCCGCGCCAGGAACTGGCCACGCTGTTCGGCCAGTTGGGCATGTCGGCGGCGCTGCTGCTGGGTGTGCTGCCGGCCGCGAACCTGCCGGGCCCGATCGGCTACGTACGGGATCTGCTGCCGTCCACGTACGGCGTCGAGGCACTGGCCCGCGCTTTCGACGCGCATCCGGACTGGCTGGCGCTGTGCGGGGACCTGTCGGTGTGCGCGGCGGTGGGCGCGGTGTCGCTGGCCGTGGCCACGTGGGCGTACCGCCGGGCCGCCTGCCGGTGACCGCCGATGACGCGCGGCACAGCCGCACCTGGCACGATGGCAATGTGACCGCACCGCTGACGCCGCATGACCAGCCGTCCACGCCGCCGCCGTACCCGGCGCCCGAAGCGCCGAATGACGGGGTGCCGGAGGAGGAGCGCATGGCCCTCGGCCAGGAGCTCAGGCGCGGTGCGCTGACGGCTCTGCTCGTCGCGGTGTCCGGGGTGGTGCTCGGGCTGCTGTGGCTGTGGCTGGCGCCGCGCATTCCGCTGATCTCCGACGGCAAGGCGGTCTACCTCAAGGACTCCGAAGGCGAGCAGGCAGCCGGCAGCGACGGTACCTTCGTGCTGATCGCCCTAGGCATGGGCGTGGTCACCGGGGCCGTCGCCTTCTGGCGCTGCCGGCGCGGCGGGGTGGGCATCGTGCTCGGCCTGGCGGTCGGGGCCGTGCTCGGTTCGCTGCTGGCGTGGCGCCTCGGGGTCTGGCTCGGGCCGACGCAGGACCTGGTCGCGCATGCCAAGGCGGTCGGCACCAAGAAGGTCTTCGACGCCCCGCTGGAGCTGCGTGCCAAGGGCGCCCTGCTGATCTGGCCCATCGCGGCCACCCTGGTCCACCTCGGCCTCATCTCGACCTTCGGCCCCCGCGACGCGCAGCCCGCCCCGCGCTGGGACACCCCGGCGCCACCGCCGCAGTCCTGAGCCTTACTTCCGCTCGTCCTTGGCGACGACGTGGTGCGTCGAGGCGTGTACGGGCGCCTTGTTGGCCTCGTCCAGGGCGGCGGCGACAGCGACGGAGGGGCCGACGACGACGGTGGCCAGGACCCCGGCAATGATTCCGAGACCGCGCGTGATGGTTGTCCTGCGCATGGCGATCTCCCCTTCTGACTCGGTGCGTTGCCGCCGTTACGGGAATCATCGCCTGTCGCTCTGTGCGGATGCTCTGACGCGTCTGTGTGCTCGCTATCAGGCGCCCGGCCACTTCAGCGTGCTATTAGCCGACCTTTAGGCAACTCATACATCCGTTCGTGCGACACTCTCCGCCATGGAGGGGACCGAACCACAGTTGAGGGCACTGCGCGCGGCGCTGTTCGCCGCGCTCTGCGTCACGCTGTCCGTCACCTCCCACGTACTGCTCTCCAGCATGCCGCTGCCGCTGACGGCCGTCGCGGGTGCGTACGCGGTGGTCTTCGCGGCCGCCTACGCGCTCGGCGGCCGCGAGCGCGGCTACTGGGCGATCGCCGCCCTCCTGGTCCCGCTGGAGTTGGCCGCCGACACGGCCTTCACCGCCGGCCAGCACACCTGCTACGGCCCCGGCGGCGGCCCCGTCACCGGTTCCTGGCGCGCCCTGACCTGCGACGGCGGCGCCGTCGGCGGCACCCTGGCGCACACCACCGGCACCGGCCCCGCCGACTCGGCCTCGCCCTGGCTGCTGCTCGCCGTCCACCTCCTGGTCGGCCTGGCCGCCTCCTGGTGGCTGCGGCGCGGCGAGGCCGCCCTGCACCGGGTGCTGCGTACGGCGTTCCGGCCCCTGGCGGTCGCCATGGCGGCGGCTCTGGGCAATTCCACGGCCCCTGACCGCCGCCTTCCGGCCGCCCGGCCGGGGCAGGGTGTGGCCGCCGCCCCGGGGCTACCGCTGCTGCTGCACTCCGTCGTACGGCGTGGGCCGCCCTGCCCGGCCGCTTCCTGAGCGAGCGACCTGAGCACAGCCCCCCACCCCGTACGTACACAGACGGAGAACGAAGATCATGAGCAAGAGAAACAGCCTCGCCGCCAAGACCGCCGCCCGCGAGCGGCTGCGCGCGGAGCGTGAGCGGCAGGCGAAGCGCGACAGGCTGCGCCGCCAGATACTCGTCGCCGGTGGCGTGGTCGCGACGCTGGCGATCGTCGCCGGCGTGGCGGTCGCGGCGGTGCAGATGAACAAGCCCAGTTACTGGGTGGCCGCCGCCAGCAAGACGCTGGTTCAGCCCGCACACTCGTCGGGCAAGAACGGCACGTCCATCGTCGTCGGCGACGCGAACGCCAAGCACACCCTCAAGGTGTACGAGGACCTGCGCTGCCCCTACTGCGCGCAGTTCGAGCAGACCTCCGGCGACACGATCCAGGCGGACGTGAAGGCGGGCACGTACAAGCTCTCGTACACGATGGGCGCTTTCCTCGACAACTCCCTCGGTCAGGGCCAGGGCTCGAAGAACGCGCTGAGCGCGCTGGGCGCGGCGCTGAACGTGAGCACGGACGCCTTCGTGCAGTACCACAAGGTGCTGTACTCCAAGTCCGTCCACCCGGATGAGACCACCGACGCCTTCGGCAGCGACACCAACCTCATCAAGTACGCCCAGCAGGTCCCTGCCCTCAAGAACAACACGGCCTTTCAGAAGGCCGTGAAGGACGGCACCTACGACAAGTGGGCGCTGACGATGGACAAGCAGTTCAGCGCCGACGGCATCACCGGCACCCCGACGGTGAAGCTGGACGGCACCGCCATCGCGAACCCGCAGTCCATGACGGCCGCCCAGTTCGAGGACGCGATCAAGAAGCAGATCGGCTAGCAGCGGCCCCACGGCCCAAGCAGCCCGACGCGCCCGGCCGGTCCCTGGCATCGCCCTGGGGACCGGCCGGCGAAGTCCGTCGAACACTGCGAAATGCCCTTCGCACAGAGGTTACTGGCGCGTAACTTGTGCGCCCGTGACCGAGACCTCCGTACCCTCACAGACCTCAGCTGCTGGGCCTGCCCAAGGACGGCCTGGCCCTCAACACCGACCAGTGGGACGGCTACACCGACGACCGCCGCGAACTCCTGGCCCACCTCCACGACGACGGCATCCTCAACACGGTCTTCCTGACCGGCGACATCCACATGGCCTGGGTCAACGATGTGCCGGTCAAGGCGGCCACCTATCCGCTCTCCGCCTCCGCCGCCACGGAGTTCGTCGTCACCTCGGTGACCTCCGACAACCTCGACGACATCCTCAAGGTCGAGCCGGGCACCGTCTCCGTCGTCGCCGCGGCCGCCATCCAGGCCGCCAACTGCCATGTCAGGTGGCTCGATACCGACTCCCACGGCTACGGGGTCCTCGACATCACCGGCACCCGGGCACAGATGGACTACTACGTCCTCTCCGACCGCACCGATCCCGCCGCCACCGCCACCTGGAAGAGCTCCTACCGCACGAGGACCGGCACACAGAAGGTCGAACGGGTGTACTCGCCTGTCGGTTGACGGCCACGCCGTCGATTTCCGGCCGATCTCCGCGTTAACCCAGGATCTCGCGGGACGGGCACACAAAGGTTTGCCGCGTACGAAATCCGGCAAATCGCCCGTCCCGCGTATCAGGACCATTGCATACCTAGGGATTACCCTGTCTTTGCCAATGGGCCGGTTCGGATCTGCACCGAACCTGACATGGACACATAACCTCCGGACGGCGAGGAGGAAGTTCCTCTCGTTCCGACCCCCCACAAGGAGTGCCCATGTCCCCCCGCCCCGCCCGCTCCCGTTCCCGTCTCCTCGGTCTCGCCGCCGTGGCCGGAACATTCGCCATGCTCCCGATGTCCGGCGCCACCGCCACCGTGAGCAGCGCCGCCGACCACGCCAGAACCGGCGCCCAACAGTGTGCCGACGACAGTGACGCCGCCGCCCGCAAGGCCAAGGGCTCCACCGCCAAGGAGCCCAACGACCTCACCGCCGCCCAGGTCGGCCGGATGAACGCCGACCTCAAGCAGAAGCTCTCGGCGCTCAAGGCCGCCGGCAAGAAGACCACCCTGTCGGCCGCCGCCACCACGACCATCCCGGTCTACTGGCACGTCATCACCAGCGGCTCCGCCGGAAGCCTGACGGCAAGCCAGATAGCCGGCCAGATCTCGGTCCTCAACGCCGCCTACGGCGGCTCCGGCACCGGCAACGTCAACTCCGGCTTCCAGTTCAGCCTCGCCGGCACCGATTACACCAACAACTCCACCTGGTACAACCTCACCGACGGCTCGTCCGCCGAGAAGACCATGAAGTCCACCCTCCGCAAGGGCGGCGCCGGAGCCCTCAACATCTACTCCGCCAACCTCCAGAACAGCCTCCTGGGCTGGGCCACCTTCCCGAGCTCGTACGCGTCCAACAAGACCTACGACGGCGTCGTCATCCTCGACACCTCCATCCCCGGCGGCTCCGCCACCAACTACAACGAGGGCGACACCGCCACCCACGAAATCGGCCACTGGCTCGGCCTCTACCACACCTTCCAGGGCGGCTGCAGCACCACGGGCGACTCGGTCTCCGACACCCCCGCCGAGAAGAGCGCCGCGTACCAGTGCCCCACCGGCCGTGACACCTGCACCACCACCGGCGTCGACCCGATCCACAACTTCATGGACTACACGTACGACTCCTGCATGTACCAGTTCACCTCCGGCCAGGTGACCCGCATGCAGAACCAGTGGACCGCCTACCGCGCGGGCTGACCGGGCACTGATCCCGACTCCCCCACGTTCCCGTCCTGATGGAGAAAACAAAGGGGCGGGGACGCGGGCGTCGCGGCGTACTGATCATGCTGCTCGTCGGCCTGGTGCTGGCCGCTGCCGCCTGGCCGACAGTCAAAGCACAAGTACGGGCCGCCAGTTGGGACAAGCAACAGCCCACCGGCCCCGACCACATCACCCCCCGCATGAAGGCGGTCCGGGACGCGGTCGTCAAGGAGTTCCACCTCAACGGCACCCCCGGCTGCTACCGCGAGGAAGGCGGCATACCCGGCGGCGGTGAACACCCCCTCGGCCGCGCCTGCGACTTCATGCTCACCCCCGCCGGCAAACGCGCCACCGGCCACGCCGACACCCTGGGCGAGCAGATCGTCGCCTGGGTCCGCGAACACGCCGCGCAGTACGGCATCTGGTACGTCATTTACGAACAGCACATCTGGTCCAGCCGCCTCCCCCAACAGGGCTGGAAACTGATGGAGGACCGCGGCTCAATCACCCTCAACCACTACGACCACGTCCACATATCGGTCTACTGATCATCGGGGGCTGCCTGAACTCGGGCATCGGGAGACTGCGCGTTGCCGTCCAGCCCCGAGGCGCGGCCGGACGAGTGAAGCCGGAGGCGGGACGCAACCGGCGGGCCGCCGGGGGTTGTCCTGCACGGCAAGTCCGGGCGACATCGTCCGAGATCCGAGAGGAAACACCATGACCCTTCTCTACACTCCGCTGCAGTCAGTCGGCAGAGACTACTTCCTCGCCCCGCCCGCCGCCGCCCCGAGCGTGTCCCATGCCCTGTCCGCCACCGACGCGCGCTGGGTCGAGCTCCATGCCGCGCTCATTTCGGCAGGGGTGCCCCCGCTGCCGGGGGACAGCTCCGCGGTGCACAACATCGCGCAGCGACTCGATGACGCCACGGTCAGCGCCGTCGTCGCCTGGATCGACAGCGCGGCCGCCCGCTGAGTATGCGTTAGTCGGTCAACGTCGCGCCGTGTACGGCGGAAAGCTGCCGGGTCAGTGAAGTCCAGGTCCGCATCGGACCAGCGCCGATGTAGTTGGCCGGCGCTGCGACGGACCGAGGCGGCGAGGTGGGGGAGGGCGGGGTGGATATCCGAAGTGTGGGCTGCCGCCTCCAGCTCTCGACGAGCTGGAGGCGGCTGCCGTCACCGGGCGCACGGTTGTCGAGGCAGGCGAACCGATGCAGATGGACGATCGCCCAGGAAATACAGGCCGCCGCCAGTCCGAACCCATACCGCCGGTCGTCTTCGGCTTCGGGCACGCCGTCGGCCAGGGCGCGGCGGTAGCGGTCGGCAAGGCCAGTGGCGATCGGGTCCCCCGCGGTCATCCACCCCGGGCCGGGACATGATGACCAGTCCGTCTGGAAGGTCGGCGGCGATGACGCCGGGGGCGACGGCGAGTCCGAGGTTATCGGAGAGGAACCGGAGCGCGGCCAACTCGGCGCGGAGTCGCCAGGGTTCTCCGGCAGCGGGCATCCGCAGAGTTTTTGGCGTTCGCCCGGCCGCACCGCCGACTGACGCCGCGGGCGGCTACTCGGCGTCCAGGTCCGCCAAGAAGTCGAGGGCGATGGCCCAGGTGCGTTCGGTGGCGTCCGGGTCGTAGTCGTCCAGGGCGGGGTCGGTGTAGAGGTGACCGGCGCCCCGGTAGCGGTGGATTTCGACGTCGGCGCCGGCTTTGCGCATACGGAGGTACCAGGCGTTGAGCCAGTCGTCGGATTCGAATGGGTCGGGGTCGGCGACATGGAGCTGGACGGGGAGGCCGGGGGCGGTGGCGTCGTCGGCGAGGTCGGAGGTGCCGTGCAGGAGTAGCAGGCCGCGGGCCTTGGAGTCGGCGAGGGCGAGGTTCTGGGCGATGGAGCCGCCAAGGGAGAAGCCGGCGTAGACCAGGCCGTGCTCGGAGAGGGGTCCGGAGACGGTGACGGCGCGCATGAGGAGTTCGTCGCGGCCGATCTCCTCGCGGATGGCCAGGCCCTCCTCCAGGCTCTCGGTGGTACGGCCGTCGTAGAGGTCGGGCACATGCACCTCGTGACCGGCCGCTTGCAGCCGGTCAGCGGCGGCGTGCAGGGCCGGACGCAAGCCGTAGGCCGAGTGGAAGAGGACGATATTCACGGGTCTGCCTTCGCTCGGGGTCGGGTACGCGACCATGGTGCCAGCTACCGTTCAAAGCATGGAGAACGTCATCCGCCCGATCATCGTGGCCGGTGGCGCCGTTGTCCTGACCCTGGCCGTGGGCTGGGTGGTCGACAAGGCGCTGCGCCGCGTCGATGCCCGGCACCCCGAGACACCACTGTGGGACCTGCTGCGCCGCTGCCGGCTGCCACTTCAGCTGGTGCTGCTGGCAGCGCTGCTGCGGGGCTCGTACGAGGCCGCGCATGTCGGCCGCCGCCACACCGCGGCGATCGGACAGGCGCTGACCCTGGTGCTGATCGGGGCCTGTGCCTGGCTGGTGGTGCGGGTGGCGGTCGCCGTCGTTGAGGCCACGTACTCGCGCTACGCCGCCAGTACGCACGACCCGGCGCGGGTGCGGCGGGTCCGTACGCAGGTGACGCTCATCCAGCGGGTGGTCTCCGCGATCGTCGGGGTGGTGGCGGTGGCGGCGATGCTGCTGACCTTCCCCGCGATGCGGACGATCGGCACGTCCATGCTGGCCTCGGCGGGCGTCATCGGTGTCGTCGCGGGTGTCGCCGCCCAGTCGACGCTGTCGAATCTCTTCGCCGGGCTGCAGATCGCCTTCGGCGACGTGGTGCGGATCGGCGACGTGGTGGTCGTCGAGGGCGAGTGGGGGAAGGTCGAGGAGATCACGCTGACCTATCTGGTCGTGAACACCTGGGACGAGCGGCGCATCACCATGCCGGTCTCGTACTTCACCAGCAAGCCCTTCGAGAACTGGTCACGCGGCAACCCCCGCATGACCGGCACCGTCTTCTTCCACCTCGATCACGCCACCCCGATCGACCTGATGCGCGAACGCCTCCACGAGGTCCTCAAGGACTGCGAGCAGTGGGACGGCCGTGCTTGGGGCCTCGTCGTCACCGACACCACGCCCTCCACCATCCAGGTCCGCGCCCTGGCCACGGCCAAGGACTCCGACGACATCTGGAACGTACGCTGCATCATCCGCGAGCAGCTCATCGAATGGCTCCGCCGCGAGCACCCCTACGCCCTCCCCCGCATCAACACCGCCCCGGCTCCCGGGCTCGCGGAGGCCCCCGACCGCAAGCAGGCCGCCCCCAGCTCCGAGGACATGGGCCCGGGCCCCGGCAACATCTCCTGACGCCCACCAACCGCCGGACGAAGTCCGGCCCAGCGACCCGAAGCAAGCGAAGCGCCCGCGAGGGGCGCAAAAGAAGTAGGTCCGCAAGCAGGCCGCCCCCAGCTCCGAGGACATGGGCCCGGGCCCCGGCTCCCACTGAGCACCCGGGCACCCTGAGCACCCGCTCCTACGTGTTCGTGCTCCCGCTTCGCCGCGCGGTCCCCCGCAGGCTGCGCAGGTCGAGCTGCCGCAGCACACGGTCGACGATCTCCGGGTCGTATCCCGGCTCGCTCCGGGCCGCGAGCACTTCGTGCCGCGCGGCGGACAGCATCTCGTTCTGGATCCGCTGGACGGTCTTGATCCGGCCGACCCGCTTCCTGTGGGTCTCGCGCCGCTCCTCGGACAGGATGTCGGGGCAGATCCGTACGCCGACGTCCACCGCCCGCCGTTGCAGCTGCTCAGCCAGGTCCTCCGGCAGCTCCTCCACCTGCTCGATCTCCTTCAGGCGGTGCTTGGCGGCCATCATGGCCCGCAGCGCGAGCATCCGTTCCAGGTCGTGCTCGGCCTCGATGTCGCTGCTGACGCCGAGCCGCTTCACGATCCAGGGCAGGGTGAGGCCCTGCCCAGCACCACGCCGACGGCGACCGCGACGACCGCCGACAGGACCAGCTCGCCGATGGCCTTCGGCCAGGAGAAGCTGCCGGTGACGGCGGCGGCGATCGCCACGTTGTAGAGCACGATCGCCGTGACGTCGTTGAACAGGCCCTCGCCCTCCAGGATCGAGATCAGCCGGCGCGGCAGCCCCAGCTTCCCCGCCACCGCCGTCGCCGCGACCGGATCGGGCGGCGCCACCAGCGCCCCGAGCGCGACCGCCGCGGCGAGCGTGATGCCCGGCACAACCGAGCGGGCAACGGCGGCGACGGCCGCCATGGTGATGAAGACCAGGGCGACGGCGAGCAGGAAGATCGGCCGCTTGTTGGCGGCGAACTGCCGCCACGACGTGCGTTGTACGGCGGCGTAGAGCAGCGGCGGCAGCACCAGCGGCAGGATGAGGTCCGGGTTGATCTCCACGTTCGGGACGAACGGCAGCAGCGCCATCACCATCCCGAGCAGCGTCATCAGTACCGGCGTCGGGAGCCCGAGCCGGTCCCCCAGCGGCACCATCACGATCGCCGCCAGCATCAGGGCGAAGAAGAGCGCGAGTTGATCCACGCCGAACAGCCTGCCACGCGCCCGCGGCGCGCCGACCGGTTGGCGGCGGCCCTGCCGGGGGCTCATCCGGGTCGCGGGAGAACGTTCCGCAAGGCGAGCGAAGCAAGGTGGGGGTCCTCCCCGGCCGAAGGCTGGGGAGGAGATCGCTCTCGTACCGGGTGTACTCGGGTGATGCGACAACGCAGCGAGGTGCGGTGCCTGGGGGCACTCCCCCAGCCGGCCGAAGGCTGGGGCGCGGCGCGAGCCGGTCGAGGTTGCGCGACGAGCCACTAGCTCGGGGAGGCCGGCACAACCCGGCCACGGGCGTGCAGACGCCGACGCGGCCCTGGCCACGCACCGTCGTGGTGCGCGCCGTCACCGGGTGCGGGCTAACTCAACGCGCGCCGCATCGACTGGTGCGCGATGCCCGCCTCCTCGTACTCCGGGCCGTACGCCACGTACCCCAGCCGCTCGTAGAAACGCACCGCGTGCGTCTGTGAGTGCAGCTCGACGGTAGAGAGGCCGATGCGGAGGGCTTCGTTCTCGATGGCGCGGACCAGGGCGGCGCCGATGCCGAGGCCGCGGGCGGCGCGGGTGACGGCGAGGCGGCCGAGGATGCCGGTGCCGTCGTCGCCGAGGAGGAGGCGGCCGGCGCCGAACGGGTCGTCGGGGCCGGTCGCGAGGACGTGGACGGCCTTGGCGCCTGGCTCGTCGTTCTGGTCGATCTCGAGCTCGGCGGGGACCTTCTGCTCGTCGACGAAGACCTCACGCCGTACGGCGAAGCACGCCGCCAGGTCGGCCGGGGTCTCGGCTACTCGCACGTCGTACGGCCCAGGCTCGGGCTCGGGCTCAGGCACCGTCACTGCGCACCGTGTCGAGGGCGTGCTGCAGGTCGGCCGGGTAGTCGCTCTCGAACTCCACCCAGCGGCCGTCCTCGGGGTGCTCGAAGCCTAGCCGGACGGCGTGCAGCCACTGCCGGGTGAGCCCGAGCCGCTTGGCGAGCGTGGGGTCGGCGCCGTAGGTGAGGTCGCCGACGCAGGGGTGGCGGTGGGCGGACATGTGGACGCGGATCTGGTGGGTGCGGCCGGTCTCGAGCTTGATGTCGAGCAGCGAGGCCGCCCGGAAGGCCTCGACCAGGTCGTAGTGGGTGACACTGGCCTTGCCGTCGGCGACGACGGCCCACTTGTAGTCGTGGGTGGGGTGCCGGCCGATCGGCGCGTCGATGGTGCCGCTCATCGGGTCCGGGTGGCCCTGCACGAGCGCGTGGTACCGCTTGTCGACGGTCCGCTCGCGGAACTGCTGCTTGAGCAGGGTGTACGCGATCTCCGACTTGGCCACGACCATCAGCCCGGAGGTGCCGACGTCCAGCCGGTGCACGATGCCCTGGCGCTCGGCCGCACCCGACGTGGAGATGCGGTAGCCCGCGGCGGCCAGGCCGCCGATGACGGTGGTGCCGGTCCAGCCGGGGCTGGGGTGAGCGGCGACGCCGACCGGCTTGTCGATGACGACGACGTGATCGTCCTCGTACACGACCTTCATACCCGGCACCGGCTCGGCGACGATCTCGACGGGCCGCGGCGGGGCGGGCAGCTCGACCTCGAGCCAGGCGCCGCCGCTGACGCGGTCGGACTTGCCGGCGGTGCTGCCGTCGATGGTGACCTTCCCGGCGGAGGCCAGCTCGGCCGCCTTGGTCCGCGAGAATCCGAACATACGGGCGATGGCGGCGTCGACCCGCTCGCCTTCGAGGCCGTCGGGTACGGGCAGGGTGCGGATCTCGGGGGTGCTCTGGGGAAGGGTGCTCACCCGATCGAGTATGACGGACTCGGCGCGGTACTCAGTCCTTGTGGACGGTCCCGTCCGGGTCCAGGCCCTTGAAGGACAGCAGCACGATCAGGATGCCGCCGCAGACGATCGCCGAGTCGGCCAGGTTGAAGACCGCGAAGTGGGCGGGCGCGATGAAGTCCACCACATGCCCCTCCAGGAAGCCCGGGGCCCGGAAGACCCGGTCCGTGAGGTTGCCGAAGGCACCGCCGAGCAGCAGACCGAGCGCGATCGCCCACGGCACGCTGTAGAGCTTGCGGGCGATCCGCGCGATCACGAAGATCACACTGGTCGCGATGATCGTGAAGACAATCGTCATGCCCTGGCCGAAGCCGAAGGCCGCGCCCGCGTTGCGAATCGCCTCCAGGCGCAGGTACTGGCCGAAGACGTCGATCGGGTCGTGTCCTTCGAGGCTGGTCACCACCCAGATCTTGCTGACCAGGTCCAGAACGTACGCCAGCGCCGCCACGCCGAGCAGCACGGCGATCCGCCGCGAGCCCTTACGGGTGGGCTCGGCCGTGGCCTCCTGCTGCATACCGATGGTGGGCTCCGCGTTCGCCATGTACGTACGTCCCTTCCTGACGAGGACGAGGTTACGTTACGGCACAGGCGTACGGTTCGGCGGTCGGTCAGCGGCGTTCCTGCTTCTGCTTGCACTCCATGCACAGCGTGGCCCGGGGGAAGGCCTGCATCCTGGCCTTGCCGATGGGATTGCCGCACGACTCGCACAGTCCGTAGGTGCCCGTGTCCAGCCGTTCCAGCGCGTGCTCGGTCTGGGCCAGCATCTCGCGGGCGTTGGCGGCCAGCGACATCTCGTGCTCGCGCGTGATGTTCTTCGTACCGGTGTCCGCCTGGTCGTCGCCGGCGCCGTCGCCGGAGTCGCGCAGCAGCCCGGCGACCGCGGCCTCCGAGGTCGCGATCTCAGCCCGGAGCCGGGTGCCCTCGGCGAGCAGCTCGGTGCGCGCCTCGTCGACCTCCTCCGCGGTCCACGGATCCTCGCCCGGCTGTACGGGCAGTTCCCCGGGCACCGCGATGCGGGCCGTGGGCACGGGTGTCGCCTTGGGCATGGCCGTCCCGGCCGCGGTCTTCTTAGCAACCACCTTCTGGGCTCCCGTCTTCGTCGACTTCGCTGCCTTGACGGCGGATGCCGCCCTCTTCTTCACCGGTTTCACCGGTTCCGAGGCCTTGCGGGTGGCCGGCGCCGCCTTCTTGGCGGACGCGGCCTTCTTGACCGGGGTTGCCTTACCGGACGAGCCGGACGAGCCGGACGAGCCGGATGCCGGAGCCGGTGTCGGCGGCTTCGCGGCGGCGCCGCGCTTGGCGGCGGCCGGGCTCTTGTTCGCCGTGGTCTTCTTCGCCGGCGACTTGGTCGCCGCCGTCTTCTTGGCCACCGCCTTCGTGGCCACCGTCTTCTTCGCCGCCGCCTTGTTGGTCGCGGCGTTCTTCGCCGCCGCCTTCTTGGCCGGCGCGGTTTTCTTGGTCGCGGATTTCTTGGCCGCCGTCTTGTTGGCCGCCTTCGCAGGGACGGCCTTCTTGGCCGCACCGCTTACCGGTCTGCTCGGCGCAGCCGTTCTCTTCGCCACCATGGACGCGGCCCCTTCACATATGGTGATCTTGCGCGCGAATCGTGCCGGAACGATAAAACGACTCCGGAGCCGCGGCAACGGGGCTCGCCGCCGGATTCGCCCGCCATGCCCGGTCGGGAGGAGGTCTGCATCCGTTGTGCCCAGCTGACCGCCAGGTATTCCGGTTCTTACGGGTGGGGCGAAGCTGACCGGGCCATTCGGGTCACGCTCCGCCCGCCCGGAAACCTGCCGACGGCGCGCCCCCGGGGCCCGTACACTGGGCGGAGCGAAAGGCGTCGAAGGGGACGAGTAGCGCCGCACGCAGCCAGTAGCGACCCGGGGACGGTGGAAGCCCGGGGGTGTGCGCGACGTGAAGATCACCCCGGAGCCGCCGGAGGAAAGCCCGCGAGGGCGAGTAGAGCCGGCAGCGCGACCCCAATGAGGGGGCTGCGGACGGACCCGTCCGCGGTCAAGGAGGGTGGTACCGCGGAAGCAGCGCGCGCAGCGAGTGGCTTTCGTCCCTCCGGACGGAAATGACATGTCCGCCGGAGGCAGAATCCGATGACGCAGTACCGCCAGGTCCCCGCTCAGGTCGACCTGCCCGCGCTGGAGCACGAAGTGCTGGCGTTCTGGCAGGAGAACAAGATCTTCGCGCGCTCGCTGGAGCAGAGCGAGGGCAAGCCCGAGTGGGTCTTCTACGAGGGCCCGCCGACCGCCAACGGCATGCCGGGCGCCCACCACATCGAGGCCCGCGTCTTCAAGGACGTGTTCCCGCGCTTCAAGACCATGCAGGGCCACCATGTGACCCGTAAGGCCGGCTGGGACTGCCACGGCCTGCCGGTCGAGCTTGCGGTCGAGAAGGAGCTGGGCTTCTCCGGCAAGAAGGACATCGAGGCGTACGGCATCGCGGAGTTCAACGCGAAGTGCCGCGAGTCCGTGACTCGGCACACCGACGCCTTCACCGAGCTGACCACCCGCATGGGCTACTGGGTGGACCTGGACGACGCGTACCGGACCATGGACCCGGACTACATCGAGTCGGTCTGGTGGTCGCTTAAGCAGATCTTCGACAAGGGCCTGCTGGTCCAGGACCACCGCGTCGCCCCCTGGTGTCCACGCGACGAGACCGGCCTGTCCGACCACGAGCTCGCGCAGGGCTACGAGACGATCGTCGACCCCTCCGTCTTCGTCCGCTTCCCGCTGACCTCCGGCCCGCTCGCGGGCGAGGCGGCGCTGCTGGTCTGGACGACGACCCCCTGGACCCTGGTCTCCAACACCGCCGTCGCCGCGCACCCCGACGTCACGTACGTCGTGGCCACGAACGGCGAGGAGAAGCTGGTCGTCGCCGAGCCGCTGCTCGGGAAGGCGCTCGGGGTGGGGGCACTCCCCCAGCCGCTAGGCCCAGGGGGAGGCTGGGAGGCCACCGGGCAGTCCTTCACCGGCCGCGACATGGAGCGCTGGACGTACCGGCGTCCCTTCGACTTCGTGGAGATCCCGGACGCGCACTACGTCGTCAACGCCGAGTACGTCACCACGGAGGACGGCACCGGTCTGGTCCACCAGTCTCCCGCCTTCGGTGAGGACGACCTGAAGGTCTGCCGCGCGTACGGGCTGCCGGTGGTCAACCCGGTCCGCCCCGACGGCACCTTCAAGGAGGAGGTGCCCCTGGTCGGCGGTGTCTTCTTCAAGAAGGCCGACGAGAAGCTGGTCGCCGACCTCCAGGAGCGCGGGCTGCTCTTCCGCCACGTTCCGTACGAGCACAGCTACCCGCACTGCTGGCGCTGCCACACCGCGCTGCTCTACTACGCGCAGCCGTCCTGGTACGTACGCACCACCGCCGTCAAGGACGCACTGCTGCGCGAGAACGAGCGCACCAACTGGTACCCCGAGTCGGTCAAGTACGGCCGCTTCGGCGACTGGCTGAACAACAACGTCGACTGGGCCCTGTCCCGCAACCGCTACTGGGGCACCCCGCTGCCCATCTGGCGCTGCACCGAGGGCCACCTCACCTGCGTCGGCTCCCTCAGTGAGCTCTCCGCCCTCACCGGCACCGACCAGGCCGGCCTGGACCCGCACCGCCCGTACATCGACGCGGTCACCTTCGGCTGCCCCGAGTCCGGGTGCTCGGCCACGGCCACCCGCGTCCCCGAGGTCATCGACGCCTGGTACGACTCCGGGTCCATGCCCTTCGCGCAGTGGGGCTACCCGTACCGCAATAAGGAGGTCTTCGAGCGCACCTACCCCGCGCAGTTCATCTCCGAGGCGATCGACCAGACCCGCGGCTGGTTCTACACGCTCATGGCCGTCGGCACGCTGGTCTTCGACCGCAACGCGTACGAGAACGTCGTCTGCCTCGGCCACATCCTCGCCGAGGACGGCCGGAAGATGTCCAAGCATCTCGGCAACATCCTCCAGCCCATCCCGCTGATGGACCAGCACGGCGCCGACGCCGTGCGGTGGTTCATGGCCGCCGGCGGCTCCCCCTGGGCCGCGCGCCGGGTCGGCCACGGCACGATCCAGGAGGTTGTCCGCAAGACGCTCCTCACCTACTGGAACACCGTCGCCTTCCAGGCCCTCTACGCCCGCACCGCCGGCTGGGTGCCCGGCGACACCGACCCGGCCCCCCTCGACCGCCCGCTGATCGACCGCTGGCTGCTCGGCGAACTGCACGCGCTCGTACGTGATGTGACAGAGTCTCTGGAGTCCTACGACACCCAGCGCGCCGGCAAGCTGCTCTCCGCCTTCGTCGACGACCTGTCCAACTGGTACGTACGGCGCTCGCGGCGCCGCTTCTGGCAGGGCGACCCGGCGGCGCTGCGCACCCTGCACGACGTGGTCGAGACCGTCAGCCGACTCATGGCGCCGCTGGTGCCGTTCATCACCGAGCGCGTATGGCAGGACCTCGTCGTGCCCGTCGACCCGGGCGCCCCCGGGTCCGTACACCTCGCCGCCTGGCCGGCCGCCGACCCGGACCTGATCGACCCGACACTCTCCGAGCAGATGGCGCTCGTACGGAGGCTGGTCGAGCTGGGCCGCGCCACGCGCGCCGAGTCCGGCGTCAAGACCCGCCAGCCGCTGTCCCGTGCACTGGTCGCGGCCTCCGGCTTCGAGGCGCTGGGTGACGAACTGCGCGCCCAGATCGCGGAAGAGCTGAACGTGGCCGGGCTCGCCTCGCTGAGCGAGGTCGGCGGCTCCCTGGTCGACACAACGGCCAAGGCCAACTTCCGTGCCCTGGGCAAGCGATTCGGCAAGGGCGTCCAGGACGTCGCCAAGGCCATCGCGGCCGCGGACGCCGCCGCCCTGTCCGCCGCGTTGCGCGACGGCACGGCCTCGGTCGACGTGAACGGTGAGGCGGTGGCCCTCTCCCCGGACGAGGTCATCATCACCGAGACCCCGCGCGAGGGCTGGTCCGTCGCCTCCGACACGGGCGCCACGGTCGCCCTCGACCTGGAGATCACGCCGGTGCTGCGCCGGGCCGGCCTGGCCCGCGACGCCATCCGTCTCATCCAGGAGGCCCGCAAGAACTCCGGCCTCGACGTCGCCGACCGCATCGCCCTTCGCTGGCACTCCACCGACCCCGAGCTGGGCTCCGCCCTCACCGAGCACGCCGCTATCGTCTCCGACGAAGTCCTCGCCACGGACTTCGCCGAAGGCGAGGCCGACGACTCCTACGGTGCGGCGTTCACCGACGAGGCCCTGGGCCTCACCTTCCACCTCCGCAAGCGCTAACCCCCGGGGGCGGGGCGGGGCTTCTTCCCCCACCCCGCCCCTGCCCGAAACCGGGCTCTCCCCCAAACCTTCGTTTGGGTGGGGGTCCTCCCCCAGAGGGGGTACCCCCAGGTCCCCAAACGCCGGACGGCCCGGCCACACGCCCGCAGGCGACAACGCAACCCCAGCCACCCACCAGGCAGGAGCGCGGCGGCACCCCGGCCCGACGGACGGGGGCACTCCCCCAGCCTTCGGCCGGTGGGGGTACCCCCGGCGAAGCCAGGGGGAGGACCCCCACCCAGACGGAGTCTGGGGGAGAGTCCGGCGCAGCGGCTCGAAGCCCGAAAAGCCCCCCCGGGGCCGAGCGGCGCGAGAGGCGCAGAAAAGAGGGGTCGCCGTAGGCGGAAAAGGGCCGGGCCCCGAGGAAGCGATTCCTCAAGGCCCGGCCCTATGTGGCAGGTCGCGTCGCGACCGACCCCGCTCTGACGACTAGTTGTCGTCCTCGTCGATCAGGAAGCCACGCATAGGCGTGGGCGCCTGCTGCAGCGGCTGCGGCGCCTGCGGGCGGACCGGAGCCATGGGCTGGGTCATTGCGGGCGACATCTGCTGCTGGCCACCGTAGGTGGGGTTGGGGCCGCCGTGGCCGCCCATGCCCTGGCTGCCGTAGGACTGTCCGGCACCGCTGGTGTGACCCATGGCACCCGCACCGGCGGAGGCCATGCCACCGCCCATGGTGCCGCCGCCCATGCCCGCGGAGGAGGACAGCGAGGCAGCAGCGGGAGTACGCGGCGGGGCGAGCGAGTCGTCGGCCTGGTTCTCCAGCTGACGGAGCTGGCTCTCCAGGTACGACTTCAGTCGCGTCCGGTACTCGCGCTCGAAGCCGCGCAGGTCCTCGACCTTGCGCTCAAGCGTGGCGCGCGCGGACTCGAGCGAGCCCATCGCGACGCGGTGCTTCTCCTGCGCGTCCCGCTCGAGGGCGTCAGCCTTCGCACGGGCGTCCCGCTCAAGGCCTTCGGCGCGACTGCGCGCCTCGCCGACGATCTTGTTGGCCTCGGAACGGGCCTCCGCGATCGCCTGGTCAGCGGTCTGCTGGGCAAGCGAGAGCACACGCGCGGCGCTGTCGCCGCCGGGGCCCTGCTGCTGCATGGGGTGGCCGCCCATGGTGGGGCCGCCCTGCATGGGGTGCTGGCCCATCGGGCCGGGGCCCTGGCCGAGCTGGCCCTGGCCCATCTGCTGGCCCATCTGACCTTGGCCCATGGGGCCTTGGCCCATCTGGCCTTGGCCCATCTGGCCTTGGCCCATCTGACCCTGACCCATGGGGCCCTGGCCCATCTGCCCCATGGGGCCGCCCTGCTGCATCGGGCCGGGGCCCTGCTGCATGGGACCGCCCTGCTGCATCGAGCTGGGGCCGGCAGGCAGCTGCGGGGCGCCGGGCAGCTGGGGCGGACCCATCTGCTGCGGCGGTACCGGCTGCGGGCCTGATATGGCGGCAGGCACGGGGGCGCCGGGGCCCCGGCCGTCCTGCTGCTCGGGCTTGCGCATGCCCTGCTGCTGGTTCTGGGCGGCGGCTCGGGTGGCCGCGGCCAGTTTGGCTCGCAGGTCTTCGTTTTCTCGTAGGAGCCTTGTCAGCTCCGCCTCGACCTCGTCGAGGAAGGCGTCGACCTCGTCCTCGTCATAGCCTTCTCGGAGGCGGACGGTCGTGAACTGCTTGTTACGAACGTCCTCGGGGGTCAACGGCATCTCTTCACCTCAACGTGATCGTCGGCATATCGGGAGCCCACATCGTTCATCCTCGCAAGCTCCCTACTACGGAGATCAGGATGTACACGATGATCATCAATACGAAGAAGGACAGGTCGAGCGCCACGCCCCCGAGACGCAGCGGCGGAATGAACCGCCGCAGAAGCTTGAGCGGCGGATCGGTGACAGTGTAGGTGGCCTCCAGGACTACCACCATGGGCTTGCCAGGCTGCCACGAACGGGCGAACTGGAAAACGTAGTCCATCACCAACCGGAAAATCAGGACAATCAGGAAGCACATCAGCGCGATCCACAGCACCTGGAGTGCGATGTCCATCGCGCTTGCCTCTCCCCTGCTCGTCCAGTGGCCCTTCGGCCGGGTTTATGCGGTTCCGTATATCAGCTCTGATTGAAGAACCCGCCCTCCGCGATGCGGGCCTTGTCCTCCGCCGTGACATCGACGTTAGCAGGCGACAGCAGGAACACCTTCTGCGTCACTCGCTCGATGCTGCCATGGAGGCCGAAGACCAGACCCGCGGCGAAGTCGACAAGACGCTTCGCGTCCGTGTCGTCCATCTCCGTCAGATTCATGATCACCGGGGTCCCTTCGCGGAAGTGTTCCCCGATCGTACGGGCTTCGTTGTACGTCCGGGGGTGAAGCGTCGTGATCCGGTAAGGCTCTCGTTCGGACACGACCTTAGGCATGATCACCGGTGCGTTCTTCTCCAGGCTATGGCGTTCTTGTGTGATAGATGCCACTGGGGCGATCCGAGGTTCCCGGGGGGCGGGAGGGTGCACGATACGTGCGGGTTCGTCCGGTTGTGTCGTCTGATGGGACTGGTGCGGTCGGCGGGGACGCTCGGGCTCCGGTTCCGGCTCGAACTCGTCGTCGGGGTCAAAGCCCGGGCCGTCGTACCCGTCGTCCTCCACGAGGCCGAGGTAGACCGCCATCTTGCGCATCGCGCCGGCCATGCTCTGCGTCCTCTCAGCGGGGAAAGACCATATTTTTGGTGTGGTCCGACTTGTTTGGTGACGTTACCCGAGCCCGGGACGGACTCCGAGTACCGCGCTACCGACGCGTACATGTGTCGCACCGGCAGCCACCGCTTCCTCTAGGTCCGCACTCATCCCTGCCGAGACCATGTTCGCAGTCGGATGCGTCGCGCGCAGCAAGGATGAGATTTCCGCCAGCCGATCGAAGGCAGCCCGGGGTTGACCCGCATACGGTCCGGCCAGCGGTGCGACCGTCATCACCCCGTCAAGGCGCAGCGCCGGGGCCACCGCGATCGCTTCGGCGATCCCTTCGACTGCGTCGGGTGCGATTCCGCCCCGGCTACCCTGCGCCCCGGCCTCCGCATCCAGGGCGACCTGCACCAGACAGCCCAGTTCGCGGTCGGCGCGGTCGGACTTCAGTACGGCGGCCGACAGGGCGTCGACCAGCTTCAGTCGGTCGACCGAGTGCACGGCATCGGCGTAACGGATCACGGAACGGACCTTATTGGTCTGCAACTGGCCGACAAAGTGCCAGGCCAGGGGCAGATCCACGCAGGCGGCGGCCTTGGGGGCGGCGTCCTGGTCGCGGTTCTCGGCGACATGGCGGACGCCGAGTTCCGAGATGATCATCACATCGCTGGCGGGGTAGGTCTTGGTGACCACGATCAGGGTCACCTCCCTCCGGTCCCGGCCCGCGGCCGCGCACGCGTCGGCGATCCTCTGTTCAACTCGGGCAAGATTCCGGGCGAGATCGGTTCTTCGATCGGTCACGAGATGCCGCCATCCAACCAGACATATCCCGCGAGCCGACCTGTGCTGCGCTCGCGGCGGTACGAGAAGTGATCCCCGGACTCCATCGTGCAGATATCGGATTTCTCACTGTTCCGCACACCGAGCCGGGCGAGTTGGGCGTGCACCCCTGCCGCGACATCCACCGAAGGCGTACCCCAGCTGGTGGTCGCCCGGGACTCCGGGACGACGGTGGCGACCTCGTCGCGCATCGCCGCCGGCACCTCGTAGCAGCTGCCGCATACGGACGGGCCGGTGACCGCGATGATCCGCTCCGGGCTGGCGCCGAGTCCGACCATGGCTTCCACGGCAGCGGGCACCACCCCGGCGACCAGACCCGGGCGGCCGGCGTGCGCGGCGGCGGCGACCCCGGCGACCGGATCGGCCAGCAGGACGGGGACACAGTCGGCGGTCAGAACGGCGAGGGCGAGACCGGGCCGGGTGGTGACCACCGCGTCGGCCTCCGGGACCGGGCCGTCACCCCAGGGGGTGGGGGTACCTCCCAGGCCCCTAGGGCCTGGGGGAGCGACCATCACGACCTCGTTGCCGTGCACCTGGTGCATCCAGACGACCTGCGCCGGGTCCAGGCCCAACGAGCGGGCGGTCAGTTCGCGGTTGGCCCGTACCGAGGCGGGGTCGTCGCCGACCGCGCCGCCGAGGTTGAGGCTGTCGTAGGGAGCGGCGCTCACCCCTCCCCACCTGTCGGTGAAGGCGAAGTGCGCGCCGCCCGGTACTGCGTGGTTCTGCGTTATCACGTGCGGCTGCGTCTACTTGAGGAAGTCGGGGACGTCCAGTTCCTCGGCCGTGGTGTCCTGGTAGGGACGGGCCGGGGGAACCTGCGGGGTGATCGGGGTGGCCGGGGCGACCTCCGCGACCGGCTCCGGCTCCTCCTCACGAGGCGTGACGCTGCCGAGGCCGCTGTAGGTGGAGCGCGGGGTCTCGATCCGGGGCGGGGTCGGGGCGCCGGAGGAGGCCGAGGCGTCCTCGCGGGGGCCGCTGTACGCGCCGAGCACCTTGTCGCGGTTACGGGTCGGCGGCTGCCCGCCGTCGAAGCCGGCCGCGATGACGGTGACCCGGACCTCGTCGCCGAGCGCGTCGTCGATGACCGCGCCGAAGATGATGTTGGCCTCTGGGTGGGCCGCCTCACTCACCAGCTGAGCCGACTCGTTGATCTCGAACAGGCCGAGGTCGGAGCCGCCGGAGATGGAGAGCAGGACGCCCCGGGCGCCGTCGATGGAAGCCTCCAGGAGGGGCGAGGAGATGGCCATCTCCGCGGCGGCGACCGCCCTGTCGTCGCCGCGGGCGGAACCGATGCCCATGAGGGCCGAACCCGCCTCTGACATCACGGACTTCACGTCGGCGAAGTCGAGGTTGATGAGGCCGGGAGTGGTGATCAGGTCCGTGATGCCCTGCACGCCGGACAGCAGGACCTGGTCCGCCGAACGGAAGGCGTCCAGCACGCTGACCTGACGGTCGGAGATCGACAGGAGCCGGTCATTGGGGATCACGATGAGGGTGTCGACGTTCTCGCGGAGACCCGCGATACCGTCCTCTGCCTGGTTGGCGCGGCGGCGGCCCTCGAAGGTGAACGGCCGGGTGACCACACCGATCGTCAGGGCGCCCAGCGAGCGAGCGATATGAGCGACGACGGGCGCGCCACCGGTACCGGTGCCGCCGCCCTCTCCCGCGGTGACGAAGACCATGTCGGCGCCCTTGAGCACCTCTTCGATCTCCTCGCGGTGGTCCTCGGCGGCCTTGCGGCCGACATCGGGGTTCGCGCCGGCGCCCAGACCACGGGTGAGTTCACGGCCGACATCAAGCTTGACGTCGGCGTCGCTCATCAGCAGGGCCTGCGCATCGGTATTGATCGCGATGAACTCGACGCCCTTGAGACCGACCTCGATCATCCGGTTGATGGCGTTCACGCCACCGCCGCCGATGCCGACGACCTTGATGACTGCGAGGTAGTTCTGCGGTGCTGCCACGTCGAAGGCCTCTCGCCTCGAGTTACGTATGCCTGTGGGACGGGGACGGTTCAACGCCGGCCGACCCGAACCCTAACCCTGAGGTTTAGGGTTACCAGTATGCCTGTCCCGCGGTTTTCTTCTTTGGGACAGGACACTAAATCGACAAGCGGTTCGCGTTCAACGAACACGCCGAACCCTCCCGTTTTTCTTTTGACCCTATGTGATCACGCACCTGCCGGACCAACCAGGGTACGGGTCCCGTCAACAGTTTGGTCAACTACTTGACGCCGCAGGCGAAGTGGGAGCGCTTACGTCGAACTGATCGGCGCCTTTCGCTGCTTTCATCAGCGCCGTGAGAGCGGCGGCTTTCTCCGCGCCGTTCTCCGCGCTCCCCCACACGACGGTCCGGCCGCCCGACAGCCGGACGCTGATGCCGTCGTAGGAAGTGACCCGGATGACGCGCGCCTGGCGGCGTACGGCGTCCGGGAGCTCACCGGCCACTTTCACGGCCGACCGCAGCAGTGTCTTCGTCCCGAAATAGCGGTAGCTGGCGCCCTGAGCCGGCGCCAATTGCACCAGCGGGATGCCGCCCGGGATGCTTTCGATGGTGGCGAAGCGGACTCCGTCCGCGTCCACTTCGACGTACTTTCCGTTACTTTCTACAAGGGCGGCGGGAGTTCTCTCGGTCACTTTCAGCTCGATCGTGTGCGGCCATGACCGTTCCACGGCCACATGGTCGATCCGGAGCAACCGCTTCGTCAGCCGGCTCGCGATCCCGACCGTGTCCGCCGACTCCAGCGGACCCCCCAGCGGCACCGCCGCCGCGGCTTCCACCTCCGCCGGGGTCAGCACCCTGGTGCCCATCACTTTCACCTGCGTGACCCGCAGCCACGACGAGCCGTACAACAACCACGTCCCGCCCGCGACCAGCACCGTCGCCGCGATCAGCGCCGCCAGCACGGCCCGCCTCCGGCGGACGGTTGGCGGCGGCCCGTCGCTGTCTGGCGATGCCTGCCGCTCGGCGGTGGTCGGTGCGGCCACGTGGCGTCCTCCGAGTCGTGCGGTGCCTGCCCTTTGCCGGGCAGGTTAGCCCTTGTCGTGGGCACCACGGTCGCACCGCGCCCACGCCGTTTTCGTTGCCGGGTGCGGGTCCGTGGCCGGGTTGTGCAAAATCAGCCCGTCCGGCGTTTGAGGACTGGGGGTCCCCCCGGCCGAGGGCTGGGGGAGAGCCCCTGGTTTCGGGAAGGAGCGGGGTGGGAGACCGCCCCCTCAGCTACCGCCGCGCGGCTACCGCTTCGTAGACCATGCCGACCAGAAGCTCGTCCGCGTCGCGGCGGCCGAACTCCGCGGCGGCGCGGGACATTTCGTAGAGGTGGTGGGGGTCAGTGAGGACGGGCAGGACGTTGGAGAGGACCCATTCGGGGGTGAGTTCGGCGTCGTCGACGAGGACGCCGCCGCCGGCCTTGACGACGGGCTGGGCGTTGAGACGCTGCTCGCCGTTGCCGATGGGGAGGGGGACGTACGCCGCGGGGAGGCCGACCGCGGAGAGCTCGGCGACGGTCATGGCCCCGGCGCGGCAGAGCATCATGTCGGCGGCGGCGTAGGCGAGGTCCATGCGGTCCAGGTAGGACACCGGCAGGTACTGCGGCATGCCGGGCATGTTGTCGGCCCGGGGGAGCTCGTTCTTGGGGCCGACGGCGTGCAGGATCTGGACGCCGGACTGCTGGAGTCGCGGAGCGACCGTGGCGATGACCTCGTTGAGACGGCGGGCGCCCTGGGAGCCGCCGGAGACCAGCAGCGTGGGCAGGTTCGGGTCGAGGCCGAACGCGGCGCGGGCCTCGGGGCGGACGGCGGCCCGGTCGAGGGTGGCGATGGAGCGGCGGAGCGGGATGCCGATGTACCGGGAGTCGCGCAGTTTGCTGTCGGGCGTGGAGACCGCGACGGCGTGGGCGTAGCGGGAGCCGATCTTGTTGGCGAGGCCCGGACGGGCGTTGGCCTCGTGGACGACGATCGGCACGCCGAGGCGCTTGGCGGCGAGATACCCCGGCAGGGCCACGTAGCCGCCGAAGCCGACGACGCAGTCGGCCTTCGTACGCTCCAGGATCTGCTCGGCGGCCTTGATCGTGCCGCGCAGCCGCCCGGGGACGGTGATCAGCTCGGGCGTGGGCCTGCGCGGCAGTGGGACAGCCGGGATGAGTGCCAGGTCGTAGCCGCGTTCCGGGACCAGTCGGGTCTCCAGGCCGCGCTCCGTGCCGAGCGCCGTGATGCCCACGGTCGGGTCCTGCCTGCGCAGGGCATCGGCGAGGGCGAGCGCGGGCTCGATGTGGCCGGCGGTCCCCCCACCAGCGAGTACGACATGCACCGAAATTCACCGCTCTCCGGACGGCCGCCGTCTGACGAACCGCCTCATCGTCCGTTTCATGGCTCCCGTGAGGAAGCCGGGTCCCCGCGCGGCCAGTGCCGCTCGCGCCGCGGGCTCGCTTCTCGCGAAGCAGATCAGCAGCCCGATCGCGAACATGGTCGGCAGGAGAGCCGAACCTCCGTAGGAGAACAGCGGGAGCGGGACTCCGGCGATCGGCAGCAGGCCTAGCACCGCACCGATGTTGACCACGGCCTGGGCCGTGATCCACGTCGTCACGCCTCCCGCGGCAAACCTGACGAAGGGGTCCTCCGTACGACCGGCCACGCGGATACCCGCATAGCCTAGAGCCGCGAAGAGTGCGAGCACCGACAGCGTCCCCGCCAGACCCAGTTCCTCCCCTGTCACGGCGAAGATGAAGTCGGTGTGCGGTTCGGGGAGTTGGCCCCATTTTTCCACACTCGCGCCGAGTCCGGAACCGAACCAGCCGCCGGAGGCGAGCGCGTAGATCCCGTGCACGGCCTGCCAGCATCCGCCACCGGGAGTCACCTCGGTCGCGCCGATACAGGCGAGCCGGTCCATGCGGTTGCCGCTGGTCTTGATCAACAGGATGCCGATGACGCCGGCGACGCTGAGCACGCCGGCGAAGAGCCTGGTCGGGGCGCCTGCCAGCCACAGCAGACCGAAGAGGATCGCGGTGAGGATGATGGCGGTGCCCATGTCGCCGCCGAGCATGATCAGGCCGAGAATCATGAAGGCGACCGGGACCAGCGGCAC
Source organism: Streptomyces soli (assembly GCF_003999195.1). Lineage (GTDB taxonomy): Bacteria > Actinomycetota > Actinomycetes > Streptomycetales > Streptomycetaceae > Actinacidiphila > Actinacidiphila soli. Next base: position 48,553 of record NZ_RJVR01000358.1, read on the forward strand.
CAGCATGTGCTTCCACTGCACTAGCAGATTCCTGGCGTGCTTGCGGGCCAGCAGGTCGGCGCCCCACAGGACGAGCGCGAGCTTGCCGAATTCGCTGGGCTGGAGCTGGAAGGGGCCGCCGAGGTAGAGCCAGTTCTGGTTGCCGTTGACCGACTGCCCTATCCCCGGCACCTGGACCAGGCACATCAGGAAGGCCGAGCCCAGCAGCAGCGGATACGCGAAGGCCCGGTGCAGGCGGACCGGGAACCGCGAGGCTGTGATCAGCAGGCCGGTGCCCAGGAAAGCTGCGAAAAGCTGTTTGCGGAAGTAGTACGTGGACGGCAAGCCGTATTCGAGGGCCTTGATCTGCGAGGCCGAGAAGACCATCACCAGGCCGAGCGCGGTGATCAGCAGGCTGCTGCCGAGCACCACGTAGTACGCCGTCAGGGGGCGGTCCCAGGCCTGCTTCGCCTTCTCGAAGGCCGCTGCGGCCCCGCGCAGGGCGCTGGGGCGGCGGGGCCCGCCGGGCGGGTGCGGGGCCCGCA
>NZ_RJVR01000160.1 GCF_003999195.1 Streptomyces soli
GTTAGGGTCGCCACCCCGGTCGGCTCTGGGTTGCGCAATGCGGTGGGTGCGGTGGTGGTGGGTTGCGCAGCGGCCGCGACGGTGCGGGGCATTGCGCACACGACGGCCAGCGCCAGCGGGCCGGCCGCCAGTGCCGCCCACACTCCGATCCGGGCAAGGGAGACCCGTCGGTGCGCGGCCTTCAGGGTGCCGAGGGACGCGCTCGGAGTATGGAGCGGGCGGGGGGTGGAGGCGGCCGCGGGGGCTGGCCTTGGTGGGGTCTGGGTGGGCATACAAGGGCTCCTGGGACAGGGGCGGTCGGGGTGTTGCCCCTATGAAGCCCGGCGCCACTCACCGATTCGCTCACCACCAGGACCCCTTGGAGATCACGGTTCGGCCACGGCGCCCGTGGTGAGTTTTCCGCCCCCTGTGGTGAGTCGGCGCTGCCACTCACCACGCCTGGTCACAGGCCCTTTTCCTCCACCGGTCCGGCAAGCGGGGAGCTGGAGCGGGGCGGGCGGGAATCCGAGGATTTCTGCACTCACCACGGCCTTGCCCCCTACTCACCACGCGCTCGAACCCCAACTCACCACGGCCGCCAGGAAAACTCACCACGGTCCGGGCGCCTGCCAGCAAAACTCACCACGCCGATCGGAGAAACTCACCACGCCTGCTCACCGCCCCGCAGGCTCCGACCCGCCCCACTCACCGACCACGGCGGCCGCTGGCAGGCCACGCCCGGAGCCGGTCTCGCGCGTTGCGCAATGCCTCCCCGTGCCCCTCCGCGCCGCCGATTGCGCAGCCCGATTGCGCAACCCGCGGCGCCGATTGCGCAACCCGACGCGGGGATTGCGCAAACCGGCTGCGCAACCCGGATGCGCGGCCTCGGCCCGGGGATTGCGCAACGCCTGCGACGCCTCCCGGGCCGCCGGGTGTCCTGCGCAACGGCGGCAGGACTCCAGCGCGGAGCTCTGCACGGTGGTGACCAGATGCCTGCTCGCATCCGCCGACGCGGGCGGGCAGGGGCCGCGGGGCCCCGGTGCGCATCCTCCTCGCCACCGCTACAGTCCGTCACCCATCAGCCCAACGCGTACCCCGAAGCAGTAGCGCCCACGATGGCTCAGCCACCCGCTGGAAGACCCGCCACCGCTTGTCCCAGCCGACCGCCTCCTCAACGAACTGCGGAAGCTCAGCGCCGGCTGACCAGAACACGGCTGCGGTACAGCTCAGCAGCCGTGTCCTGGTCAGCCGTGTCGGCTCGACACAGGACTTCAGTTCCGCTCCTCGCCTGATCGCCGCGGCTACTTTGCGGCTGCGCGTACCTTGTCGAGGATGCGATACGCCTGGCGCTCGGTGACGCCCAGGTCGGCGGCGATCTCGGCGGCGGTCACCTTGCCTTTGCTGGCGGCCAGCATCTGCGCCATGCGGTCTTTGCGGGCCTGGGCGCGGGCGAGGCGCTTGTCGGTGGCAGCGGTGCGGGGCTTGGAGTCCTTGCTGCCTTTGGGGCGGCCGCCGCCGGCGCCGGCGCCGGGGCGGTTGGCGTCCCAGTCGCGGATGGTGCGCCGCTTCCAGTGCGCGACACCGCACACGATCGTGTCGGGCTTGGGGGCGTGGCCGTGGGCGACGTAGGCGGCCCAGGCGCCGGGCTTGATGACGTTCTGGAGCTGGTGCCGGGCCTCTTCCCGGTCCAGCAGGTCCTCCGGGGACTCCTGGTCGGGCAGCTGCGGGATCTCCTGCAGGCCGGCGAGGTGGGCCTCGACTTGTTCCTTGTCCCAGATGCGGGTGCGCGCGCCCTCCCGGCTGATCGGGGCGGGCAGCTGCTCGGCCTCGGCACGCGACAGGGTCTTCTTGCCCTTGCGTTGGGCGATGTCGTCGGCACCGAGGGGGATGCGGCCGGCGGGGATCATCAGTTCTCCTTGAACAGGCGCCGGCGGTGGTGATGCCGGCGTAGCGGGGTTCAGGTTCGGGTGTCGCGCTGTGGGGCCATCCACGACTGACATGAGGAACTTTACACTATTTACATCTGCGGTGGGATGGTGCGGGTCGAAACTGGGGGCCACAGCGTCGAGCCGCGGCCCCCAGTGGCCTCCTCACCCGGGTGGGCGCGGCGGTCAGTTGAGACTGGGCAGCACGCGCTGGGCCAGCCAGTACGCGGAGTTGACCGGGACGGCGTTGCCGACCTGCCGGGTCAGTTCGGCAGTGGTTTTTCCCTGGAAGCCGTGGCCGTCGGGGAACCGCTGGGCGCGGGCCTTGGTGTGGAGGCTGATCATCTGGACCTCGCAGTTCGTTGACGGTGCGGCCCGGCTTGACCAGCATGTGGTGGTTGCCTTCGGCGGTGATCGCGCCGATCGGCTCGTCCAGGGACTGCACCGTGCAGTGGTTGCGCAGCACGATGAGGAACGGCTGATCGCCGAACCGGCGCAGGCCGATGCCGATGCCGACCTTACGGACCCCGGGTTTGTCGGGCTGTTCACCATCAACGGCGCGGCCATCGCGTTCCTCGCCGTCCCGTTCATCCTGGCCGGTATCGGCATCGGCGCGGTCGAGACGGCCCAGCACTCCGCCGTCGCGGCCCTCGCCCCGAAGGACCTACGCGGCTTCGCCTTCGGCATGCTCGCTACCGTCCAGTCCCTGGGTCACCTCTCCGCCGGCGGCGGCATCGCCGGCATCCTTTGGACCGCCGTCTCGCCGACAGCCGCCTTCACCTATCTCACCGTCTGGATGGGCATCGCGCTGATCGGGCTGCTCATCTCCGTGCGGCGCCGCAGCAACTGACGCTCTGGCATCCGCTGCACACAACTGTGCGTCCGGCAGTTGCCGCCGCTACCGTTCCGGCCCCGTGCGGCGCGGCCTGGTCCCTACGACGACCAGGGCGGCGAGTGCGGAGACGAGTGCCAGCAGTGCGAACAGATGGGGGTAGCCGCCCAGGGGTGTGGCCAGGGCCGCGCCGGCGAACGGGGCAAGGGCGGAGGCTGCGGTCGCGGGTGCGGCAAGGAGTCCGGACAGGCGGCCGTAGTGGGTGGTGCCCCACCGGTCACTGATCGCGGTGGCTTGCAGCAGGGTGAGGTTGCCGCGGATCATCCCCGCAGTGACCGACAGGGCGACCAGTAGCCCGTACGGGCCCGGGACGGATGCGAGGGCGGCCGTGGTGAGTCCGCCGAGTGCAATGAGCGCGACGGTACGGGCCGTCACTGCGGTGCGGCGGGCGAGCGTTGCGTACAGGGTGCGGCCGAGGGTCTGTCCGGCGCCGCCGAGGCCGAGGGCCCATGCGGCTTCGGTGGTGGTGAAGCCGCGTTCGAGCAGGAGGGGGACCAGGGCGACGACGACGGCGTAGACGGTGAACGAGGAGAGGGTCAGGGCGGCGGCCAGCATCCAGAACTGCCGGCTGCGGGCCACGTGGTCCGCGCCGCCGGTGACGTGGGCAGGGGCCGGAGTCGCCTTCGGCCACGGTGCGTTGAGGGCGAATGCGTGGGCGGGGATGGTCACGGCGGCCAGCACCAGGGCGAGGACGGCGTATGTCGCCCGCCAGGACAGGTGGGTCGCCGGCGGCCTCGCCTCCACCGTCTTCGCACCCCTCACCGCCGCCCTCGCCGATGGTGACGATGGTGAGGGCGCGGACGTGGTCGGGTGCCCACCAGCGCGTGAGGGCTGTGAAGGCTGGCTGGTAGAAGGTGGAGGCCATCGCGAGTCCGGCGAGCAGCCAACCGGAGATGAACACGGGCAGGTTGGGGGCGGCGGCCACGATGAGGATGCTCAGCACGCCGAGTACCGAGCCAGCGGTCATGACGGTGCGCGGGCCGCGGTGGTCGATGATCCGGCCGACGCGTATTCCGGCGACCGCGGAGATGAGAAGGGCGGCGGAGAACGCGGCCGTGGTGGCTCCTGCGGGCCAGCCGGTGGTGGCGGTGATCTGCGGGTTCAGCACGGGGAAGGCGTAGTAGACGATGCCCCAGCTGGTGATCTGTGTGGCGCACAGCGCTGTGAGGGCGGCGCGGGGCCGCGACCGGTCCCCGGTTCCGGTCGCGGCCGCGCGCTTAGGGGTGTTGAGGTCGGTCACGAGCTGCAGCAGCCGCCCGCAGGTGTCTCTTCGGCGAGGGCTGCGAGGGGGGCGCCGACGCCGAGCTGCACGAGCGCGGGCGCCGGAGCGCAGCAGCCACTGCCGTCGGCCTGGTCGGCGGCCGGGGCGTCGAAGAGTCCGGCGCCGCCGCACACTCCGGTCTCGGGGAGGGTGAGTTCGACGCGGTCGGCGGAGGCGAGGTCGCCGGCGATCGCGGCGGTGACGGAGCGGACTTGCTCGTAGCCGGTCATGGCCAGGAAGGTGGGGGCGCGGCCGTAGGACTTCATGCCGACCAGGTATACGCCGGGTTCGGGGTGGGACAGTTCGCGGTGGCCGTGCGGGTAGACGGTGCCGCAGGAGTGCTGGTTGGGGTCGATCAGCGGTGCGAGGTCGACCGGAGCCTGGAGCCGCTCGTCTAGGCCGAGGCGCAGTTCGTCGAGGAAGGTGAGGTCGGGGCGCATGCCGGTGAGGACGATGACTTCGTCGACCGCATGGAGACGTCGTCCGTCTTCGCCGACCAGAACGAGGCGGCCGTCGCTGTTGCGCTCGATGGCCTCGGTGCGGAAGCCGGTGACGGCGTCGGCGTGTCCGTTGTCGACGGCGGCCTTGGCGGCGAGGCCGAGGGCGCCGCGGGCGGGGAGCTGGTCGGCTTCGCCGCCGCCGAAGGTGGAGCCGGAGATGCCGCGTCGCAGGATCCACACGGCGTGGGTGCCGGTGCCGTCGTCGGACTTCGCCAGGTCGGCCAGGTAGGCCAGGGCGGTGAAGGCGGAGGCGCCGGAGCCGATGACGGCGGTGCGCTTGCCTGCGTACCGGGCTCGGATTGCCGGGTCCTTGAGGTCGGGGACGCGGTAGGTGATGCGGTCGGCGGCGCTCTTCTCGCCGAGGGCGGGAAGGCCGCTGCCGCCGGCCGGGCTCGGGGTGGTCCAGGTGCCGGAGGCGTCGATGACCGCTTGGGCGAAGACGCGCTCCTCGCTGCCGTCGGCCGTGGTGAGGTGCACGACGAAGGGCTGGGTTGCGCGGTCGGCGTCGACGACGCGGTCGCGGCCGGTGCGGGAGACGCCGGTGACGGTGGCGCCGGTGCGGACGCTCTCGCCCAGGACGTCGGCGAGCGGCTGGAGGTAGAGCTCGGCCCAGTCCCCGCCGGAGGGGTAGGTGGAGGCGTCAGGCTTGGTCCAGCCCGTGGGGGCCAGCAGCTTTTCGGCGGCCGGGTCGGTCAGCTCGCCCCAGGTGGAGAACAGCCGAACGTGGGACCACTCGCGCACCGCGGAGGCGGCGGTGGGGCCTGCTTCCAGGACCAGCGGTTCGATGCCGCGCTCGACGAGGTGCGCGGCGGCGGCGAGGCCGGCGGGCCCGGCGCCGATGACGACGACCGGCAGGTCCGAGGTGGTGGTGGTCATGGCAGGTCCGTTTCTCCGGGATGAGCGGCCCGGCCGGGCCGCTGCTTCGATCACTGTCGATATGCCGAGCTTGCCACTCGGTATCGACGGGTGTCAACATAGACACATGTCGAAGTCAGAGGTTGTGGAACTGCCGGTGCTGGACGCCGGGGCTGCGGTGCCGTGCTGCCCGCCGATCACGTCGGCCGAGCTGTCACCGGCCGACGCGGAGAGGATGGCCGTGATGTTCAAGGCCCTGTCCGACCCGGTGCGGTTGCGCCTGTTCTCCAAGGTCGCCTCGCACGCGGGGGGCGAGGCGTGCGTGTGCGACATCGCCGACGTCGGCGTTTCCCAGCCGACTGTCTCCCACCACCTGAAGAAGCTGCGCGAGTCCGGCCTGCTGACCTCCGAGCGGCGCGGGACCTGGGTCTACTACAAGGTCGCCCCCTCGGTGGTCGCAGCGATGTCCGCGATGCTCGACCTGCGCGACTGACGCTGTTCTCGCCGGTCAGCCGCAGCCCGGCGGGCAGCAGCGCGCCAGGTAGTCCTGGAGCACGCCGAGCCGCTCGGCCATGAAGGCCCCGTCCGCGCGGTAGAAGACCTGCTTGCCCTCCTTGCAGGACAGGACCAGGCCGCCGCGGCGCAGAAGCCTCAGGTGTTCCGAGGCGGTCGACCCACACCGCTCGGCGATCTCGCCGACGGTCAGCTCGGCGCCGCCGGCGCCTGCCCGCCGCCGATCACCACCACGTCCACTGCGTGCGTCATGCCGACGTCGTCAGGGCGCTGGCGCCGAACTTCTTGCGCCAGGCCAGGGCCACGTAGACCAGGCCGATCAGGACGGGCACCTCGATGAGCGGGCCGACGACGCCGGACAGGGCCTGGCCGGAGGTGACGCCGAAGGTGGCGATGGCGACCGCGATGGCCAGCTCGAAGTTGTTGCCCGCCGCGGTGAACGCCAGCGTCGCGGTGCGGTCGTAGGCGAGGCCGAGGCCCTTACCGAGGAGGAAGGTTCCGAAGAACATGATCGCGAAGTACACCAGCAGCGGCAGCGCGATCCGTACGACGTCCAGCGGCTGCGAGGTGATCGTCTTTCCCTGGAGGGCGAAGAGGATGACGATCGTGAACAGCAGCCCGTACAGCGCCCACGGCCCGATCTTCGGTAGGAACCGCTGCTCGTAGCCTTCGCGGCCCATCTTCTGCTCGCCGATGCGGCGGGTGAGGAAGCCCGCGACGAGCGGGATGCCGAGGAAGACGATCACGTTGAGGGCGATGTGCCAGATGGAGACATTGAGGCCCTGGCCGTCGCCCAGGCCGAGCCAGCGGGGCAGCAGGTCCAGGTAGAACCAGCCCAGCAGGCTGAAGGCGATCACCTGGAACACCGAGTTCAGCGCCACCAGGACCGCGGCGGCCTCACGGTCCCCGCAGGCGAGGTCGTTCCAGATGATGACCATGGCGATGCAGCGCGCGAGGCCGACGATGATCAGGCCGGTGCGATAGGCGGGCAGGTCGGGAAGGAAGATCCAGGCCAGGGCGAACATGACGGCCGGGCCGACGATCCAGTTGATGACCAGCGAGGAGACCATCAGCTTCTTGTCGCCGGTGACGCGGTCGAGCCTGTCGTAGCGGACCTTGGCCAGCACCGGATACATCATGACGAGCAGGCCGAGCGCGATCGGCAGGGAGATCCCGCCGACCTCGATCTTCGCCAGCGCGTCATTCATCCCCGGGATCACACGCCCCAGCCCCAGGCCTACGGCCATGGCGACCACGATCCACACCGCGAGGTAGCGGTCGAGGGTGGAGAGCTTCTTGACGATCGAGTCGTCCCCGCTGCTGGCTGGTGACGTGCCTTTGGCGGCGGTGGAGGTCACGGGCAGGCCCTCTTGTTCTCGGAAGCGGTACGGGCGGAGGCGGCGAGCTGCGCGAACTGCTCGGACAGGCCGGCCAGCACCTCGGGACGCAGCTTGTAATACGTGAAGCGGCCGCACGGCTCGGTCTCCACCAGCCCGGCCTCGCGCAGCACCCTCAGATGGTTGGACAGGTTGGTCTGCTTCGCGCCGGTCTCCTCGACCAGGTGCGTCGTACAGAGCGTCTCGCGCGCCAGCAGGGTGACGATCTGGAGGCGGAGCGGATCGCCCAGCACCCGGAGTACATCAGGATCGACTGAAGTCAGCATGCACTGATACTCTCACATCACCATGTGCTGATACCAGCGCGAGATGACTTATTGGGAGCGTCGAAGGAGTTCCCCGTGTCCGCCACATCCCCACCACTACCCGACCAGCGCCTGGCCGCCGGAGTCGCCCGGCTCGCCACCCGGCACGCCGGCCGCTTCTCCCCAGAGACCGTCCAGGCCCTGCTCACCGACTCCTACAGCCTCCTCGCCGCCACCGCACGAGTGCGCACGCACCTGGTCGTGCTGGCCGAGCGCCTCACCGCTGAGCGTCTCGACGCTCTCGCCCACGTCCAGGGCGACCCCGGCAGCGGCCTGCCGCGCGTGCTGTTCGTCTGCAGCCACAACGCGGGCCGCTCCCAGCTCGCCGCAGCCCTCTTCGAGTACCGCGCCGCCGGCCGCGCCATCGCGTCCTCCGCGGGCACGCACCCCGCGGCCGAGGTAGAGCCGTCCATCGCGCAGGTCCTCACCGAGACCGGCGTCGACGTCTCCGGAGCGTTCCCCAAGCCGCTGACCGACGAAGTCGTCCAGGCCGCCGACATCGTCATCACCATGGGCTGCGGCGACGCCTGCCCGGTCGTGCCCGGCCGCCGCTACCTGGACTGGCCCATCGCCGACCCCGACGGCGCCCCGATCGCCGTCGTCCGCGACATCCGCGACGCGATCGACACCCACATCACCGAACTGCTGTCCTCCCTGCCCGCCTGAACCCACCAGTTGGTCCCTTCATGAAGGAAGAACCCATGTCCACCGCCCCGCTCGCCTCCGTGCTCTTCGTCTGCGTCCACAACGCGGGCCGCTCGCAGATGGCCGCCGGTTTCCTCTCCCACCTCGCGGGCGACCGGATCGAGGTCCGCTCGGCCGGCTCGATCCCGGCCGACCAGGTCAACCCCGCAGCCGTCGAGGCCATGGACGAACTCGGCATCGACATCGCCGACCAGAAGCCGAAGATCCTGACCACCGAGGCCGTCCAGGCGTCCGACTACGTCATCACCATGGGCTGCGGCGACGCCTGCCCGATCTTCCCCGGCAAGAAGTACCTCGACTGGGCGCTCGAAGACCCGGCCGGCAAGGGCGTCGAGTCAGTCCGCCCGATCCGCGACGAGATCAAGGCCCGCATCCAGGCCCTGATCGCCGAGATCGACGCCAAGCAGAAGGCATGAGCAGCCTGAGCGGTACCGGCACCGAAGGCGTGCGGGACGTCGTCATCATCGGCTCCGGCCCGGCCGGCTACACCGCCGCCCTCTACACCGCCCGCGCCCAGCTGCGCCCGCTGCTGTTCGGCAGCAGCATCTTCGTCGGCGGCTCGCTGACCACCACAACCGAAGTCGAGAACTTCCCCGGCTTCCCCGAAGGCATCGACGGGCCCGTGCTCATGGAGAGCATGCGGGCCCAGGCGGAGAAATTCGGCGCCGGGATGGTCGACGACGACATCGTCTCCGTCGACCTCACCGGCGACATCAAGCTGCTCACCGACTCCACCGGCACCGTGCACCGCGCGAGAACCGTGATCGTGGCGACCGGCTCCGGCTACCGCAAGCTCGGCCTGTCGCGCGAGGACGAGCTGTCCGGCCGCGGCGTCTCCTGGTGCGCGACCTGCGACGGCTTCTTCTTCAAGGCCCGCGACATCGTCGTAGTCGGCGGCGGCGACACCGCCATGGAAGAGGCCACTTTCCTCACCCGCTTCGCCAAGTCAGTGACCGCCGCTCGACCCTGCGGGCCTCGAAGGTCATGCAGGACCGGGCCTTCTTCGACGACAAGATCTCCTTCGCCTTCGACAGCGAGATCGCCGAGATCAAGGAGAGCGGCGGCATGCTGGCCGGCGTCTCCTTGCGCGACGTCTTCACCGGCGCGACCCGCGACCTGGACGTCACCGGCCTGTTCATCGCGATCGGCCACGACCCGCGCACCGAGCTGTTCACCGGCCAACTCGACCTGGACGGCGAGGGATACATCAAAGTCGCCTCCCCCTCGACCCGCACGAGCCTGTCCGGCGTCTTCGCCGCCGGCGACGTCGTCGACCACACCTACCGGCAGGCCATCACCGCCGCCGGCACCGGCGCGGCCGCCGCCCTGGACGCCGAGCGGTACCTCGCCGCCCGCGGCAGCCGCGACGCCGCCGACGAGCAGAGGGCCGCGGTCGCGGTCTGAACCCGCCCGCCGGTCCGGAACCGGCGCTGACGGGCGGTGCGCTCGGGGCGGGCCGCGGTGATGTAGCGCATGGCGGTTGTCTCGGTGATCCCGAGCAGGGGCATGAGTCGCAGCGGATCCGCGTCTCGAGGGCCTCGTTGAGGATGCGGTCGTGGCGCAGCGCCCCTGCATGGTTAGCTCCTTCGGGAACGCGTTGCGCAGCGTGGCGGTCATCGGCGGCGGGGCCAACCGCCGCCCGATGGACTTCGTCCAGGCGGTCTCGAACCCGGGGCGCTGCTTGTCCTCAGCGCCGACAGGGGCGGCGACCAGAAAGGCGAGGGCGGCCGGATAGCCGTCGCCGGGCTCACGTGGACACCGAGGGGCGGTTCTGGATCAGGACCGTTGGCGCGCCGCGGGACGGCGACCCTCGTGATGGCGAACTGCACCAGTCGACTCGCGAAGGTGCCACGTTCGCGGCCACTCAGTCGAGACAGAACTCGTTGCCCTCGATGTCCTGCATCACGATGCACGACTCATAGTCGCCATCGGCAAGCAGTAGTCGCACGCGTACCGCGCCGAGCGCGACCAGTCGTACGCACTCGGCCTCGAGTGCGGCGAGGCGCTCTTCACCCACGAGCCCGGTGCCGACCCGCACGTCAAGATGCAGCCGATTCTTGACGACCTTGCCTTCGGGAACGCGCTGGAAGAACAGTCGCGGGCCCACACCTGATGGATCAATGCAGACCGCTGACCCCTGATGCTCAGGCGACAGCGAGCGATCGAAATCGTCCCAAGTAGCAAACCCCTCCGGTGGCGGCGGTACGACATACCCCAACACCTCGCACCAGAAACGAGCGACGCGCTCAGGTTTTGCGCAGTCGAAGGTGACTTGGACCTGCTTGATCGATGCCATCGGTCCACCATAGAGGCGGGGTCTTTCGTCGTCTCCACGGGCCCGCCCCTGGCTAGGTTGTGGCGCACGCGGCCGACTCTTGGCGACGAGTGGGACCTTGAGCCGTATGCAATCAGAGCAACACGGTTAGACCGGCTAGAGAACGTTGCCGGTGACAGCGTGCACGACGACCAGGTCGGCGAGGTCGGCGCGCAGGCCGAACGCGGCCGGGTCGGCGAGGATCATCAGCAGGATGCACGTGCTGTCGGCGCCGAGTCCGTACGACAGGGCGGTCATGCGCATGGCCGGGCTCCTTGCTCGGGTCGTGGTTCGGGATTGGGCCGCCGGCGGGCGGGGTCAACCGCCCGCCGGCGCCGTGAGGTCACGCAGCCAGGGCCAGCCGCTCCAGGTAGTCGCGGGTCTTGGCCTTGCCGATGAAGCCGGCCATCGCGGTGCCCGGCGGGTGCTTGACGATCGGGCCTTCGGCGGCGTCTAGGGCCGCGGCCCGACCGGACGATCTCGGCGATCGACAGATCCTTCTTGAAGCTGTGGCCCACGGTCTGCTCCAGAGCGACGTACGTCTGCGCCTTCTCCGGGAGCAGCCGGGCCGCGCACGTCAGGTCGGCTTCGGAGGCCAGGACGCAGAATGAGCAGGACAGGCTTTTTCGAACTACAGAATCCTGTTGCCAGAAGATCAGCGACTTGCACTGGGAAAGGTCTTACGAAGCACATGGGCATGCTGGGGGAAGCCCCCAAGACGTGCTCTTCCAGCGCATGAAGGCCGACGTGGTGCCCGCGGGGCCGAACGCATGGGGTTCAGGTCTGTCCACCGCGCCGGTCGTGGGCGAGGTCGCTGAGGGCGCGGTGAGGTCGAGCAGGAGGAGGGCGTCGTGGTCGGGGGTGCCGGGGTCGGCGACGTAGACGCCGAGTCGCTGTCCGGGGGTGCCGTCCAGGTGCATGGACTGGGCGGTGAGGGTGATCGTGCCGACGTGGGGGTGTCGGAACGTCTTGTGTGTGGGTTTGCGGCCGGTGACGTCGTAGCCGGGGTTCCGCAGCTGTGCGGCGCTCTAGTCCACGAAAAGGCTGGCTGACCTGCTGCAATACACTTCCGCCGACTGTGTCGGCGTGTGTCTAGTCCTGGAAACACGCGCAGGTCAGCGGTTTGCCCGCCGGTCCCGACGGGCAAACAATGCCAGCATCCCCGGCCGTACAAACAGCCGCGTTCTGGGTCATACAGACCATGATCCGAAACCATCGAGGCGCTCCTTCAGGCGGTGGGCATCCAGTAGCGTGGTGGCTGCAACTTCCCGCCGTTCCAGCCCACTTGACCGGCGAAGCGCGCTGACCAGCAGGAACGCCAGCGCCTAGACACACGCCCGTTCGGCGTGCCATCACGTATACCCCCAGGCCAGAGCCCCGATTCGTGGACTAGAGCACCCACTCAACTGCGGAACCCCGGCGTAGCGTTCCCAGAGTTTGGCGAAGTCGGGGCTTTTGAGTAGGAGTTCGCCGACGAGGTTGGTGAGGTCGGGGGCGTCGGGTGCGATGCCGGCGAGGGCGCGCAGCCTGGAGACGCAGGCACGGACCTGGTTGTCCCAGTCGGGGAGGAGGCCGGCGGCTGCGGGGTGGAGGAAGAGGTAGCGGGCCAGGTTGCGGCGTTTGGCGGGCCATTCGTCCAGCCCGGCGTACAGGGCGAGGCCGCCGGGGTTCCCGGCGAGGAAGTCCATGCTGCGGCTGAGGACGTAGGCCGGGTAGGGGCGCATAGTCTCCAGCAGTAGTTTCAGGTGCGGGCTGACCGTGCGGCTGGGTGCGGGTGGTGGTTCGGGTGCGTAGCGGGCGGCGCGGGCGGCCAGTTCCCGCAGGTGCTGGTGTTCCTGCTCGTCTAGTGCTCTGACCGGGATGGTTCGCCGGGTTGGTGGTCGTGGCGGTTGGATGTGCGGTGACGTCCGTCCGATCGTTGGGGGTGTGGTGGCAGAGCCTGTCCGTGTGCGCAGGTTGACCGACCAGGAAGGGCAGAAGCTGCAGCAGATTGTGCACCGGGGCAGCACCAGTTCGGTGCGCTACCGGCGCGCGATGATGCTGCTGGCCTCGGCCGGCGGGAACCGGGTACCGGTGATCGCGAAGCTGGTCCAGGCCGACGAGGACACCGTCCGGGACGTGATCCACCGGTTCAACGAGATCGGCCTGGCCTGCCTGGACCCTCGGTGGGCGGGAGGCCGTCCCCGCCTGCTCAGTCCTGACGACGAGGACTTCGTCGTCCAGACGGCCACCACCCGCCCGACCAAGCTCGGCCAGCCCTTCACCCGCTGGTCCATCCGCAAACTCGCCGCCTACCTGCGGAAAGTGCACGGCCGCGTGATCCGCATCGGCCGCGAGGCGTTACGGTGCCTGCTCGCCCGCCGCGGCATCACCTTCCAGCGGACCAAGACCTGGAAGGAGTCGCCCGACCCGGAGCGCGACGCCAAGCTCGACCGGATCGAGCACGTCCTGGAGCGCTTCCCCGACCGGGTGTTCGCGTTCGACGAGTTCGGCCCGCTCGGCATCCGCCCCACCGCTGGGTCGTCCTGGGCCGAGCAAGGACACCCGGAGCGGCACCCCGCGACCTACCACCGCACCCACGGCGTCCGGTACTTCCACGGCTGCTACTCGGTCGGCGACGACAAGCTGTGGGGCGTCAACCGCCGCAAGAAGGGCGCCGCGAACACCCTGGCCGCGCTGAAGTCGATCCGCGCGGCCCGCCCGGACGGCGCCCCGATCTACGTCATCTTGGACAACCTGTCCGCCCACAAGGGCGACACGATCCGGCGCTGGGCGAGGAAGAATCGGGTCGAGCTGTGCTTCACCCCGACTTACGCGTCCTGGGCCAACCCGATCGAGGCCCACTTCGGGCCACTGCGGCAGTTCACCGTCGCCAACTCCCACCACCGCAACCACACCGCCCAGACTCGCGCCCTGCACGCCTACCTGCGCTGGCGCAGTGCCAACGCCCGCCACCCCGACGTCCTTGCCGCTCAACGGAAGGAGCGTGCTCGCATCCGCAGCGAGAAGGGCCTGCGCTGGGGCGGACGACCGGCGAAAGTCGCGTGACCCTACCAATGGCACCGGCGACACTGACGCCATGACTGGTTCTGCACTGCCTCAACTGCTTCGACCGCGTGCCCTGAGGCCCGGAGATCTCGTTGTCATCGCATCGCTGTCCGGTCCGCTGCCAGCCGCTTACGAGCCCAACGTCGAGCAGACGGTGGTTGTGCTCGAGCGGATGGGATTCCGCGTGCGTCGGGCTCCGCTACTCGAAGTAGGACTCCGCCATTGGTGGAGCGCGGCCACGCCGGCGGAGATCGCCGGGGAGCTCAATGGTCTTCTGCGTGATCCTGAGGTGCGCGCGATCGTCGCGAGTGACGGCGGCCAGACGGCGCTCGGCTACCTTGACCTGATCGACGTCGAGGCGATCAGGGCCGACCCCAAGCCGATCCTCGGCTACAGCGACATCTCGCTGCTGCATCTGGTGCTCTATGCGCGCACGGGTCTGGTCGGGTTCCATGCCGACATGGCCGTCCCTGGCTTCGGCGGACACTGGCAGTCTGCGCCCGTGGCGCGCCAAGCGGAACTCGAGAAGCTCTACTCCAGGTTGCTGACCGGTACCGAGGCGATCGGTGCGCTGCCTGCGAGCCCGTCGTGGGAGTGCTGGCGTCCTGGTCGTGTCGAAGGTCGGCTGATCGGCGGGGTGATCAATCGCATCGTGCTGGCGCAGGCGACGCGTTTCGCGCTGCCGCTCGAATGGTTCGACGGTGCGGTGCTGTTCTGGGAGGAGATAGGGGGCCAGGCATCGTACGTGTGGAGCTATCTGCAGGTGATGCGACACTGCGGCATCCTCGATCGGATCTCCGGCATGGTCGTGGGCGTTCCGCGCGAGATCAGTGGACTCGAGCCCGGCGCGTCCCCTACTCTGCCCGAGATCGTCCTCGACGTCCTCGGCGACCGTGACATCCCGGTCCTGGGCAACGTCGAGTTCGGGCATGCCGGCCCGAATCTGCCGATGCCGGTCGGCATCCGCGTCGGCCTCGATGCGCAGCAGCGGACGTTGTCGCTGCTCGAGCCGGCGGTAGGGCCGCACGCGATGACGGGACCGGTCAGCTGAGCACCGCGGATCAGTGAGCCGACGGCCCCGGCAGCACCCCCGGGGGCCAACTCACGCTTTGGTGACCGGCGCCCTGAGTCGCTTGTTCGGCCTGTAGGAGGGGCCATGAACACCTGGTGGCTCGTGTTGATCTAGAAGCTCAGCTCCTGACGTCAGGGATCACCAACCCGGTGAACGTATGCGGTCACAGCACTAGGACCTGTTCTGAATTCGGATCATGGTGCGGGCGTCAGGCTACGGAGCCAGATGAGGGAGCCGCGTAGGTGTAGGCCGGCTTCGTAACTGGTGGGGGTCTTGTCATAGCGGGTGGCGAGGCCCCACCAGTCGTCGGGTAGCCGGGTCACGTTGCCGTAACCCGGCCCCCTGAGAACCGGGCATGCTTGTTTCCAAGCACCACGGCTCAAGCAAGCCCATAGACTTCAC
>NZ_RJVR01000089.1 GCF_003999195.1 Streptomyces soli
TGACAGCCAACCCCAGCACCGAAACAGCCCCCGACAAACAACGAGCGTCGCGGGGCTATCCCGCCGCACCCATCTGACCGTTGAGTTTTCCGGTCAGGTGGTGCGTGGGGGCTGCTTGCCGGTGCTTGTCGTTGCGTTGCGCCGGAACTTGGCGCCTGTCCCGCTACGCCGCCCCCTTTGCCGACGCCCCGGAGCCGACTTCGTGACCGAACGCCCCCAGGCCGCCATGACGCGCCTGCTCCGCCGCACCGTGCGCGCCGACCTGGCCGCTGAGACCTGCCCCAACTGGCTGCTGCGGCCGGGCCGACTGCGCCGGAACCTGGCCGGCGGTATGCGCCGTCTACACGGCCCTCACCGGCCTGGAACTGCAGCCTATGGCACCCCCACGGGAGCGCCGGCGCCTGGACGTCGTCCTAACGTGCGCTGACGGACGGTGCCAGATCGTGGAGATCGACGAGCGCCAGCACTTCACCGGCGCCCGGGCGCTGGCCCTCGCCCACTACCCGCCCGAGGTGGCCCTCGGGTTTGACCGCGATGCATGGCTGGCCCGGGCCCGTGCGCTCGCCGGACGCGAACCCGGGCGGGTTCGCCCGTCCATGCCCCCCGCGGCGTGGTCGAGAACGGCGCGTACGGCCTCATCGACGCTCAACAGCCTGGCGGACACCTGGTCGTTGGCGGCAGCCTCGGCGGTGTGTTTCCCTGCCAGGTCGGCGTGTTCGCCGCCTGGGCCACCAGCCGTGGGGCAGCTCTGATCGACCGGGAGATCTACCTGCCCCGCGCCTGGGCAGACGACCGCGAGCGGCGTGTGGCCGCACAGGTACCCGAGACTGCCTGCTTCGCCACAAAGCCCCGCCTCGCCGAGACCATGATCGACCGGATCCTTCCCCAGCTCCCTACGGGCACCTGGCTGGCCGCTGATGAGGTCTACGGCCGCGACGGCGGTTTCCGTTCACGCGCACGGTTCACCACCCGGTTGAGGCCGACCCCCAGGCCCCAAACATTCGGCTGTGTGCCGCGGGACGTGACTGCCGGCAAGCTCCTCGGCTCTCGTGCCGGCGGCTTCCTTGCCACCGTCGACGTGCTGGCTGGCCGCCAGTTGCCAGCGATGCAGAAAGGCGCCTGCGACCGCCGCCCCGGGGTCGCGGTACGGGCTGTCGCGCGTGGGCGGCCGGGCGGCCGTGACGCAGGTTGACGCCTTCGGCGGGGTACGCGGAACGCGGCTCGCGCCCCCGGTGCCGTGCGTGGACCCACCTCCGGGGCGTCGCCGGTTGGACCCGGATATCACATGAACAGGCGCGGGGGGTTTCGGGTTGATCGTCTTGTCGGTCCGGCCTGCCATCATCCCCTCCATGCTCTACGACGCCCTGGTGGCCGAATCCCGAAGGAACGACTCGCTCGACGACGTGAGGTCTGCCGCGCTGGACCGCGTCCGCTGGCTCGTCGACCTGCTGGAACGTCAGCGGATGGAGTCCAGGTGGGACGCTTCCACGTGGCGGGGGCAGGAGTGGTACGAGCGACTCCAGGCGACGTGCGCGGCGACCCAGGCCGAGATCGACGGGCGGCTCGCGGCCTGCGCGGATGAGGAGGGCAGGGCCGCGGCCCTGTGCCTCATGCTGGCCGCCCGCTTCGACGGCACGGGCTTTTGGCAGTACCGCACCCAGATCGGGACCCTGACATCGCGGATGCGCGGCTGGACGCCGGACGAGGTCGCGGTGATGCTGCTCCGCGTCACCGAGTACGACATGGGCTTCTGGTTCGCCGAATCGCTGGGGTTGGCGCTGAACGCCGCCGAGCGGCTCGGCGCCGACGGCCGCCGTGCGGTCGCGCCCTGGCTGCGGCACGCCCATGCGGAGCTCATGAACGCCGATGTCGGGACGCACCTGCGCGGGTCGCTCGCCAAGCGCCTCCGTGCGCTGCTCGCGAGCGTGGAGGAGGCGCGCATCCCCGAGGGACTGATACCCCCGTACGCCCCTTGGGCCGCCCCGCTGCGCGACCGTGCGAACACGTCGCCGACGCCAGAACTGGCCAACTTCGTACGGCACCTGGCGAGCCTGCCGGGCCCGCGTCCCGCGCAGCGGTGGCGGCGGACGTGCCTCGCGCTCGCGGACGCGGCGTCGGCGCACGACCTCGTGGCCGAGATCCTCCGGGCGCTGGCCGAGGACGATCCGCTGTGCAGCAGGGAACGCGGTCCGCACACCGGCTGGATCCACGGCGAGTACCACTACCACTACGTTGTTCATCACAGCGACGGGGACCTGGCGCGCGGCGTCGTCTGGGCGGGCGCGCTGACCGGCGGCCCCGCCGCGGTGCCGTACCTCGGCGCGCTCGCCCTGCGGACCGGCGGCCACGGAACCGGCGTGATCGAGGACCTCAAGCTCGCGGGCGCGGCGATCAACGCGCTGGCTGAGATCGGCGATTCGGCCGCCCTGGAGGCCCTGTGGCGGCTGCAGTCCCAGGTCAAGCACCGGGCTCTGCGCAAGCAGCTCGACACCGCGCTGGTGACGGCGGCCGGGCGGCAGGGCATCACGGCGGGGCAGCTCATCGAGCGCAGCGTGCCCGACCACGGCCTGGCGCCGGACGGCTCGCTGGAACGCGAAATGGGCGGACACCGAGCACGGGTGGCGATCGAGGACGCGGTGACGGTCCGGCTCACCTTCACGGGCCCCGACGGGCGGACGTCCCGTACGGCCCCGGCGGCGGTGAAGGACGGCTTTCCGGACGAGCTCAAGGAGCTGAAAGCCCTGACCAAGGAGGTGCGGGGCACGCTGTCGGGCGAACGGGCCCGCGTCGAGGCGCTGATGTCAGCGGGGCGCGCCTGGCCGTACGACGAGTGGTGCCGCTACTACCGCGACCATCCGGTCGCCGGCGTCCTCGTCCGCGGCCTGATCTGGGAGTTCCAGGACGCGGACGGCGTGTGGCGCGCGGTGGCGCCGATGACCGAACCGTCCGGCGAGCCCGAGCGCGTCCGGTTGTGGCATCCGATCCGGGCGTCGATGGACGAGATCAGGGCGTGGCGGGCGCGGATCGTCGCCGAGCGGCTGCGGCAGCCGTTCAAACAGGCGTTCCGGGAGATCTACCTGCTCACTCCGGCGGAGGAGGAGACCGGCGTCTACTCCAACCGGTTCGCCGCCCACATCGTCCACTACCGGCGGCTCTACGCGCTGTTCAAGGAACGCGGATGGCAGGCCAACTTCCTCGGCCGGTACGACGGCGGTTACGAGGGGAAGGCCCGGGCCGAGTTCGGCGACGGCGAGTGGCGGGCGTGCTTCTACCACGAGCCTGCCGCGGACGACGGCAGCGACTACGCGCCCGATCACGCCGCGACGGACCAGGTCAGGTTCGAGCGGCGGGACGGCCGGCGCTGGCGGGAGGTCCCGCTGGCCGAGGTGCCGCCGCTGGTGTTCAGCGAGGCGATGCGGGACGTCGATCTGTTCGTGGGCGTGACCTCGATCGCGGCCGATCCCGAGTGGGCCGACCGGGGCGAGGACCGTTATGCCGCGTACTGGCGGACGGCCACGTTCGGTGAGCTGACGGCGAGCGCGGAGGTCCGCCGCGAGGCGCTGGAACGGATACTGCCGCGTCTGAAGATCGCCGGCCGGTGCTCCCTCAACGGCCGTTATCTGGTGGTCCGGGGCGACCTGGGCACTTACAAGATCCATCTGGGCTCGGCCAACATTCTGATGGAGCCCGACGACGCCTACCTGTGCATCGTCCCGTCGCGTCGCAAGGGCGACGGCACGGTGTTCTTGCCGTTCGAGGACGACCGGCTCTCGCTGATCCTCAGCAAGGCGTTCCTGCTCGCCGCCGACACCAAGATCACCGACGAGACCGTCCTGCGCCAGATCAAGAGGGGTACCCGATGAACCTCGCCGAACGGCTGATGCGCGCGCTGACCGACCCGTCCTACCAGGACGACGTCCGCCTCACCGACATGGCGCAGATCTCCGACGAGGAGCTGGGCGACCTTCTCCCGGTGGCCTACGGTCTCGGTCGTTCCCCCACGCCCACGGCGACGGGGGCCCGCTTCACGGTCGAGGACGCCGGCAAGGAGCGGCAGCCGCGCTACACGCCCGACGCGTGCCGCCGAATGTTCGAGGCACTCGTCGCGGGCACGGAGGACCGCAACTGGGCGGACCTCACGCTGGGGGCCGGCTCACTGGTGCGCTGCACGGGCCCGTTGCCCGACCTCGCCGAACCCGCCCGCACACTCGTCGAGTTCCTCCTCGACGAGGACGACGTACGCCAGCCGTACGCGCTGCTCGCAGTGGCGGGGCTCGCGGACGACGGCTCCCTGCGCGCGGCCGCCGAGCGTCTCGGCCGTGACGAGGGCCCCATCGCCCTGGACGAGATCGCCGTCATCTCCGGCCTCGCCCCTGCCGAACGGGTGCTGCTGTCCGAGGCCGCCCGGGATTATTCGTTCACCTCGCCGCCGCCCCTCCCGGACGCCTGGCGGAGGCTGGCCGACGTCCCCGCCTACGCCGCGTTCGCCCGCCGCGCGCTGGAAGCGGCGGCCGACCGCGCCGACGCGATCCACGCGGGTGTGATCCCCTACCGTTCGGGCAAGGCCTTCACGCCCCGTGAGGTCTTCGCGCTCGGGCACGCCGCCCGGGTGGCGCTGCTGCGCGACGAGCCGTGGCTGCCGGAGCTGTTCGACCGGCTGCTGCCCGGCATCTCGCTCGCCCCGACGGCGGCCAAGACCCTGCCGTCGACGGCGCTGCTGTACGAGCTGGTCCGGTCGGGGCAGGACTTCCCGACACCCGAACTGGTGACCGCGATACGCACCGTGCGGACGACCGTTCGGCACGCCGGGGTGCCCAAGCAGCTCGACAAGATGCTCAAGAAGGTCGACGCGGCCCTGGCCGAGCGGACCGACGTGGCGCTGCGGTTTCCGACGCTGGGATTCGACGGCACCAGCGGCCTGTGCAGGGAGGCGGGCGGCGGATACGCGGCCGTCGTCTCGGTCGCCGGGACCGCCGTACTGACCTGGGAGAAGGACGGCCGCCCGCTGCGCTCCGTCCCCGCGCCGGTCTGCCGCGACCACGGCGAGCTGGTTAAGGAGCTGCGGGACCTGGTGAAGCGGGTGAACGTCCAACTCGGCACGCTCGCAAGGGCGTTGGAGGGCGGTTTCACCGTCGACGCCGTCCACCCGTACGGCTGGTGGCGCGTCGAGCTGGCCGGGCATCCGCTCGCCCGGTCCGTCGTGCGCAGGCTGATCTGGGAGATCGAGGTCGCCCCAGGCGAGTGGCGGCCCGTCCTGCCCGAGACCGAGGACCTCCCCGACGCGCCCGACGACGCCTCCGTACGGCTCTGGCACCCGATCCGCTCCGACCCCGGCACCATACGGGCCTGGCGGGATCTGCTCACCGAACGTCGGATCCGGCAGCCGTTCAAGCAGGCGTTCCGCGAGATCTACCGCCTCACCCCGGCTGAGGAGGAGACCCGCGTCTACTCCAACCGCTTCGCCGCGCACCTCGTCCACTACCGCAGGATGTTCGCGCTGTTCAGGGCGCGGGGGTGGGCGAGCGGTCTGCTCGGCCCCTGGGACGGCGGAGACGAGGAGGAGGCTGTGCGGACCCTGGCGGCGGGGGAATGGCAGGTCCGCTTCTTCCACGCCCTGGCGGACTGGGCGGGCGACCATGAGCTGGCCGCGACTGATCAGGTCAGGTTCGCCCGCCGGGTGGAGGGCGCCTGGCGGGAGGTGCCGCTGGCCGAGGTGCCACCGTTGGTGTTCAGCGAGGCGATGCGCGACGTGGACCTCTTCGTCGGGGTGACCTCGATCGCCGCCGATCCCGACTGGACCGACCGGGGCCCCGAGCGCGCCTACTGGGAGCGGGCCGGGTTCGCCGAGCTGACGGAGAGCGCCGAGGCGCGCCGTGAGGCGCTGGAACGGATACTGCCGCGTCTGAAGATCGCCGGCCGGTGCTCGCTCGACGGCCGCTTCCTGGTCGTCCGCGGCGGGCTCCGCACCTACAAGGTCCATCTGGGTTCGGCCAACATTCTGATGGAGCCCGACGACGCCTACCTGTGCATCGTCCCGTCGCGTCGCGAGGGCGACGGCACGGTGTTCTTGCCGTTCGAGGACGACCGGCTCTCGCTGATCCTCAGCAAGGCGTTCCTGCTTGCCGCCGACACCGAGATCACCGACGAGTCCATCCTCACGCAGATCAACCGAGGTGTCTGATGGCCACCGTGACGTTCCGGGACGAGACCGCGACGGGCAAGCCGGTTGCCGAGTTGGAGGTCGCCGGGCTGCCGGAACGGATGACCGTGCAGGAGCTGATCAGACTCCGGGTCCGCGAGGAGGTCGCCCGGTACAACGCTCGCCCGAGCGATCGCTTCAACGGCCTCGTCCGCCCTGACGACGCCGAGGCGGAGCTGAACGGCTACCGCCTCCGCGAGCCACGCCGCATCGACTGGGAGCGCCAGGCCGAGATCGCCGAGCGCGCGTTCCTGTCCAACGGGTTCTTCGTGCTGGCAGGGGATCGCCAGGTCGAGGACCTCGACGAAGTTGTGGATCTCACTGTCGATCCGGGTCTGGTATTCATCAAGCTCGTCGCCCTCGTCGGCGGCTGAGATACCGGCGCGCGTCAGCCGACGAGGCTGAGCCGACCGGACATACCGGCTACCTGGCCACTACGATCTACCGGTTCCTCGGCTACGAAAGCCACGGTGCAGAGGTTCCGAATGGGCGTCGGCATGGGCCGGTCGCATGCTGGATCGACGCTGGATCCGGGCCCGAATCCGGCGATCGTCGCAGGTGACAGCGGAGGCGTCGACGTTCCGCTTCAACGTTTAGTGGCCGCGTTAGCATCGACGCGGCGAGCCGGCAAATACACAGGTCAAACGGGGTCGGCCCTGTTCAGGGCCGTCGCCATAACCGTTGCTGGATCCCTGCTGGATATCCTGATGCCTCGTCACCTGTCGTCACCCCTGGTCACCCGCACCGTTGCTGGATCGACGCTGGATCGACATGACGGAGCGTCAGCGGGATCGGCCGGGGCCCGGCCACGAAATCCGTAGCCGACGGGCCACCGCTCGGTGGCTGGGGCCGGTGACGGCGGCGCGGCGGCACCGTCGCCTAGACCTTTGCTCCGGGGCCGCGGTATGGCCCGTCCCGGCGGGTGGCCGGCGGCCGGGATACCGGGCGGCTGCCCTGAGCCCTCGACCTCCTCTAGATCGGATGACCAGCAGCGATCCAAGATCAAAAGACTGCGCAACAGCCCTGTAACCCTGGGATGTTGTGAACCTGTGGATCTGGATGATGTTGCCCAATGGCGGCAGGCGTTGTCGTACCCGTGTCAAACTATGAATGCAATGGGGAAGTTGCCGTCGGCTCCGGCATTCTCCGCGAACATGGTGTGCCGGGAACGGGTACGGGGATGCAGTCGTGTTGTCACTTTTTTCGGAAGGAATCTTCACTCCGCACGCACTTCCGGACGAACGCACGATCGATATTCTCTCGGCCGCAACCCAGCGCTGCTCGGGGACGGTCCGCCCGAGTGACATCCTCTACGCCGCAATCGACTCCGGTGACCAGGGAGTTCTGTCGGTACTCGCGCTCACTCTCGCCGAAGGTGCCCAGCTGCGGCATCTGTTGGAAACCATCTCGGTGTACAACCCGGGGAGCCAGGGCGGACTGGATTTCGATTTCGACGGACAACGTGAGCGCTTCACACCCGAGACGCTGGCCGCCCTCGACCGCTTCGCGGCGGAGTTCGCCGAGGACCAGGACCGGCTGCGCCCGGTCTGCCTCGAAATGCTCATCGCCTGTGTGCTGGACCATCCCGACCCCGGTGACCGGCAGTTCCTGCGGATTCTCGACACAGCGGCCGCGGCGCGGACCCTGCGGGACCAGGTGCGCATCAGCACCCAGCCGCCTCCCGCTCTGCTGGACGACGCCGGGCGGTTGCGCTCCGAGGAGTTCTCGGCGGACGCCTGGGCGGTTCTGGAGCAGGCGGCGGAACGCGCGGGTGAGCTGGGGTACGACCGCCTGCTGCCACCCCACTGTTTCCTCGCCCTGCTGGGCGAGACGGAGGGGCTGACCGAGCGGCTCGTCCGGCTCCAGCTCCCACCGCAACTGGGCCTGGCGAAGGTCGCGGAGATGCTGAGCGGCGCCTTCCGGCTGTCACAGCACGGAAAGGACGCGCCGCCACTGCACCGTGACGGCCTGGGAGAGCCGCTGCTCGCCCTGCTCCGGCGGGCCCAGCGGGCCGCCGTGGTCTGGGGTGCCGAGTTGGTCGACACACCGCATCTGCTCGATGCCCTGCTGGAGGATCCACCGCCGAGGCTGGCGTCGGTGTTCCAGGCGGAGCCGCTCCGGGTGGACCTCGCCCGCATGCGTGAGCTGCTCGCCCAGGCCGTCAGGGAGGCGCGCGCCTCGGGACCGCGCGAGGTTTCCTTCCGGTTACCGCCGGAATCACCCCCTGCCGAGGACCTCACCTGGCTGGCGCGGACCCAGGGGATCGCACCCGCCCGGCACCTGGAGGGCTACTTCGACGCCCTGGGCCGGGCCCTGCACCGTACGACCGACAACCATGTGCTGATCACCGGACCCGCCGGGGTCGGCACCACCACTCTGGTGCGCGAACTGGCCAGGCGCGCGGCGGCCGGAGAGCTGCCCTTCCTGCGGCGCAAGCGCCTACTGCGCGTCGACTGCCGTGACGTACCGGACACCGAGAGCGGTGCCAAGCTCGCCAGGATCATCGCCCACGTGGCCGGGCGTACCGATCTCATCGTGTGCCTGGACGGGCTCGGAGCCATGCTCCGCGGCCCCGGGGGCACCGACCACGTACTGGCCCTGCGCAGCGCGCTGAAGGAACGCCGGATCCACCTCATCGGGGTGCTGTCCGGCCAGGAGTACGACGACCTGTTGGCCGCCGACCATGTCCTGCGCGAACTCACCACCCGTATCGACATGACCGAGCCCGACCGGGCCTCCGCGCGGGACATGGTCCGGCAGGCGGCGGACGCACTGGAAGCGGAGTTCAGGACCGAGGTCGACGACCGTGCCGTCGACCGGGCGGTGGTGATGTCCGGGGACTACATCCTCAACCAGCAGTTGCCGCTCGCCGCCGTCAAGGTGCTCCGGCGGGCCTGCGAGGACCTGGACTACCGCCGTACGCAGCTCGGCGACACCCGGGCCGTCGTGAACACCGAGGACGTGGTGCGGGTCATCGCCGAGGTGTCGGGCGTGCCCGCCGGGCAGATCGCCGGCACGGGCGGCGAGCGGACCGACTACGTACAGGCGCTGGGCGCCTCCGTCTTCGGTCAGCGGGAAGCGGTGGAGGTCGTCGCGAGCGAGCTGCGCCGCATCAAGTCGGGCCTGGCCGGTGCGAGCGGCGGCCCCGCTTCGGTGATGCTCTTCGCCGGGCTGACCGGGACGGGCAAGACCGAACTGGCGAAGACCGTCGCGAGTTTCTACTCCTCCTCCAAGCGCCTGCAGACCTACCCCATGGAGAACTTCTCCGAGGGACACAGCGTGTCGGGCATCATCGGCTCCCCACCGGGATACGTCGGCTTCGAACGCGGCGGCCGCCTCATCAACGAGCTGAACGCGGACCCGTACTGCGTCTTCCTGCTCGACGAGGCGGAAAAGGCCCACCCCGAGGTCTGGCGGCCCTTCCTCAACCTCTTCGACGAGGGCTGGATCGTCGACCAGCGCGGCGTCAAGGCCCACGGCGACCGGGCGATCTTCATCCTCACCAGCAACGCGGGCCACGAGATCATCTCCCGGATGACACGGGAGGGCCGGTCCGGCCAGGAGATCACCGCCGCGGTGAAAGAGGCGTTGCTCCAGGTCGGGAACCGTGCGCGGGGCGGCCCTGTCTTCTCTCCCGAGTTCGTGGCGCGCATCCGCCGGATCATCGTGTTCCGCCCGCTGGACCTGGACGCGATGATCGGCATCTGCCGCAAACTGGTCGACCGGCAGCGCGAATTCTGGCTGGACAAACGGGAGAAGGAACTGATCGTCCCCAAGTCGCTGATCCACTACGCTGCCGGGCAGGGACATCTGCTGAACGAGAAGTCGGGTGGCAAGGAGGGCGGACGCATCATCACGAGGATCCTGTCGGACCTGATCGAGAACCCTATCCTTCTCGAACAGGAGCGCCGGGAAGAGGAGTTCCGGCAGTGCACCCGCATCGAACTCGACTTCCACCCCGGCGGACCCGACGGCCCCTGGACGGACGTCCACTTCCTCCCGGCCGCGGAGCCGAAGCCGGCGCAGGAGGCAGGACCGGGCCATGAGTGACGGCGGAACCGGTGCCGACCTGCGGTCGTTCGAGGGCCGGGTGATCAACGACCGCTATCTGCTCACCAAGTGGATCGGCGGCGGTGCCTTCGGTGCGGTCTTCCTCAGCGAGCAGCGCATCCTCGGCCGCCCCGTCCGGCGGGTCGCCTGCAAGATCTCCCGGGAGACGGGGATGACCGAGGCGGACGCCCAGGACCGGTTCGCCGACATTCTGCGGCTGGCCGAGGCGATGGACGGGATGACCGACGCCGAGGCCCGCCGACACCTTGTCCACGTGTACGACGGGGGGCTCGCCCACGACGCCGGCGGCCGGGCCTTCCTGGTGATGGAGTTCGTACAGGGCACCACGCTGGCCGACCAGTTCGAGAGCCTGAAGACGGTCCCCGCCAAACTGCTCTTCAACTGGGCCCGGCAGATCTGTGTGGCGTTGCGCGGACTGCACGCCCTGGACCAGCCGTTGCTGCACCGGGACCTCAAGCCGGACAACGTCCTGCTGGGCTCAGACCTGACCGTACGGCTGATCGACTTCGGCCTCGCCGCCAGGCTGCTGGAGTCCGGAACCGTGCCCGGAGTCGCCGGCACCCTCACGTACATGGCACCCGAGACCTCCCAGGGGCAGAGCCTGCCCGGTTCCGACCTGTACTCGCTCGGGGTGCTGATGTACGAGGGGCTGACCGGCGAGCTTCCCTTCGCGCACCTCATACCGCCGCCCGGCCTGCCCGACGCGCTGCACGGCGACTGGCTGTACCAGCAGAAGAAGGACGGCCCCCCGGCGGCCCCGCCGTCACGGCTGAACAACACCGTGACGCCGGAGACGGACGCCGTCGTCCTGCGCTGCCTGGAGTTCGATCCCGCCAGGCGCTTCCGCAGCGCGACGGAACTCCTGGACGCGCTCGCCGAGGCCGAGGCCGGGACCCGTCGCCCACCGCCCGGCGAGAGCGCGCTGGAGGAGGCCCGCAAGCAGGCCGCCGACGGCGATCCGACCGGCGCCTGCCACACCCTGCGCACGTGCCTGGACTCCGGTTCGAAGGATCTCCCGCCCGCCATGCGGCTGGCGCTGCTCAACGAACTCGCCCGCCTGCTCGACGCGCAGGGCGACCCGGCCACCTCCGCGCGACGGCTCGCCGAGGCCTGGCAGCTGGTGCGCAACAGTGCCCTCCTGCGCACCCGGCAGGAACGCTGTGCCCTGCTGTCACGTACGGCCGACGCCTACCGGCGGGCCGGGAACCTCTATCAGGCGACCCACTTCGAGGATCTCCTGCGGCGCGAGAGGTGCAGGGGGTGAGTACAGCGGCATGAGCCCGCCATCATCCTTCGGTGACTTCCTCAGCCCCTCTGGGCGGCTGCGCAGGCAATGGATCGCGGCCCTCGAAGACCCGGCCCCGAAGAGCGGCCTGGCGCGGTTGCGCGAGGTCTGGGAGCGGATGGAGAAACACCCCGAAGCAGCCGCTCCGCAGTGGACCGACTTCTTACGGTCCATGGTCGGAGAGCCATACCGGCCGCTGCTCACCGAGGCCGACTTCGAAGCGCTGGAAAGGCTCGGCGGGCTCGTCGCGGAAACCGGTGAGATCCCCCTCGACCGTGCGGTTCGGCCGCTGGCCACGGCGCGCCTCGGGCGTGGCGAGCAGTGGCAGGCCGACGAACTGCTGACCCGGCTGTACTGGGCGGAGTCGGTCGAGGACCAGGCCAGGGCCGTACTGGCGGACGAACTGGCCAGGGACGGCAGGCGGGACACCCCCAGGCTGGAGGTCTACGCGGACCTTCTGGGCCGGGCCGGGCCATGGCCCCAGGCGGTCGTCGCGCTGGCCACCGATGTGCTGCGGGTGGACTTCTCCTCGGAGCCGGAACAGCTGCGGCAGGCGGCCGTGCTGGCGGCGGCCGGACTGCCGGGCGCGGACCGCGCGGCCGGGCTCCACCGGTTGTTCGTCACCGAGGAACTCGACGCGGCCCGGGACAGCTTCCTCGCGGCCCGCACGGCGGACCCCCACGACGAGACCGCGCTACTCGGGGTCCTGGCCACCTGCATACGGGCCCGTCAGGCCGCGACCATCCCGGAAGAGGCGCTCGAAGCGGCCCGTACGGCCGCCTCCCACGTCGCCGCGACGGCGGAACTCGCCCGGGTACTGGCCTGGTTCGACTCCGACTCCGACACACCTCCCCCGGCCGCCCACCGGCTGGTCACAAACGACCTGACCCGCGAGGCGGGCCCCTGGGCCACCTACGCCCTGGGCCGCCTGCACCTCCTGGACGGCGACGCCGCGCGGGCCCGCGATCTCCTCGTACCCCTGACGTCGGACGACTCCGCCCTCCCGCAGTGGCGTTACCACGCCGCCTGGTCGCAGCTGCTGTCCGGCGACCGTGCCGGACTGTGGCTGCTCATCGGCACGATGACCCCGCACCAGGACGACTGGGCGCTCGCCTGTCTCCTGCTGGACTGCGAGCCGGACGCGGTGCCCAGCACCGACGCGGAACGCGCGGCAGCGGCGGTCCCGCCCGGCTACGAGCGGATCGCCCAGGTCCGCCGCGACCTGGCCGCGGGCCGGCGGCCGCCCGGCACCCCGGACCGGCCCGCGCCCGGCCTGCCCGCGGAAGGCG